>NZ_CM147888.1:4935000-5289479 GCF_055808875.1 Arcticibacterium sp. GJ41-1 | reverse complement strand
GGTATGGTCCGAGTAGGTAGCCGGACTACGCGTCCGCCACCTTTTTATTAAACCTCAATACGAAACGTGTTGGGTTTTTTTTATGCATAAATAGTTGGTATGGTCCGAGTAGGTAGCCGGACTACGGGTCCCGCCACCTTTTTATTAAAACTCAATACTAACGTGTTGGTTATTTTTATGATTAATAAGTAAATCTTAGAACTGTTTCGGATATCTAGAGTCGGGGATGTTATTTAAACGGTACATTTGGCTAACCTGTGGGCTTAGAAAATCATCTCATCTATGAGTTTACTACTAATTTATAAACCCTATGGTCACGAAAAGGATATTTCGACCCTTTGGAGCCTTATTATAGTATTAAGAAAACATTCTAATTAGTTTTTAAAAGGAAAGGTAATTTGTAAATAGATGAATTTGCCCTTTTGCAAAAGTCAGGTGTGAGTCTTTAGGCTGTATGTAGCTAGATTTAAATAATTTAAACGTCCCCAAATTTTAAGTTCTTTTTTGAATTTCTTTAATAGGGGAGGGGATATTGCTCAACTATTATAAAGATTTTTTACGAGGATCCCTAAAACCAAATCAGTTTGATATTAAGTGTACGGTAATTGGCTATAAATTCTTCTAGCTTGTTAAGTAATGGAATGATTCTGCTAAAATCAATTGGATAAGATTTGATAGTTATATATGCAGTAGTATAATAGGAATACTAATCACTATTCTTGTGGAACAAATCTTGTTTACTGCAATGACTTGCTTATTAATAGCTGGTGGTAGTGAAAGAACTTTGAGTATATAGTGTATGTGAGATTCAAACATATTCTTTAATATGTAGCCTTATATGTAAGGTTTGAGAAGGCATCTTGTGGGAGTGCCTCTATGGCGAGGTCCCATAGGTCTTTGGAAGCAATAACCTTAATTTTTGTGAAAACTTCTTCTAAAGTGTTTACCTTATTAAGGTCCAGAAGACTTTTGGCCATCATTAACATAAAGCTTTGATTGCTTTCGTCAGACATGGCTAATTGACCCATTAACTGCTCCTTTAAATTCTTTAATTGTAAACTGCCTAAAGGTTTAGTTTTTAGCAGCTCTATTTCTTTAAGAACGAGCTGGTTCGCTTTCTTTAAATTCTTTGGTTCGGTGGCATAGAAGATGGAAGTATAACCGCTATCTGTAAATGCCGTATAGGTTGCATCAATTCCATAAACAAGACCGTGTTTTTCTCTTAAACTAGCATTAAGTCTAGAATTCATACCTGAACCACCTAATAAATGAATAAGTGTAAAGTATGCAAAACGATTTTTGTTATGTAGTGAAAAAGAAGGAATTCCTAAAGCCACATGAGCTTGGTTAATGGGCTTTTCAAAAATAAGATTTTGCGATTTGTAGTTACTTGGCTTCGTTCTAATAGAATTGTTGCTTTTTGTAGGGATATCTAGAAGATATTTTTCAACCAAGCGAATAGCTTTTTTGAATGTAATATTTCCTACGACAGAGACTACAATTTTACTTGTATCTAAATTCTCTTCAACAAAGTTTTTAAGGTCGTTTTGAGTAAAGGATTGAACACTTTCTTTTGTGCCGAGGATATTGTTTCCTAAGGTATGATTTTGAAAAACTAAACTGTCTAATTCATCTTGAATAGAATCTTCAGGGCTGTCAAGGTACATAGACATCTCCTCTAGTATTACACCCCTTTCTTTTTCAATTTGTCTCTCTGGAAATATTGAATGAAAAGTAATATCACTTAATATATCTATTGCCTTATCAAAATGATTATCTAAAACAGAGGCGTAAAAGCATATTTTCTCTTTAGTAGTGTAAGCGTTTAATTCTCCGCCTACTACTTCAAGTTTATTAATGATGTGATAGGACTTCCGTTTTTTTGTTCCTTTGAAAGCCATGTGCTCCCAAAAGTGAGCTAGACCTACTTGATGTGGTTTTTCATCTCTACTGCCAATATCTAGCATGATGCCACAATGAACAATTTTGGTATGAGTAACCTGTCTGTGTGCTAGTCTGATGCCATTTGGCAAAGTATGCTCGCTATATTCGTTCATTTCCATAAAATAATCGACAAAAATACGGATAATTGTATTGGAATCAGATGTTATTAAATGAAGCTAATTGCAGATAGCGGCTCTACGAAAACCAATTGGGCTTTATGCCAAGGTACTTTTTGTCGAATCTTTAAAACGGAGGGAATAAATCTTCATTTTATGAGTGAAGAGAAGGTAGGTGAAATACTTACCTCGGTTAAATTACATTTTGGCGAAGCCATTTCATCTATTCATTTTTATGGAGCAGGGGTGTCTAGTAGTGACAAGATTAATGTGATGTCAGGTTATTTGAATAAGTACATTGACAGCTCTGCCGAAGTAGATGCTTTTTCAGACTTTTTAGGAGCCTGTAGGGCTTTGTTTGGTAAAGGGGAAGGTGTTGCTAGTATTCTTGGGACTGGTGCAAGTACGGGTGTTTATAATGGTGATGATATAATTCAGTCGGTACCATCTTTGGGTTTTTGGTTAGGAGACGAGGGTAGTGGGTCAGATTTGGGTAAAAGACTTATTAAGGCATATTTGAGAGATGAGTTGCCGTTAGAGCTCAAAACCAAGTTTGAAAAAGAGTATGGAAGTTTTGAGAGGGAGCATATTTTTAAGATAATGGCTAGTGAAAAGCCAAATGCATATTTCGCAACTTTCGTTCCTTTTCTAAAGATTAATCTTGAACATGAATGGGCATCTCATTTAGTATCAAGAGCCTTTGACGAATTTGTCAAGCATAATTTATTGAGGTATGATGTTGGAGGAAATCTTAAGATTGGTTTTGTAGGTTCCGTAGGATTTTATTTTCAAGATTTATTAAAGGCTACGTTGGCTAAATATTTTGATAACGACGTTGTCATATTACAAGACCCTATGCAGGGCTTGATTGACTACCATGTGACAAATGTTCAATAGAGAACCTTTTTCTATTCTTATCATTGTAGTATAAACAAAAACATAGAATGAAATTTATAGAATTGTTGGCTCAGCCCTGGAGCGTCATGAGAATTTTGAGACTGGTTATGGGTGGGTATATCGCCATAGTAAGTATCATGGAAGGTCAATACTTTTTAGTAATGGCAGGTCTTTTCTTTGTGTATCAGGCGGTGATGAATGTTGGTTGTGCGGCATGTATACCAATGGATAGTAAGAATGAAAAAATAGAAACGAAAAATATAGAAGTAGAATATGAAGAAGTCTAGGATTGTATTATTGTTATTTATGCTGATAAGCGTAATGGCTTGTAAAGAAGCAAACTCGCAAATAACCAACTTGCCTTTAGATGAATTTGTGAGCACTTACAAGTCTACCGAAAATGCTCAATTATTAGATGTAAGAACGCCAGGAGAATGGGCGAATGGGAAATTAGAGAAATCAAATTTAGTTAATTATAGTGATGCTAAGTTTGAGCAGAATCTTTCTAAACTTGATAAATCAAAACCTGTGTTTGTATACTGTGCAGTAGGAGGTAGAAGTGCTAGAGCATCTAAAGTTTTAGAAAAGCAGGGATTCAAAGTTTATAATTTGACAAATGCTGGCTACAGCCAACTAAAGGCTAAGGGCTTATGAAGGTTGATTTCAAGCAAATTTTGATGCCTTTGATGGTATGTTTAACTTTAGGTCTAGCCCCTTTTACACCTGAACCGCATATTGTAGGAAAATTGAAATGGCTTTTAGGTGGGGCAAGCGGAATGATGCCGATGGATTACTTTGACCTAATACTCCACGGTTTCCCATTTGTATGGTTAATTTGGACTTTGTTTAAGGCATTTGTAAAGAAGAATTAGTAGATATATGTCATCTGGAATTTGGAATAGACGAGGGTTTCTAAAGAAATCAGTGGTTGGGCCTTTGACCTATTTAGTAGGTTCTAATATTGTGTTTGCTGCAAGTTTGCCAAAGGGCGTTCTTCCTTTAGGAGTATCAGAAAGTCAATTAGAAGATATTTTACCAGGAAAACATAAGGATTTGATTGTCCTTAATAATAGGCCTTGGAATGTAGAAGCTCCTCCACATTTGTTGGATGATAAAGTTACTCCTGCCGACAAAATGTTTGTCAGGAATAATGGTATTCCGCCTGAAACGATTGATTTAAAAAACTGGAAACTTACTATCGATGGAGAGTCTGCCGTAAGCTCAAAGTCGTATTCTATTGACGATTTAAAGAATAAGTTTAAACACTATTCTTATCAATTAACCTTGGAATGCGGTGGAAATGGTCGAGCGGGATATTATCCTCCTGCCTCTGGCAATCAATGGGCAGAAGGTGCTGTGTCTTGTGGGAAATGGACTGGTGTAAGGTTAAAAGATGTTTTGAAAGATGTAGGTTTAAAAGACGACGCTGTATATATCGGATATTACGGAAAAGACACACACATTAGTGGTGACCCTGACAAGAAACCCATTTCAAGAGGTGTACCTATTTCAAAAGCGATGGAGGACGAAGCTTTGATAGCTTGGGCCATGAATGATGAAGATATTCCTGCTATGAATGGCTATCCTTTAAGGCTAGTAATTGGCGGATGGCCAGCATCTACTTCAGGAAAATGGTTGGAGAGAATTTCTATTAGAAATATAGTACATGATGGGCCAAAAATGACTGGCACAAGCTACAGAGTTCCTAAGAACCCTGTGGCACCCGGAGAGAAAGTGGCAGAAGAAGATTTCAAGATCATTGAAACCATGCCTGTCAAGTCTTTGATCACCTATCCTAAAACAGGAGCAGTGTTAGGTTTAAATAAAACTTTGAAACTTAGGGGGCATGCTTGGGCTGGAGATTTAGAAGTTTCTAAAATGCTGGTTTCTACAGACTTTGGTGCTACTTGGAAGGTTTGTCAATTAGATAAACCAGTTAACAGATTGGCTTGGCAGCATTGGTCTGCAGAAGTTGATTTTCCTAAGGAAGGCTATTATGAGGTGTGGGCTAAAGCGACAGACTCAGAAGGGAAATCGCAGCCAATGGTTATTCCGGGATGGAACCCAAAAGGTTATTTAAATAATTCATGCCATAGGATTGCGGTGAAAATTGAGGGGTAAACGGCTATGAAGAGATTATTGATATTTTTATTGTTAGGCGTTTCTCTGGTTTTGGTCAAATGCAAAAACAGTCAGCCGCAAAGTCAAATAGAAGTTACTTCTGGGATTGACCCAGAAAGTGGTTTAGCTATTGACCCGAACTTAATGTTGGTAAAAGGGCAATGTACAGCCTGCCATTCGTCCCAACTAATTACTCAAAATAGGTTTACCCGAGAGGGCTGGAAAGATAAGATTATATGGATGCAAAAGACCCAAAACCTGTGGGATTTGGGTGAGTCTGAGCCTGCCATTCTAGATTATTTGGCAAAGCACTATGCACCAGAAGCAAGGGCATCACGAAGAGCAAACCTAGAAAATGTGGAATGGTATAAACTGAATGAAGACTAGAGTTTAAAGATTTTATCCATCATTAGCCACTTTTCTCCTTCTTTGGCAGAGGGTAAGGCATCTTGGTATTTCCACATTAGCTTTTCCCATTCTTGAACCTTAGGATTGTTTAAATCCATTTCAGCCTTTTTTTCAAAAGAGAAATTGTCTTCCGTTTCCATTATCATAAAAAGACGGTTTTCAATACGGTAAATTTCCATATCAAGGATTCCTGCGTCTTTTATGCTAGCAGTAATTTCAGGCCAAGCGGTTTGGTGATAAACCTCGTATTCTTCAATAAGTTTTGGGTCATTCTTTAAATCTAGAGCCAAACAAAATCTTTTCATGCTTTCTTATTTCTTTATTAATGACCTGTCAAGGTGAACGTACCCTCCGTCCACATGCATTATTTGACCAGTGGTGTGACTAGAACGTTTTGAGAGTAAGAATACCACCATATTGGCTAGTTCTTCCACCGTTGTCATTCTGTTTCCTAAGGGAATTCTGTTGTTTATTTCTTTTAATTGTTTTTCTCCGTCTGGTAAAGATTTTATCCAGCGGTCATACATTGGCGTGTAACTTTCTGCCACTACCACAGCATTTACTCTGATGCCATATTTAAGCAGTTCTACCGCCCATTCTCTTGTTAGAGCGTTTCTGCCACCATTGGCTGCCGCGTAACCTGAAGTACCACCCTGGCCAGTTTCTGCTACTTTAGACGTGATGTTTACAATGCTGCCTTTTGTTTCTTTTAAGGCGGGTAAAGCATGGTGAGCTAATAAATAGTAGTGAACCAGATTGTTATGCAAAGACTGCATAAAACCTTCATAATTGCCACTTTCAAGACCTACACCGTCATTAAGACCAGCATTGTTTACCAGTCCATGTATTTTACCAAAACGCTTATGGACATCTTTGATGGCTCTTTCGCATTCTTCTGGTTTTGAAAGCTCTGCTTTTACGGTATAACCAAAACCGCCAGCGGCGTTAATTTTATCAAGACAGGCTTGATTGTCTTCCTCGTTTCGTCCAATGATAACGGGGAAGGCACCTTCTAATGCTAACTGAGCACAGATGCCTTCTCCAATACCTTTGGCTCCACCAGAGACAATAATTACTTTTTCGTTTAGATGAAGATTCATTCTATTTATTTAGTCATTTCACCATTAACCAATCTCCAAATATTTAGAGGGTTTGCTTCTTTAAGCTCATCAGGAAGTAAAGAATCTGGTAAGCTTTGGAAACAAACCGGTCTTGTAAAGCGTGTAATAGCTCCAGTACCTACAGATGTACTTCTACTGTCTGTAGTACTTGGAAATGGTCCACCATGCACCATGGCGTGAGAAACTTCTACACCCGTAGGGAATCCGTTGATAATTAGTCTACCCACTTTCTGTTCTAGAATTTCTAGAAGTTCGGCATACTCTGTCAATTCCTCTTCCGAACCGTGAACGGTTGCTGTTAAATGGCCTCCTAAGTTTTTAGCTATTTCAAGATATTCTTCTTTAGAATTTCCTTCAACCACCAAACTAGTAGGTCCAAAAATCTCCTCGTCTAGTTGAGGATTATCTTTGAATGTTTGATAATCGGCATGAAGAATAGTTGGCTCAACACCTGTTAATCCTTCTGCTTTTTTACCAACACCAATAATCTTAGTGAATTTCTTAGACTTTTCTATTCCACCGTTATAGGCATCTTTAATACCTGGCGTAAGCATATTTCCTCCAGAAGAGCTTTTAGCTTTTTCTTCTAGCATGTTTATGAAAGCAGGATTCTTTTGAATCAATAAGATTCCAGGATTTGTACAAAACTGTCCAACCCCCATATTAACAGAGTTGATATAGTTTTCTGCCAGGGCTTCTTTTTGACTTTCTAAAGTTTTCGGTAAAATGAAAACAGGGTTTGTGCTGCCCATTTCTGAATAAACCGGAATAGGCTCAGGTCTTGCATTTGCAATGTCAAAAAGCAATTTCCCTACCTTATAAGAACCTGTAAAACCTACAGCTTTTATAGCAGGGCTTTTTACTAGCTCTTGGCTTAATTCAGGGTCGCCATGAAGCATCGAGAAAACGCCATCAGGCATTCCTGTTTCTTTTGCAGCTTTTTGAATAGCTGTTCCTACTAATTCCGAAGTGCCTAAATGTGCAGGGTGAGCTTTGAATATTAATGGGCAGCCGGCAGCTAAAGCAGAGGCAGTATCTCCACCAGCTACAGAAAAAGCTAATGGGAAGTTACTGGCACCAAAAACCGCAACAGGACCTAATGGCCTTTCCATTGACCTAAGGTCAACTCTTGGCATTGGCTGTCTGTCTGGCATTGCTGGGTCAATTTTGGCGTTAAGCCAAGAGCCTTCTTCTAAAAGCGAGGCGAATAATCTTAATTGACCGCAGGTACGACCTCTTTCTCCATTTGCTCTTCCCTCTGGAAGGCCTGTTTCTGAGGTATATCTTGCAGTTAAATCTTCAGCTATGGCTTCTATTTCGTCCGCTATTTTTCTTAAAAAAGTAGCTTTTTCTTTACCACTTTTCTTTCTGTAAACAGCAAAAGCGTCTTCCGCCAAATCTGTAGCTGAGGCTAACTCCTCTAAAGTAGCATTATAAAATAAAGGCCCTAAAGTGTCTCCTGTTACCGGATTGATTGCCTGAATGGCAACGGTACCTTCTGATGAATTATTAAAACCAATGATGTTCTTTCCTTGTATTGTCATGTTATTTTGTTTCTACCGTGTTTGATAGTGTTCCTATATTTTCAATGCTGATTTCAACCTTATCGTTCACTTGAAGAGAAAATTCATCTTCAGGAATGATTCCAGTACCTGTCATAAGAAAACAGCCATTGTCGAAGGTACATTCTGTATAAAGATATTTAACTAAATCAGCTTGTGTTCTTTTCATCTGATTTACTTGAATGTTTTGACTGAAAACATTCTCTCCGTTTCTGAATATTTCTAATTTAATTTCAGATTCTGGGTCAATTGGTTTGTCAGACACATAAATGCAAGGGCCTAGGGCTGCACTTTTGTCGTAAGATTTTGCTTGTGGTAAATACAAAGGGTTTTCCCCTTCAATATCTCTACTACTAACATCGTTTCCTACGGTATATCCTGAAATTTGACCGGAGGTATTAATGAAAAGTGTCAATTCTGGCTCAGGAACATTCCATTTGGAATCTCTTCTAATTCGGATGTTTTCTCCATTACCTACCACACGGCCAGCAGTAGCTTTGAAAAACAACTCAGGTCTGTCGGCATCATAAACTCTGTCATAGAAGTCTCCTCCTCCAGAATCTTTTGATTCTTCCATTCTAGCCCTTTTGCTTCTTAAGTACGTAACTCCTGAAGCCCAGACTTCTTGATTTTGGATAGGGGCTAAATTATCTTCCGAGGCTACTTTTTTTAGTTCGGGAGAAGCTGTTAAGCTCTGAATCTCTTTTTGAAGCTCTTGGAATAAGTTATCTCTATTGATAAAAGAATCCCAGTTAGTATGTTTTGACGAATAATACTGACCTTCGTTTTCAATAATGAAGGCTTTGGTAGTTTTGTAAATTTTCATGCGATTAAGGGTTGAGTAATTTTAAGGTTGAAATTTAGGACATTTGTTCAAAAATAGCGTATATATTTAAAAGTAACTTCTTATTAAGTGTCAAACATACAAGTAATGATAAATATAACCTTAGTTAATGACGAAGATGAAATCATTGGCTACGATGAAAAAATAAAAGTTCATAGAGAGGGCAAACTGCATAGAGCGTTTTCTGTTCTTATTTTTAATAAGGAGGGTAAAATGCTGATTCACCAGAGAGCTTTTGGGAAATACCATTCTCCTGGATTATGGACAAATGCCTGCTGCGGACACCCAAATAAAGGAGAAGAAATTAAGCAAGCAGCCAATAGAAGGCTGGAAGAAGAAATGGGCTTTAACTGCGAAATAGACTATAAATTTACTTTTAGATATCACGCTGCATTTGATAATGGCTTAATAGAGCATGAGATTGACCATGTGTTTTTTGGTGAATACAATGACTCTTTTGTGGCTAACCCTGAAGAAGTGGCAAACTTTAAATGGGTAGATGTGGAAGAGGTAAAAGCTGACCTTCTTAAAAACGAAGGAAACTATACGGTTTGGTTTAAGGAGATTTTAGAGCGGATTTAATGAGTCAATTTGAGTCCGATGCTCTTGCTGTTTCGTATCTCCTTTATGTAAAAAAAACATGAGTTATGGCGTTTAAAAGTATAAATCCTTACAATAATGAAGAATTAGCATCTTTCCCAGAACACCGTGCTTCAGAACTAGATGCTATGCTAAAAAAAGCAGACGAGAGTTTTGCTGAATGGCGAACGAGGTCGTTTGCTGAAAGGGCTAAAGTTTTAAATAAGGCTGCGGCTTTGCTGATAGAAAATCTTGAAAAATATGCTGAAACCATTTCTTTAGAAATGGGCAAACCAATTTCAGAAGCTAAAGCTGAGGTGAAAAAGTGTGCTTGGGTTTGTGAGTATTATGCTGAAAATGGGGAAGCTTTTTTAAGTCCAAAGTCCATTAGTACAGATGCTCATGAGAGTTTTGTGACTTATGAGCCTATGGGTGCTATTTTGGCTATTATGCCTTGGAATTTCCCATTTTGGCAGGTGTTTAGATTTGCCGCACCTACGCTTATGGCGGGAAATGTTGGTTTGTTAAAACATGCTTCTAATGTTTTAGGCTCTGCCAAACATATAGCCGATATATTTTTAGAAGCAGGTGCTCCCGAAGGGGCTTTTCAGCATCTTTTGGTTTCTCATGATAGTATTGAGACACTTTTAGAAAATGATATAGTCAAAGCGGTTACACTGACCGGAAGCGAAAAAGCTGGTGCCTCGGTAGCGAGTTTGGCAGGAAAAAACATCAAGAAATCTCTTTTAGAACTGGGAGGAAGCAATGCCTTTGTGGTTTTAGAAGATGCCGATATTGACAAAGCCTTTGAAATAGGTGTGAAAGCACGTTTTATGAATACGGGTCAAAGCTGCATAGCCGCGAAACGTTTTATAGTGGTAGAAAAAGTCTATGACAAATTTGTAGATGGGTTTGTCGAAAAGGTAAAAGCCTTAAAGTCTGGCGACCCGATGTCGGATAGTTCTGAAATTGGTGTTTTGGCTAGAGAAGATTTAGCCGATATTTTGGCAGAACAAGTTGATAAATCTGTGGAGATGGGTGCTAAAGTGCTTATTGGTCAAAAACAAAAAGGAGCTTACTATGAGCCAACAGTTTTGACAGATATAAGTGCCGATATGCCGGTTTTTAAAGAAGAGACTTTTGGTCCAGTGGCTCCTATTATCAAAGTAAAAGATGCCAAAGAAGCTTTTGAAGTAGCGGCCAATACGGAATTTGGTTTAGGAATTAGTGTTTTTACCCAAGATTTGAAACAGGTAAAAGAGTATATCAATCTAGTGCCAGATGGAGCCTTTTTCGTGAACGATTTGGTTAAATCTGACCCACGGTTACCCTTTGGCGGTACCAAGAAATCTGGTTATGGGCGTGAGTTGGCAAAAGACGGCATGATGGAGTTTGTGAATGTGAAGACGGTTTATATTCAGAAGTAATTTCTCAAAAGAAAATATCATTCGCCAACCTAAAAGTATTGGCGTGTGCTTCTACAATATGTCTTATGGCAGGAGAATATCCGCCACCCATGCTAATGCAGAGGGGTAAGTTCAAATCTTGACATGTTTGCATTACAAAGCGGTCTCTTTCTTTGCAGCCTTCTATAGAGACAGAGAGTCTACCTAATTTATCGGTTTCCAAAATATCTACTCCAGAAAGATAGAAAACCATTTGCGGTTTTACTTGCTCTATAAGGTTTGGTAATGTGTCTTTAAGTGTACTGAGATAAAGTTCGTCTTTTGTGTGATCGGCTAGGCCAATATCTAAATCACTTTGCTCTTTTCTGAC
The DNA here is from genome assembly GCF_055808875.1 of Arcticibacterium sp. GJ41-1. NCBI lineage: Bacteria > Pseudomonadati > Bacteroidota > Cytophagia > Cytophagales > Leadbetterellaceae > Arcticibacterium > Arcticibacterium sp. GJ41-1. The sequence continues at coordinate 5,278,111 of NZ_CM147888.1, read as the reverse complement.
AGGATAATTTTTGGCTCCGTGCATACTGAAAGTGAACACACGTGGTTCAATTTCAAAAATTTTCGCGGTACCATTTCCTTGATGCACGTCTAAGTCTACAATCAGTATTTTATTGAAAACTCCTTCTTTAAGAAGGATGTTAGATGCTATGGCAATATCATTATAAATGCAAAAGCCTTCGCCATGGTCAGCAAAGCTGTGGTGGGTGCCACCTGCTATATTCATGGCCACGCCATGTTTAATAGCATATCTGGCACATTGAAGAGTGCCGTTTGCTATATACCTTCCTCTTTCAATGAGTTTAGAAGACATAGGGAAACCGATAGCTCTTATTTCTTTTCTTGAAAGATTTTGAGTCTTTAGTTTGTCAAGGTATTCGGCAGTATGCGTTAAGAGTATCTCCTCGTCATTAAGTGCTGTTGGGTGAAAAAAGTTTTCTTGACTAACAGTACCTTCATGCAGAAGCTGAGCCGGAATAAGCTCATACTTTTCCATAGGAAAACGATGACCGTCTGGCAGCTCATAAATGTAAATAGGCGAGTAGGCTATCTTTAGCATGGGGTGCAAAATTAGTAAAGGGTCGGTGTAGATGAAATTTATGAGATAAGGAATTGCCAGTTTATTTAACCGTTTTGTCATTTTAGTTTTAATAGAATTTCTAGTTTTCAAGGGTAAGTATAAAACTCTCAATTATCTTGAATCATTGTTGATTTCTCATTAACTAGAATCTTCTTTTCTATTTGAGGAAATGGTATTTTTTAAAATGCTTGTGGTAAAATATTTAAACATTAAGGTGAATTTTTTAATACAATGTTGAATCAACTTTTTGTAGATGAAATCTTAGAAAGGTTTCAAAGTATTGGTGTAAGTGATTCAAAAACTTATAAGGTAGGTGAAATTCTTTTTACTGTTGATTATTGTGGTTTTTGTGAGCAGGATAACTTTAGTAAAGCCATTAGCCATTTGATTTCAGATGAAACAAATGGTGAATATTGTATTTATGTTTCTGATATAGAGAATGGTGGCCTTAATTTACCAAAACCCAGTTGGGATTGGGATGAATTAGACCAAAATGGGTTTATACCGACGGTAGATAGCAGCAGGTTTATTGCCCGTTTTATGTCTTGGCAAAATTGTTTTTATTTAGTTGATTTGGTTGAGAGAAAAGCTTTTTTCTGGATTAAAGATTTTGGAGAAATGCCAGAGTGGGAGCGGAGTTTTCCTTTTCGGGATATTTTTCATCACGTCTTTAATAGCCTTGATGATTATGCTATAGTTCATGCTGCAGCTGTAGGGAATGGATTAGGTGGTGTACTTATGCCAGGAAGAGGAGGTTCAGGGAAGTCAACGGCAGCTTTATCATGTTTAGACTCAGATTTGCTATATGCAGGGGATGATTTAGTTTTAGTAAATTTTAAGACACAGTATATTTACAATCTCTATAATGTTGCTAAGCTCGAAGAGAGTCAGGTATCTCTTTTTCCTAGACTAAAACCACATATTTATAATGCAGAGGTACTTCCAAAAGAAAAGGCTCAGATTTTTTTAAATGATTTTTGGCCTGAAAAAATGGCAATCAAAATGCCTTTTTTGGGAGTGATACTTCCAAAGTATTTAGGAGAAGAGAATACATTTTTTAAAGAAAGTAATACTGCTAAAGCATTAATGGCACTTGCCCCAAGTAGTATGGCCTTGCTGAAAACAGATGTTTCCTATTTTAATAAGCTATCTCGTTTACTAAAGGGTAAGAAGGTTATAGAGCTCAGTACGGGAAAAGACTTAAAGCAAATTCCGAAAAAAATAGACATAATAATTAAGTTTTTAAATGATTAAAACAGACTTTTCAGTTTACGATAAGGGAGGGCATTTTCCTACAGAATCGCATGAACTACTGTTGAAGGCAGCTCTATTTCCAAGGGAAGAGGCTTTAATGTTTTTTCAAAAATGGTTGGTAAAAGAGAATTTGGATAACTTAAAGGCAGAGGAACCAAACTTTCTTTCTAAGTTTTTAGATCCTCTAGATATGGCGTGTCATAGGTTATTGCCATTAATTGTTCACAATTTAGGTATAGAAAACCATTCATATCTTAAAAAGCTAAAAGGCCATCAAAAGAATGTCTGGGTTAAAAATCAACGGATTTCCCTATCTGTAAAAGAGTTAATAAAAGCACTGAATGAGTATCAAATAGACCATATTGTTTTTAAAGGAATAAGCCTGGCAACCAATTACTATGATCGTATTGAGCATAGACCGATGAACGATGGAGATTTACTGATTCCCATGAAGGATAAAGAGCAGGTTCTTGAACTTATAGCGAAGTCTAAGTTGGGTGTTGATTTTAATGAAGCGGATATGCAAATACTTGACTTTGTACACGCCACTCATTTAGAAGGCAAGGGGAGGATGGATATAGACCTTCATTGGCATGTATTTAGTGAATATTCTCAAATAAGTAAGTCTTGTGATTTTATTTGGGAGAAAGCATGTGAATTTGAATGGGATGAGATAAACACAAAAAGGTTAGATACAACCCATGAGTTTTTTGTTGCCTTAGTTCATGGTAGAGACTTTGACCCAGTACCTCCTATAAGATGGGTGGCTGATTGTCTAATGATCTTAAGAAAAGATGTAGATGCTGTTGATTGGAGTGAATTTATAAGATTAAGTAAGTCGTTTTGTTATTCTCCGTTTATAAAAAAGGCTATCCCATATTTACAAGAACGTTTTAACGCTCAAATTCCTCAAGAAGTTTTAACTGAATTGGAAGGGTTAACACCGACATGGGATGAGATGTCTTATTATAACTCAATATCGTCTAATATTAGAGAAAAGGGCACTTTGGCAATGGTTTACTTAGGAACTAAGCGTAGGTTTATTTATTACCGAATGTTTTTAAAAGAAAGGTGGCCAAGTGTATGGGTCTATTTATTCAATTGGTATCTTACGAGGTGGAAAAGAGAACAAAAAAGAATAGTTTAAGTGGTAGATAGTAGTCTTTTTGTTATTGGGTTTTTAACAATATCCATTCATTTCTTGAGCACTTTGAGCCTTTCAGTAAAAATGGTTGGCATTGAAACAAAAAAAATGGCTGCCACTTATTCTGTTTATAATATTATCTTTCTTTTTACTCGTTTTGCAAACACACTTCAGGCTCCACTTTTATCTAAAACTGTGGAGTTGGAAATAATTGAGCAAAAATCCCCAAACGACTTTCTGTTTATTTTTCTTATTGCTCTTTCTTTTATTGGGGCATTTGCAGGTCTTTTTGCTATTAATTTTACAATTAATAGTATTTCAAGCGTAGTCCAAAAAGCACATCATCAAAATTCAATTACTAGAGTATTTAAGGAAATAAAGCTTGAAAGGATAAAGTTAATTTTTCGTTCATCTTTGGCTTCTGAAAAGGTTTTGAATCTCAAAAAGGGTTATAACCTTAAAGGTATGCCAATTAGTATGATTGGGGCTAACCTTGCTATTCAGGCTATTTTGACTGTAAGCGTACTTTCATGTTTATACGCGGGCTATTTAAATCCATCACTTCGAGGAACATGTATTTCATTAAATGGATTTATTGTAGGTTTTGCTACAGTATTGTCCATATTAATTACAGAACCTCATATCGGAATACTAGCAGACAAAGTAGCGTTTGAAGGAATGGATAAAAAATACTTTAAGAGGTATTTAAAGTGGGTTATTGTGGCTAGAGTGGCAGGAACAGGTTTAGGGGTATTTCTTTTAATACCTACAGCTCATGTAGTTGTTTTTCTAGCCGAAAACCTATTTTAATGGATTATTTTTTAAATAATCATATAGGGCATTTCCGACTTTGGCGTGGCCTTTAATATTTATATGGTTGTCTAAAAAAAAATGGTCTTCTTTCTTCAAAAGATGGCTTGTTCTTAGAATATCAATATTGGATAATCCAGAACTAATGATTTTTTTGTGAAGGATATTTTCAAAAGCTGGGTCTAACCTTTCATAGCTATTTGAAAGACTAATAACTAAAATTCTATTTTTAAATCGTTTTTGTATTATTTCTAAACCCTTAATGAATAAATCAGCATGTTCAGGCATGTCATTTGTTGCCACTTTAGGGAGGGAGAAGTTTTTAGAGAAAAGTCTTTTACCGATGGTTAAAAGGTATGCATGCAAGTACCTAAAAGGAGTGTAGTGACTTATTATTTCATTACCATTGACACGTAATAAATACTGAGCTTTGTTAAAAGAGGGTTTGAATGTTTCTCCTTTTGACATTCTGTCAAGCCAAGTATGATTTTCAAGATAGTCATTCATGCAATATTGGATAATTATCATTTTACAAGAGTCTAAATCTATCCTATCTAACAATAATGCTTCTCTAGCAGTACCGAAAGAGGAAACGCCTGCATTCAGCACCATCAATTTGCTTTTTCTTTCAAGTATTTCAGTGAACCTTTCAGAGCTTTCTACTCCCCAACCAGCAGTATAGGAATCTCCTAAAGCTATAATTTGAGGGTTTTTAAATGAGGCTTCATCATCTCTAGTGCCTAAACTATTAGTAGAAATTTTTGTTTTAAACTCTAGATTACTGAACATGGCAGTGGATGAGGGTTTAAACATGTATCCAATTATACTATCAAACTCACTAATTGTAGGTTCGTATTGCATAATACTTGCCATTTCATTATAAAACATATTCTGTAAAGGCAAGGAGGAAATTAGGGCTTCTTGATTTTTGGCTGAAAAATGTAGGTTGGCGAATAAAATGAATTCTATTAAGAAAAGTGTAACTAGGCCGTAAGTGCCCTTGAGGTTGATTATTTTAAATCCGTAAAAAAAAACAAGTAGCATGCCTAAAAAAAGGCAGATAGGATACAGGAGTCTTAGCCATCCACTGTATTGAAAAAACCAGTGGCTTTTAAAAGCGATTAAAAGCAATAAAATACACCCCACCAAGAAGAATGCGAAATACTCAAAGATTTTAGCTGTTATCTTCATTTGTCAGATTGATATTGACTAGTTTTTTTATATATCCAGAACTTAGATCAGAAAAATAAATTTCGCCTTTGTTGTTCGTGGCAAAGCATGAGATGTTTCCTGAATTTTCGGCAATTAATGTTTTTGTTAGATTATCTGTTGATAATGCCCAAATAGCACCTCTTACATAGTCTGCATATAACAAAAGACCATGTAAACTTGGTATTTCTTCGCCTCTGTAAACTGGGCCGCAGGTTATAGAAAAACCAGAAAGTCCATGTTCATACTCAAAAATTGGTGGAATTGTTTTGATTGAAGAAGAGCTCGTGTCTTGTCTATAAACGTGATTTCCTTCTTTTATACTCCATCCGTAGTTGCCACCTTTTATAACTAAATTTATTTCTTCAAAATTATCCTCACCTACATCACCGAGATACATTTTTCCTGTTAAGGGGTCTAATGTATATCTATAAGGATTCCTGAAGCCATAGGCATAGATTTCTTCTTTGTAGCCAAACTGGTTATCAGTAAAAGGATTATTATTTGGGATGCTATATTTAGAAGGGTTATTTAAGTCTGGTTTAATTCGGAGGAGCTTTCCTTGAAGTCTTCTTAAATCTTGACTGGATTGTTCACTGTCAAACCTTTTAGAGTCCCCTATTGAAATAAAGAGGTTTCCAGTACTATCTAGTTTTAAAGTGCCTCCACTATGGTATACAGGGTTTACTGTTAAGATATGGTTTTCCTTTTTAAATGCATTCTTCTTTTCAAAAGCGGAAATTTGAATAGTCTCTTTGTCAGAGTTATAGTGGAGGTATATTCTATCATGTGCGTTGTCAATTTCAAAGCCAATTAAGCCATTGTTCATATAGCTATTTATTTGACTTGAAATATCTATTATAAGTTTCTTAACTGGTGTCTTACTTTTAAGGCTAATAGAGAAGAGCCTTCCAGCTTTTTCAGCAACATATAATACCTCGTCTTCTTCGTTATTTATAATTTTCAAACAAGTTGGTTGATCAAATTTAATATTAGAGAAGATTGTTTGAAATGCTACAATAGACTCAGGGGTTTCAATTAGATCAGCTATTCCTTTGTGTATTTTTTGAATACTAATAGTTAATTGTCTATCAAGGAAATATCTTTTTTTATATGTTAGTAGGAGTATTAGTACTGTTACCATTACTCCAAGTGACCACTTATATATTTTTACTTTTTCTCTCACGATCAAGTTTGTTTTTTATCAGCATGGCAAAATCTTTTAGGTGCTCTTTTTTACTGGTCAAACTATTTGGATGGAGTCGTCTTTTATGAAACAGTTCGTCTTGTACTAAGTAAGGTATATTATGCTCTTTTAGCTTTGTAAACCAATCTATAAATTCACCAAAGACTAATGTAGTGTCAAATAACGAGGTCTTCTCGAATATAGAGCGGTGAACCAGCATGGTTGACCTCAATATACCTTTTTGTGGATTTGATATTAGTGCAATTTTACTTTTTTGTTCTTCTGTAAGTTCATCGCTCAAAAACTGTTCACTAAGCCCGAAAAATACTTTTACTATGGGGTTAGCTAATGCAAATTCGTATTGCTTTTCTAGTTTATTATTGGTCCATAAATCATCAGCATCAAGAAAGCAGAGCCAGTCGTTTTTTGATAAAGAAATGCCCTCGTTAACAGTAAAGGCCGGGCCTTTATTTTCTCTGTTTATTATCTTTATATGATTAGCATATCCATTTAATATTTGGAGGGTATTGTCAGTTGACCCATCATTTATTACTATTATTTCTGATGCTGATTGGCTTTGATTCAATACCGAATCTAAAGCTTGTCGAAGGTGTTTTTCGGCATTGAAAACAGGGATAATTACACTAATTGGTAGCATTTCTTCGGTCTAATTTCTTTTTTAAGAGTTTAATAGTATATGCATTTCTAAGCGATATGTTATTTGTGGAGTTGTTTTGATGTAGTCTATAATGTAAGCCAATCTCGTTTTCAATGTTTAGTAGAAGACCAGCCTCTTTGGCTCTTAAATACCAATCTATATCTTCTCCAAACAATAGTTGTTCATCAAAGTTTCCCACTTTATCAAAGGCGGATTTTCTAAACAAGCCAGCACCTAGATAAGCACTAAAAACAGGCTTCTCCTCTCGAATATTAATACCAAAAGGTAGCGTTCTTCCCCATACTAGGTCACTTTCTGGGTTATTCTCAAGATGGTTTAGTTGTCTTGAAATTTTATCATTAGGCCAGATGTCGTCTGCATCTAAAAAGCTGATGTATTTTCCTTTAGAGTGTTTAATTCCCCAATTTCTAGCGGACGAAGGGCCACCGTTTTCTTTAAAGAGAATAGAAATGTTATAATCAAAATTCTTGAGGACCTTAGGAGTTTGGTCTGTAGAGCCATCATCTATCACTAAAATTTCCGATTCTAGTGGGATATTCTTAATAACACTTTTAAGAGCCTCTTCAATGTATAAAGGAGAGTTATAAACTGGTATAATTACACTAAGAAGCATTGGTTTTTCTTCGTTGGTCTAGTGTGTGTTTTAATAATTTTAGAATTACTCCCTGGGTATATTCTTGGCTGCTTGTGGTATTGTTATCGTGCTGCCTATACGTTAGGGTAACACTGTCTACTTTTTGAATTTCTATTCCTTTTTGGTCAAGTCTATAAAACCATTCTACATCATCAGAAATCTCAGGGTTTTCTAATAAGTATCCGAGTTTTTCGAAAAGTTCCTTTTTGAAAACACAAGCACCTAGCAGTGTTGAAAATAGAATTCCTTCTTCATTTATTTGTGGCCATCGCTTTCTTGAGGCTTGAGTTTCGAACAAGTAATGAGTTTTGCCCATTACAGCTAGGTGTTCGGACTGGTTTATAACATCGTACAGCTGTTCAATAGCTGTTGGCAGGAAGTAATCATCTTGGTCTAAAAAGGTAATGTACTCCCCTTGAGCATGCTTTATTCCTAAATTTCTTGCGGCAGCTACCCCCTTTTTCGACTCAATAAAAAGTTTTATTTTATCCTCAAATTTGTCCGCAATTAATCTAGAGCCATCAGTAGAGCCATTATCTACAATAATCAATTCTAAGTCTCGAAAAGACTGCCTAAGCACACTATTGATAGCTTCTTCAATATATTTTTCTCCATTAAAAAGAGGGATTATAACGGAAACTTTTGGCGAACTTACTTTTTTAAAGGCCATCCTTCTTGAGGGTCTACATCATGAACAGGATCTAAAATGAGTAGTTCTTTCATGTCATCAAAAGTTTCAATTTCTGGTTTCAAAAATGGACTTTTAACTTCGGGAGAGGGAATATTAAACACAACTTCTTCTTCCGTTTCTAGAAGTAATTTGTGAGTAAGAAGTGCATCAATAAATTGTTCACTTTCTTTTAGAGCGTCTTGTTCACTAATATCAAAGTGTTTAGCTAGTGCTGAAGATATACTGGAGGCATTAGAGCCTTTGGTAAGAAACTGGAACATAAAAAAAGCGGTACCTCTTAGGCTATAATAGTGACCTTCAGGAAGGTTAACTACTACAAATTCATCAGTAAATTGTTCGAAAGCAATTCCCGATTTGGCTATAGTATAATTTTTGTTCATTCGATTAGATAGGTTCAAAGCAATATGCAATGATATGCATAATGTAGCTTAGATGAAACAGGAATGCACGTATAGGGGTGAAATTTGAAAACTTTTTAAAGAATAAATGGAAGTGCTAGACTTCTCCTAAATAATGTTCTTTGAGAAAATATTTTATTGAAGGGCTTAAGTTTAGCTATACTTAAAGCTTTCCGTAGCATTTAACAAAGTGACTTTGGAAATATTAAAGTAGATAATAATGGTCTCATAAAAATGGCAAAGCCCAATGGGCTTTGCCATAATATTTTACACCAACGGCATTTAACCCTAATTCAAAACCTTCACCTTAATATCTTTAAAAAAGGCGATGCTTTTTGGGTCGTGACCTTGTAGTGCGAAAGTTCCAGAACTTAGTCTTTTATTACCTCTATCTTCTGGAAGTACATCTGGCTCGGTATAGTCTACGGCTACTTTACCATCTATTTTGATGATGATTCTTTTTCCGTTTACTATCACGTGATACTCATACCATACATTGTCTTTGGCAAAATTCTCTTTTACGTCTTCCACAGCGTAAAGGCTACCCGTTTTTCGCCAATCGGTATGTGTTTGATTTACTTGTATTTCATATCCTTGAGAAGGCCATCCAGTAGCTTGGTAGGCTGTATGGATAAAAATCCCTGAATTAGAACCTAGTAAAGTTTTGGCTTTTAGCTTTAGCTCAAAATTCTTAAAATTATGATTTGCTACAGGCCCTTCATAAAACATGTGAGCTCTTTTTCCAGCTACTTTAATGGTGCCATCTTCAATCGAAAAGCAGCTAGGGTCGTCTTCATTGATATGCCAGCCATTAAACGTTTTTCCATCAAAAAGGGAAGTCCAACCTTTTTGGGCTAAGCTTAGATTGGTAATAAATAAAGTAAGTACAAATGATAAAAGTATTTTTTTCATGATTGAAGAATGGGTTGAATATAAAATGTACAAGTTACTACAATTTATGGAGGTCTTTAATTATATAAAAAAATACTGATTTTGAAGAGGAAACTGATGATTTCAATGTTATTTTAATTATGTATCAAACTGTAACGCCTTTTACAACCTCAAGGCGGAGATTTTTGACAAATGAATATCAAAAACCTTAATACCTACAATCAAAGCCAAGAGAAAGCATTTGAATGCCTCTGCAACCAACTTTTTAAAGCTTATCTGCTTGAGCGTTTAGGAGGTGATTTAGTGAAATTTAGAGTATTAAATGGAGCTGGAGGGGATGGAGGAATAGAGGCTTATGGGTTAGCTAAGAATGGTTCTGTTTATGGAATTCAGGCTAAGTGGTTTTTACAACCACTAAATGGCAACGAGTTTAAACAAATTAAAAAGTCTATAGAAACAGCTGTTGAAATAAGAAGTGAAATAGTAGATTACATTATTTGCATACCACATAATACTAGTTCAAAAAAGAATATCAAAAGTACCAAAGCTGGGAAGCCAATAAAGGACGAAGAGACGCGAATAGAAGAATTTAGGGACGATATAAAAAAGAGCTACCCAAGTATAAATATCATATGGTGGTTTGAAGATGGAATTTTGGAACAAATCCAGAAACCTGAGAACGAAGGGATTGCCAAGTATTGGTTTGAAAATGAGGTCATATCCATAAATTTATTAAAAGATAAATTCGAATTACAAAAGCAAGGCTGGCTTAAAGAAAAATATGTACCTCAACTGACCAAGGAGGGACAGATTTTTAAAGAATATGATGCTTTAGTATATGGTAAGATTATTAGAAACAAACACCTTAAGCATTTAAGACAGGTAATCGGAGACCTAAGAGACTCTATAGCTATTATAGATGCATTTAAATCGACTTCTGAAAAGAATTTCCTATATAAAAGACTTTGTGTAATACAAAAGAACTTTAATGAGTTTATTAAAGCCTTTCAGGTTTTGTTTTTGGAAGTTAAAAATGGGATCGAAACATTTCCTAAAATAGTTGCCAAGGAGGTGCCGCTCTGGAAGACTAAAACTTCTTTAGAAGAATTAAATCCGACGAATTTACAGTTGAATATTCTTCCAGAGTTAATACAAAGTTTGGATAGCATTCATAAACACGATTTAGAAAACTATCTGAAACGTTTTCAAACTCCGCGAAAATCGAAAAAGCTTTTGATTTCTGGAGGACCGGGGACCGGAAAAACTGCAGGTTTAGCTAAGATTACGGATTTTCACCTTTTGAATGGCTCAGCTGCCTTGATTATTAAGGCTAAAGGGGCTCGGGTTAAAAGCTGGCAGGCAATGCTCTCTGATGAGTTAAATTGTAGCAATTGGAGTATTTATGAGATATTAAACGCTTTAGAATCTACTGCTTTTAGAAATGATCATATGCGGATGAGTGGTTCACCTGATGAGCAAAACTTTGAAGACTCTAAAGTAATTATTTGTGTTGATGGTATTGAAGAGGATATTTTAAATCAGAAAGAATGGGAAGACAGAATAAATGAAACTCTTGTTTTATGCAAGAGGTATTCAAAGCTTAGATTTATTTTTAGTGCTCGTGGCACTTTTTATACAACTGGTCAGAGTAGGATCGAATTTGAGGACGATATAGTTCGAATTGGACTTGGAGATGTATCAGTAGCAGATGTGGCTCCATTATATTTTGAAGAATATAAAATTAGCATTGAATCTCTGGACCAAGTTAGTGGTTTGGATAGTCTTTTTGCACTTAAACTTTTCTGCGAGAAGTATAGGGATTCAAGTCTTTTGAGTTCTGATGAAATAGTTACGGCGAGTAATAAGCTTTTGGGAGACAAGTTAGAAGTGATGAATGAAGAATTCTTAAATCACTCATTGATTAAAGGTAAGCTGTCTAGCTGGAAGGAACCTTTATTAGATAGTCTGGATACTATTTGTAATAAGCTTTATGAATTAGATAAAGTATCCGAGGAAGAACTGAAAAGCATTATACTTCTGGGTGCAGATTATTTAAGCCCTAAAGAATGTGATATTTTGATAGAGAGCTTTGTTGAACACGGAGTACTTTATTGTGAAAAAAAGCTAAAAGAGGGTTCACCACTAAATCGTTTTGAAGTTTTCTATTCTATCTGTTATCAGTCACTTGTTGATTTAGTTCTGTCAAAAATGGTTGTTGAAGGTATTCTTTCGGGAAAATTAAGTGCAATACCTGAGAAATTCAATAACGCTTTACCAATTTCACCAAGGGATGCATTTGATATGGCTTTCGAATTTCGGTTTAGTTCAGATCTGAATACTGAGATTGTTAAAAATATTTCTTTGGAGGTTTTTAATAAAACAGGTAAGCTCATTGGTCAAAATGAATATCTTATTACAGGATTTTCTTCCAAACACATATTTGAGCTTCAAATGCATGTTTTAATTCATGGTGATAAAGAGAAGGTTGGAAAGTATCATGATGTTGTCTTATCTAAAATGAGTGTTGATACGTTTTCTTTAAATGATTTTCTCCAAAATCTAATCTTACCTTCTGTTCATGTAGAGGGAGCTTATTTTGGTGCGGAATTTCTTCACGATTATCTCCTGGCTTTTTCAAATTCATTTGAGAGAGATAAGATTTGGTCTGGTTTAGATCCAGAGGAGCTTTATTCGTTAAGTGAGAAAAAGAGAAATCAGTATGAAAGGTCAAATATTATAGAAACACTTAAAACAAGAGGTTTTGATGCATACGAAGCAGCTTCTTCACTTAGTGTTTCCTCTACTGATAAGCATAATCAAGGTCCACTGGTAATGGCATGGGCATTGTCAACAATTGACATGGAACTAAAGGAAGTGGCTTCAACATCCTTGGCCATTTGGGCTAGGGGTAATGTGGAAGAGTTTGTCCTCCTACTTGAAAAAATATTTTATTGTAAAGATCCATTGATTCAAGAAGGTTTAGCGGCTATAGCTCATAATATTGCGGGGTTTGTAGTAAAAGAAAGCGATATAAAGCTTTTGGCCAATTGGGGAATTGATAATGTCTTTAATGAGATAGGACAAAAGAATTACAACGTGGTGGTTAGAGCGGGCTTCCAAACTGTTGTTTTCAAAGCATTTTATTTGAATTTAATATCAAAAGAGGATTTTGAAAAAAGTAAACCTTCGAATACAGGTTCTAAGATTGAATTATTGGATTTAGATGAGGAGGATCAAAGTTTTGAGCTATTAGAAACGTACCCAATTGTACATGATTTGGAATACTACGTGTTACCAAAAGCATATGAAGGGTTTTTAGAATACCCCACTAATATCAACGGTAAGCGAAAGGATTCAGGTTCGGAGCAAGCACTCCAATTAATAAAACTGTATAGAGAAAGGTATAACAATTTTGAATTATCTACGAGCAATTGGGTACTTGCAGTGGCATTGGCATATATTAAAAATTTAGGTTTCGATAGAATGAAGGGTAATAGCAGTACAAATGCTACTCATGGACGGAAAAGTGAAGTATTTACCAAAGAGGAGAAATATACTTGGATTGCGGTACACTATATAAGAGGATATTTAGCTGAATACTTACCTGCAAACCTGTATGATGATGGTTATAAGTATGTTGATAGCTATCATCAAATTATTAATATAGATAATTTTGGGATTAGTTTTTTTAGTTTAGATGGCCAACTGGCGGCTTATAGAAGCCGAAATTCGAAATGGCATATCAAGGAAATGTTATCGCCTGAAATTAGAATGGAAGCTGATGTAATTGCTGAAATTGATAGAATTGTTAAGGAGGAGCCTAGTATTAATTTTGAGAATTGGTTGAAATCTTTTCAGTTTAAATTACGAGAGGGGAGTGAAAAAGATTGCTATTCTTTATTTCACTACATTAAGCTTAGTAACTCATCACAGACCATAAATACTTCAATTAATGCAAGGGCATTTTTACTTGACAAGAATAGAATAAGTGATGTGCTAAGTTTCTTTTCGGAAATAGAAAATTCTTGGTTGGATTCTTTCGATATTGATTCTCTAAAATCTTGGCCTTCAGAAGTTAAGGATTCGAACGTTTTTGATTTAACGTGGATGAATTGGATAGAGGACGAGGTAAGTAGCGTTTATCTCCCAACAAGATCAGGCGAAGGAGAACCTATGATTTATACCATAACGAAATCTAAAGATTATAATACGGGTGAATTTGTCATGATGCCATCAAAGTATATGAGAGATAAGCTTAAAATATCAAAAGTTGATCAATCGCTTACTTTTACTGATTTGAAAAACGATTTTGTTGCTAAAAATATTAGAATGAGTTCAAGAAATAGGGATGTAAACACTGAACATCAAGAAATCTTATTGGCAGCTTCTGATAGGCTGGAGAGGCTCTTAAAAGAGCAAGATTTAGAAATAGTCTGGTTAGTTTCGCACATAATTGGTAAAAACCCTCATAATATATCTTTAGAGGAAAGTTACTCCCAAAAAGTCAGGAAATATTTTGTTTATAGTGATGGCGTGGAATTTAAGGCATTAATGTTTTGGGATGAAACGTATTCTACTCGACGAGATAAAGAGTTTTCCTAGTAAAGGAGTAAGTAACTGTACATGATTTTATTTTTTAATATACAGGTATTAATCCCCCTTCAAACTCTCCACAGGATTTACCAAAGCCGCTTTAGCCGTTCTGAGACCTACGGTTAGCATGGTCATGACAAAAATGGTAAAACCTACGGCGGCAAATACCCAAAGCGATAAATCTGCTCGTAGCTCGTATTTGGAAAGCCAGTTTTTCATAAAGAAATAAGCCACTGGAAAAGCTACCAAACAACTTAAGCCAATCAAAATCACGAAATCTTTTGACATCAACTGTATCACGCTATTCACCGATGCTCCCAATAGTTTTCTGATACCAATCTCTTTGCTTCGCTGCTCTGCCATGAAAGACGAAAGACCGAAAATGCCTAAGAAACTTATGAAAATAGCCATGATTGAAAGTGCGGCAGCTAGTTTGGCCACTTGCTCTTCTCTCTTAAACTTTAGGCCAGTTACTTGACTTGCAAACTTGATATTCAAATCGCCATTTGGGCTGAAACCTCTTAAAACAGTTTCTACTCGGCTGATAGACTCCGAAACACTCAAATCTGGGTTCATTCGCATAGAAACGAAAGGCATATTACGTCGTCTTGCTGTAAAGATGGTTGGCTTCACTTTTTCAAAGGGAGACTCCATCACTAGGTTTTTACTTACTCCTATCACTGTAAAGTCCTTTTCTCGCCAATTTATAATTTGACCGACAGGGTTTTCAAAACCTATTTGAGCGGCAGCAGCTTCATTTAAAATCATAGCTTCCATGTCGGTACTAAACTCACGAGAGAAGTCTCTTCCTTCTAAAATATTCCATTGACTCACGGCTCCAAACTCTGGCGTAATGTCCAGTGTAATAAATTCTAGTTTTAACTCCGGGTTTTTACCTTGCCATTGAAAGCCTTTGTTAATATTCCACATATCTGTAATGGGACCAGAGCTTTCACACATTTCTAATACGCCACCAGATTTTATCAAATTCTCTCGCATGGCATCAAAATGCCCTTTTAAGTCTTCGGCACGTTTTTGAAAGTAAATTAGATTGTTTTGGTCGTAGCCCATGGGTCTGTTCTTGCCAAACTCTATCTGCTGGTAAACCAAAATAGTCCCGATAATTAGTGTAATGGAAATGCCAAACTGAAGCACCACAAGCCCTTTTCTAAAATAGGATTCACGCTTTTTGCCAAGCACTTTGCCTTTTAGGGTTTTGACAGGGTCAAAAGACGAAAGATAAAGAGCCGGATAGCTTCCCGAAAGCAGTCCTGTTAATATGAAGAAACCTAGCAGTAAGCTGATAAACCAAAGGTTTGTCCAAGGAATGCTGAGGGCGTTTGATGATAAATCATTAAAAGTAGGCAGGAGAAGTGCTGTAATGAGTAAAGAAGCTACAAGTGCCAGAAAAACCACCAAAAAAGTTTCTGTAAAAAACTGATAAACTAGCTGACTTCTAAAAGAACCTATGGCTTTTCTAAGGCCTATTTCTTTAGAACGTTTTGCGGAGCGAGCAGTGCTCAAATTCATGAAATTGATACTGGCTAAAAACAATATCAAAACGCCAACAATTCCGAATAGCCAAACATTTTTCAATCCTGTACCTACCGGCTCTCCATTCTTAAATTCTGGATACAGGTGCCATTTGGACATTGGGTATAAGAATAATTCTGGATTTGAAACGTCTGGATAAGCGTCGACAAGCGTTGTTTTAATTTTGGCCGATACGGCATCAAAATCGGCATTTTCTGCAATTTTGACATAGATAGGAAAAGCATTGGTCCACCAGTCGTCATGTGATTTTTTTACCCATTCTTCCATGTTTTCATACATTTCAAAAGAGCCGTAATAGGAAATGCTTTTATAAGTGGCGTTTTGTGGTAAGTCTTTAAAAACGCCTAAAATTTCGGCATCCACGTCTTCGTCTATTTTGACCAATTGACCTACGGCAGATTCCTCTCCAAATAAAGCTTCACTAGCAGATTTTGATATGTAAACAGCATTTGGAGGCAGTTTTCTTTGGGCGGAGCCTTCTATTAATTCTAAACCCATAACCTCAAAGCCACCCTCTTCCATAAAAAGACCTCTTCTGGTAATGGTCTTGTCATTTACTCGCAGTGAGCGTTCGCCACCGTAAGAAGAAACTACCACCTCGTCAAAATCATCAGGGAAAAGACTTCTTAGCTGAGCACCTAAAGGAACAGGGTTTGAGGCTTCGGTGGAAATTTGATTATTATAATGTCTGTTTTTCTGTAATAATGCTACGTGGTCATAAGAGGCATTATATTTATTGAAACTAAGTTCGTCTTGTAGCCAAAGTCCTATCAAAATAGCGATGGCCATTCCACTACCCAGCCCCAATACATTAAGGACGGTGTAAAGTTTGTTCTTAGTAAGGTTTCTCCAGGCGAGTTTAAGGTTGTTTTTTAGCATTAATTTTTTAGGATTACAGAGTTTGTTAATTAGGAAGCTCTATTCTTTTGACATTTTTTATTCTCTTCTTAAGCTTTCCACAGGGTTTACCAAGGCTGATTTAATGGCTTGATAAGACACCGTAAACAAGGCTACCAATATGGCTGCAAGTGCAGCAACAAGGAATATCCAAGCTTGCATTTCTTCTCTGTAAGGATAGTTTTCTAAAAATTTTTGTCCAGCAAAATAGGCCACAGGCAATGAGATGAAAAGAGAAACAAGCGTGAGTTTAAGAAAGTCTTTGGAAAGAAGGGTAACAATACTCATGACAGACGCTCCTATGGCTTTTCTAATGCCTATTTCTTTGTTTCTTCTTTCGGCAGAAAGCAAGGCAAGTCCGAAAAGACCGATGCAGGAAATGAAGATGGTTAACAAAGTACTGATAAAGGTTATTTGTTTCCATTTGGCTTCCGTTTCATAGGCCTTGATATTCTCTAGGTTTTTGAAACGATAAGAGTACGAATTTCTTGGAAATAGATTTTTATAAGTTGTCTCAATATGAGCTAAACTAGCCGATTCAGATTTTGGGGAAATTTTAATATTTGCCATACCAAAACCGTTTGGTTGCATTGTGAAAAGTTGTGGTCGAATTTTCTGATTTAGGCTAAGAAAATGATAGTCTTTTACGACACCCGCCACGGTGTATTGTTCATTATCGCTATACCAAAAGTTTACTGTTTGACCTAGAGGTTCTTCCCAACCAGCTTCTTTTACAAAAGTCTCATTTACCAAAACTTTGGTAGATGCATCGGCCGGAAACTCTGCTGAGAAATTTCGTCCTTCCTTAAGACCAAGTTTTAACATAGGAATATAGGCCTCATCAATAGTTTCATAGGCGAAATTTAGATTCTGTTCCCCATTTACTTTAGCCGATTTAAACCAACCACCGCTGTTTTTAGGAGCAACCTCTTTGATGTTTGCATTTTGAAGGAGTTTTTCTTTAAAAATATTGGCCTTTTCTTTGTCAATATTTTGACCAAAATTGACCTCAATTATGTCTTTGTCGTCATAGCCCAAGTCCTTGTTTACAAGAAAATTGAATTGATTATACACTGTTAGAGAAAGCACCATTAAAAAGCCAGCTAAAGAAAACTGAACCACTACCAGTGATTTTTGAAGATAGTTTTTCCCCGAAAGTTTGAATCGGTTATAAAGGGAGGTGACTGGGTTTTGAGCACTTAAAACCAAAGCAGGATAAAAACCAGCCAGCGTGGAGCTAAGCAGAAAAGTGAAAATGTAAATGGCAACAAGTTTGGCATCTAAAAGATAGTTGAAGGAAAGGGCTTTATTGGCCAGATTATTAAACGTTGGTAAGAATAGATTAACCAATAATATGGCGAGCACAAAAGCGAAAAATCCAATTAAATAGGACTCACCAAGAAGTTGATAAATAAGCTGTTTCCTGTCGCCACCCACTACTTTTCTAAGACCAATTTCCTTGGCTCTTTTGAGTGACTGTGAAATGGTTAGGTTGATGAAATTAATGCAGGCAATGAATAGTAGAAAAATAGCAATTCCTGATAAGAGATAAGATAACATGGGATTGCTACTGTCTTTAAGACCATTTTGTGCCACATAATCGGTGCTTAAATGCATCTCTCTTAAAGGCTGAAGGAGGTATTCCGTTTTGCCTTCATCGCCATACATTTCCAGCATTTCTTTGTACGCCTGTGCGGTTTCTTTTTCGTAGTAGGTGTGCATGGAGGCCTCTACTTCTTCTTTTTTGGAGTTTTCTTCTAAAACCACAAAAGTGTTAAGAAAGTAGGCAAACCACTCTTCATCCTGCGAATCTTCCGGTACATAGGGCGTCAGCATATCAAACTTTATGCTGGAGTTTTGCGGAGATTTTTTAGTAATTCCGGTGACGGTGAAGTATTCAAAATTTTCGCCATCTTTTATCTCCAAGGTTTCATTTAAAGCATTCTTCTTGCCGAAAAATTGTAAAGCCTTTTCTTCAGAAAGAATAATGGATTTAGGTTCTTTCAATGCCGTTTTGGCATCGCCATAAACTAGAGGAAAACTAAAAATAGAAAAGAAAGAAGGGTCGGCATTTAACATTTCAAAACCCTCTACATCATTGTTGTACTTTATATCACGATAGTCGCCTTTAACTCTTACATAATCCTTTATGCCAGGCACATTTGCCTGAAACATAGGGCCTTGCGGGTTTCCTGTGTTGCTATCAGAACCACCTTTACTCCCTTCTGGACTATACCAATCATTAACTACTCTAAATATCCTAGGTTCTTGGGCATGAAAACGGTCATAACTTAGCTCATCTTTAACATACAGCGTAATGAGCATCACCACGGCTAAGCCAAGCGACAATCCCAAAATATTGATAGAACTGAATATCTTATTTCTGATAAGGTTCCTCCAAGCGATTTTAAAATAATTCTTTATCATAATTGATGTTTTTTGCTAATTGTCAGTTCCAGCGAAGCCGAGAACTATTCACTCTTTAAGCTTTTCACAGGATTCATATTCGCAGCCTTTACGGCATGAAATGCCACCGTAAAAAAGGCAATTAGAATAGCCATAAGACCAGACAAAGTCAGCACTTTCCAGTCCACATCTACCCTATACGGAAATTTTTCTAGCCAAGAATTCATGGTATAATAAACAATGGGAGAGGCAATGCAAATAGCCACTACCACTAATACCAGAAAATCTTTGCTCATTAAACTCACTAAGGTATGAGTATCGGCACCCAAGACTTTTCTTACACCTATTTCTTTGGTTCTGTTTTTAATTACCATCAAAGCAATGGCAAAAAGCCCAATGCTAGAAAGAAGAATAGCGATGCTGGCGGCGGTCACAAATATCTTCGCAAACTTCTGTTCTTTTTTATACTGATTGTTGGTGTTTTCATTCAAAAATGAAGCTTGAAATTGAGCTTGCGGTGCGTAAGCTTGGTGTTTCTCTTCTAGCAGCTTCATGGTTTTTGCGGGGCTGTCGCCAAGCGTTCTTACCAACACATAGGAAATTCCGAAAGGTTTATTGAAAAACAAAGTTAATGGCTCTACCGTTTTATGAAGCGACTCAAAGTGGTAGTCTTTTACTATGCCGATGATGGTTTTGCCTTCGTCTAGGTCCAATCTTTTTCCAACCAAACCCTCTATTCCGCCAAGCTGTTTTGCCATGGCTTCATTTATAATGCAGGCCTCTGAGCTATCTGTGGCGTATTTTCTGTCAAAACCTCTACCAGCAATGAGGTCTAAACCCATGGTTTCTATATAGTCAAAATCTACATTGAGTCCGTTGGTTTGAATATTCTTGTCTTCTTGGGTGAAACCAAAAATGGAAGACATACTGCTGTTGTCTTTTCCTATTCCTAAGTTACCGTCAGAGCCAGAAATACTTTGAATTTGACTCTCGCCAGCAAGTGCATTTCTGTAGTAGTTTAATAAATTATAGCCGTCAATACTGTTTCCAACAGGAATACTGATGACGTGTTCCTTGTCAAAACCTAAAGGCTTGTTTTGTAAATGATTTATTTGATTCCAGATAACAAATGTGGCCGCTATCAAACCTATTGATATGGTAAATTGAACCACAATCAGGGAGTTTCTTAAGCCACCTTTTATCATGCTAGATTTTACCTTGCCTTTTAAAACGGCTACTGTTTCAAACTTTGAGACCATTAAGGCAGGATAGCCTCCGGCCAATGCCGTGATAAGCACAAAACTTAGTAAAACGGTTATCAATACACTTGCTTGGAGAAGTTGATTAAACGCTAAATGACCATTTAAGAGAGCATTTACTTCTGGAATTAGCACTAATGCGGCAGCCAATGCCAGTAAAAAAGCCATGCTGTAAGTTATAAGAGCTTCGCTCCAAAATTGCCAAATGAGCTGTTTTCTAGTAGCTCCTAAAGCTTTACGCATACCTACTTCTTTGGAGCGTTTGAAGGCTTTGGCTATAGAGAGGTTTATGAAATTTATGGACGATATGAGTATGACCAAAAAGGCAATGGCCAATAAAATATAAGGATAGTATGGGTCTGTAGGGTGGTTGCCAACTTCTTGGTCAAAATGAACTTCAGAAAAAGGTAATAAATTGGTGGTGATTATATCACCGTTTTTGTCACCAGCATAGCCTGATTCTTTGGCAAAGCTTATGTCTTCTTGGTAATATTTTTCGGTAAATGGTTTTAGTCTTTTTTCGAAGTCTGTGTAATTGATGCCTTTGGCCAATTGGATGTACAAGTCATGATTTTTCGAATTCCAGTTATCTTTTTCTGCTTTGTAGCCTGGGTAGGTTTCTATTCTTACTAAGTTCTGATTCTCAATGGAGGAGTTTTCTGGGGCATTTTGTGTGACACCATTGACCGTAAACGGTACGGAGCCCGCACCAAAGTTCACCATAACCGTTTCTCCTATTGGGTTCGCTTCGCCAAAAACACTTTTAGCGGTTTCTTGGGTTAAAACAATGTTGTTTAGCTGGCTTAATGCAGACTTTTTGCTGCCTTTTAGCATGTCAAAAGAAAACATTTCAAAATAGTCTTCGTCTACAAAATTGACATCTAAGTCAAAGTGTTTATCCCCTTTTTCAAGGTACATTCCGCCATCTAAAATTCTACTGGTATATTTTATTTCATCCGAGAACTCTGCCTTTAGAGCAGGTTGGTTTGGGTAGGGCATAGCCGTACTAAGTTCCGTCTTTTCTGGTCTATTTATTTTATGATATACTTTGTAGAGCTGTTCTTTATTGGCCTGAAAATTATCATACGAAAACTCAAAGTGAGCCGATAAAAAAAGAACAATGGCCACAAGAAACGCCACGGTTAAACCAAGCATATTGATACCAAAAAACATTTTATCGTTTTTGATATTTCTCCACGCTATTTTAAAATAATTCTTTATCATGATATTTGATTTTTCTTAAGGTTAATCATTGCTCAATGTGTCTGTAGGGTTAGCAATGGCAGATTTATAGGCAGAGGTAAAAACTAGGCAAACCGCAATACCTATGATGGAAAAAACAAGGGCAGCCATGTAAGCGTAGTTGATGCCATTATTAAACGTGAATAAGAAGTTGGTGAAAAAATAGCCCGCAAGCCAACCAAGTGGTAAGGCTATAACGGTAGCAATTAGTAGTAGCTTCACAAAACCCCAAGACATTAGAGCTGTTACTTGTGAAATAGTAGCTCCCATTACTTTTCTGATTCCAATTTCTTTGACTCTTTTTTGACTGGAATAGGTGAGGATACCCATTAGCCCCATTATTCCTATCAAAAAGATTACTCCACAAGCCCAAGCCATTACTTTCATGTCTTCTGATGGGTAATATCTTTCATAAAGGTCAGTACTTAGCCAAGAGCCAACGGCTTGGTCAAATGGGTAATAACTAGACCAAATTCCTGCAATTTCTTTTTCAAAACCTTTTTGATTTTCAACGCTACTAGTTTGTAAGCTGGCTATATGAAACATGCTTGGATTGAACTGCAGAATATTTGGCTGAATTTCAAATTGATAATTGAAATTGCAGAAGTCTTCTATTACACCATAGATTTGAACGTGCTGATTATCATTTAAGATTATTTGTTGGCCAATGGCGTCATTGATGTTTTCTATTTTTAGTCTTTTCAATGCATTTCTATTGACCAAAACAAAACTACTGGCAGAATCGGAATGGCTTTCAGGAATATTTTGCCCAGCAATAATTTCCAAGTGCATGTTCTCCACAAAATTATTATCAACAGCGTAATAATAAGCAAGGGTATTATCATCCTTTTCTTTTAGTTTAATGCCAGATTCTGCCGGAAGATTTCCGAAAGTTTGTGAGGTATATCCTATTTGTGAAACCTCCTTTAACTCGTTCAAATTCTTTTCAAGGTTTCGGTCAATTCCTTCTTTTAGTGTCAAATTATAAATACCAAGCCTATTAAAGTTGTCATTTTCATTTGCCATGTAATTAAACTGATTGTACATATGACCAATTTGAAAAACGAAGACAAGTGTTACCACAAACTGTATGACAGTGAGTACTTGTCTAAAGTTGAATTTCCCTAAGGAAGAAGGACCAATAGAGCCTTTCAGTATTTTAGCAGGGTCATATTTTGATAAGATTAATGCCGGAAATATTCCAGCCGCAGAGCCTAAGATGAGGGCAAAACAGAAGAATAATAGATAAACTAAATAGGTGTTGTCAACTTCCCAAGTTATCCATTGTACATGAATGTACTGCCTCATAATTCCAAGAATTAAAAGACCTAAACATAGAGATAAAAGAGAAATGATAATGGCTTCGGTAAGAAACTGGTAAATTAATTGAGACCTTTTTGCTCCCATTACTTTTCTGACGCCCACTTCTAGAGAGCGACTTAAGGACCTCGCTAAAGTTAGATTGGTATAATTAAAACCTGCAAGAAGTAGTATCATTAAGGGAATACTGAAATTGAAGTAGATATCCTGCATGTCTTCTACATAGGGGTTAAATTCCAGTTTTTGGATAGCTGGAGAGATGTCCGCAAAGTTTTGAAGATTGAAAGCCAAAGACTTTTGTGTGTCAGCTGAAAAAATATTATTGACTTCGGCTTCTAAGTTAGAAAGCGAATTTTGAATACTTTCCGGTTTTGAATTTGGAAAAAGTTTAATGAAGGTATGTGAATTCAGTTGGCCCCAACTTTTCCTTAAATCGCTAATAGGGTTTTGATTCTCATAAGTGGTCATGGATAGCATTATATCCGACTTAAATTGCGTTTTGGGTTTAAAAGGTTTTAGCACGCCAACTATTTTAAATTCGCCATGCGTGACATGTTCCAATGATTTGCCTACAGGATTGGCATCTCCAAAATACCATTCGGCCTTTTCATGGCTTAGCACAAGTGTGTTAGGCTCGGTTGGGTATACGCCACTTTCCAAAGGGAAGTTAAAGACTTGGAAGAATGAAGTATCAACAAAAATTGTGTTTACGCCGCTACTTTTTAGCGTATTACTGAGCTCCCAGCCAAAGTCACGTAATACATGTGTACTAACTTCAACGGCTGGATATTCATTCATTTTTTGAGCCAAAAGGAATGGAGAGGATGCGTAAGATTGTTTGCTTCCACCTTCAGAGGTCTCGTCAGTGATTATTCTGAAAATGCGGTCTCTGTCATGATGCCAATTATCAAATTCAAAAGAGCTTTGCAGCTGTAGTAAGGAGAGTAAGGCAAACGGAATTGCAATACCTAAACCCACAATATTTATGAATGAGAAAAACTTATATTTCAATAAGTTTCTGAAAGCTATTTTGAAATAATTTTTAATCATGATTAATGCTTTTGTAATGATTGCCAGTTCGAGCGAAGGCAGGAACTACTCACTCTTTAAAGATTCTACAGGATTAACCACAGCGGCTTTTATACTTTGATAGCTCACGGTCAAAATTGAAATGACAATGGCAGAGATTGCCGCTAGTGCATAAATCCAAATCGGAATATCAATTCTGTAGGAGAAGTCTTCAAGCCATTTGTTCATGATAAACCAGCCTAAAGGCAAGGCTATTAAAATAGCCACACCCACTAGCTTCAGAAAGTCGATGGTAAGTCGGTAGCTTATTTGACCTACGCTGGCTCCCATCACTTTTCTTACGCCTATTTCTTTGGTACGTTTTTCTGCGTTAAAGGCCGCTAAACCAAATAAGCCAAGGCAAGCGATTAATAGAGACAAAATGGTGAAAGTGAAAAAGATACTTCCCAAACGCTGCTCTGATTCATAAGTATTATTGAAAGAATCATCCATGAAATAATGATTAAAAGGCTGCCCAGGAGCCACAGCTTGCCATTTTTCTTCAATTTCGGCTATGGTGCTTTTAAAATCACCAGGTTTTAATCTTACGGTGAGTTTGTTCGCGTAGCTTCCGATATGCATGCTTAGTGCAGCAATGTCATCTTTAAAAGAGGAGAAATGAAAGTTTTTCACCACACCTATAATGGTAGAGTATTCTGGGTTTTCAATACCTACGCCAGTGGTCAGTCTTTTTCCAATGGCTTCTTCGGGACTTAGTCCCAAAATAGACAAAGCTGTTTCATTGACAACAATTCCGCTTGTATCTGTGCTAAAAGATTTGTCAAAAAAGCGTCCTGCCACCATCTCTAAGTTTAATGTTTTGGCATAATCGTGGTCTATTGCCCAGCTTTGCATCTGAACGGAATTGTTTTCTTCTCCAGAGCCTTCTAGTTCAAATCCATTATCACTTCTGTTTGATGGAGTAGGTAAAAAGCTACTTAGCGTGGCAGATTCTACTAAACCTAAGTTGGCAACTTGTTCTTTAAAAGACTCTACAGAAGTACCTGCAGCATAAACATCATCAATGATGAGCATCTGGTCTTTTTGGAAGCCTAAATCTTTGTTTTGAATATATTTTAACTGCTGAAATACGACCAAAGTACTTATGATTAAAAAGACAGAAATAGCAAATTGAAAAACAACCAGGGAATTTCTGATGTTTCCACCACCTATGTTCGTTTGTCCTCCGCCTTTTAATACTTTCACAGGTACAAATCTTGATAAAAAGAAAGCCGGATAGCTACCAGAGAAAAGACCAAGAAAGAGTGTTGTTAGAATTATGGTGAGCCAGAATAATGGATTGGCAAATGGGATGGTCATTTCTTTTCCCGCCAAATCGTTAAAGTAAGGCAAGGCTATAATGGCTACTATTAATGCCAGGAGTAAAGATAGAAATGAGATAAGTCCTGACTCTGTTAAGAACTGTCTAACTAAGCCAAATTTACTAGAACCGAGTGTCTTTCTTACGCCTACTTCTTTAGCTCTTTTTAAAGACTGGGCAGTAGATAGGTTCATGAAGTTTACACAAGCCAACGTCATCAGAAACAAGGCTATGAAAGAAAGAATATAAATGTTTTGCTTATCGGAGTTGGTGCTCATTTCAGCCACTCTGTTAGAGGCTAAGTGGAGGTCGGTTAAAGCTACCGTGCTGTATTTGATGTAATTTCCTTCGGCTTCAAATTGCTCTCGGTTTAGACCTGGCATAAAAGCGGCAGCCCAAGGCACCATGTATTTTTCAAAAATAATTTGAAGAGGCTCTTCAAAATCTGCAGCATTTACAGACGGAATTAATTTGATGAATGTATTGAAGTTATTACTTCCCCACTCTTGGCTTTTAGACTCTTCATAGCCCTCCATGGCCATAAAAACACTGTAGTTTCTTAAGAAAGAGTTTTTAGGTAAATCAGGAATTACGCCTGTTACTTTAAAGGTTTCTTCATTATTGATAAGGATACTTTTGCCTATGGCGGAGGTATTACCAAAGTATTTCTTTGCAGCGGTTTCACTTAAAATTGCAGTGTTTGGTTGTACAAGGGCAGTAGCCGCATCACCTTCTAATAAATCCAGACCAAAGAAACTTAAGAAGTTGGTATCAGCATAGGTGCTTTGTTCTTCTTTCTGATTTTCTGTGGTTTCGGGTCTCCTTACAAGCATACTTCCCCAAGTTCTAAATCTTGTGGTTTCTTCTACTTGGGAAAAATCGTTTTTTAAGGCTGCTGCCATTGGTGGTACAGCTACCGCAAACTCTTGTGCTTGTCCGCCAAATTTAATGTCAACATTTAAACGATGAATTCTGTCGGCATCGGCAAACATGTCATCAAAGCTTAGCTCATCATAAATGTAGAGGCCAATAAGTAGCCCACCAGCCATACCGATAGCTAAACCGAAAGTATTTAGGAAGGTGAAAAAAGGAGACTTTTTAAGGCTTCTCCATGCTATTTTAATATTGTTCTTTAACATGATTGGTCTGCGTTTAAATATGTGCTGTACAATTACATGTTTAATTTCACACACCGTGCCATGTCTATTAGTTTGCTGTTAATTAGTCTTTTATGTAAAGTGGCTAAAAGTTAAAATGTCCGAAAGCGAACATTTTGGTTTGCTTTCGGACAAGTTATGAAGTATAGAATTTATAATGCTTTTTGTCTTTTGAGAAAAAGAGCTCACTCGCTCTTTAAACTCTCCACAGGATTTACTAAGGCAGCTTTAATGGCCTGATAACTCACCGTTAAAATGGTGATTAAGATGATACCTATAAACGAGTAGATAAACACCGAATAATTGAGCTCAGCTTTATATGCATAGCCATCTAGCCATTTATTGATACCATACCAACTTAAGGGAAAAGCTATAAAAGCCGACACTAACGTTAATTTGACAAAATCGCTAGAAAGCATCAAAACGACTTTGCCCACCGAGGCTCCTAACACTTTTCTGATGCCTATTTCTTTCGCTCTTTGTTTAGCGTTAAACATGGCTAGTCCAAATAATCCTAAGCATGAAATAAGAATGGCTAATCCTGCGAAATAGCGAGAAAGTTTGGCTACTCGCTGTTCTGAGGCGTAGAGCATTTGATAATTATCATCCATAAAGGAGTAATTGAACGGGTAACCCGTGTTAAACTCATTGTAAAGGTCTTCGAGGTTTGCTATTGCCACGGCCTCTTTTCCTTTGGCAATTTTAAAGACAAATTGTGAAGTTCGTTCTGGAGAAAATCGGAAAATCATGGGTCTGATAGTCTCATGAATGGAGTTTGCGAAAAAGTCTTTTGTTACTCCTACAATGGTTTTTTCTTCGCCCCACATGTTAATTTTTTTCCCTATTGGGTTCTCTATTCCCATGGCTTTAATGGCGGTCTCATTAAATATTAGGTTTTCGTTTTCCGCTCCAAATTCACGAGAGAAGCTTCGGCCTTCTGCCATTTCTATGTTTAACGTTTCTATTAAGTCATAGTCTACGGTTTTGATGGCGTAAACCAGATTTACTTCAGGGTCGCGTCCTTGCCAGTCGAGTCCTGAGGTATTGGAGTTGTCGCCAGACTGAGCAATGGCCCCTTGAATAGCAGAGGCATTTATGATTTCTGGAAGCTCTTTGGCTCTGTTTAAAAATGCTTCCGACTTTTCCATTAAAGGCCCATCTCGCTCTATAAAGAGCACGTTTTCTCGGTCATAACCTAAGTTCATGTTTTGAATAAACTGTACCTGATTATATACCGCGAGCACGGCTACAATAAGAAAAAGCGATATGGAGAATTGAAAAACAACCAGCCCTTTTCTAGCCAAAAGTTCACTAAAAGAAGATTTTACTTTACCTTTTAAAATGCCAATGGTCGTGATTCCTGAAAGATAAAAAGCAGGATAGTAACCTGAAACTATACCTGTAATGACAGCTCCAAGAATAAGGTAAATAACCGTGAGGAGGTCTATGTCAAGAGCAATAGATTTGTCGGTGATTTCATTGAATTGTGGTAACAGTATCAAAACCAAAAACACAGCCACCACCAGAGCAAAAAGAACGGTCATGACAGATTCTGACAAAAACTGAATAATCAAACTTCCTCTGGAAGAGCCTACCGCTTTTTTAATACCAATTTCTTTTTCTCTTTTTGAGGCGGTAGCCGTGCTCAAATTCATGAAGTTGATACAGGCGATAATAAGAATGAAAATACCTATAACAGAGAAGAGTTTGACGTAATTAATCCGTCCACCGGCCTGAACTCCATTTTCATAATTGTTATACAGATAGGCATCTGAATAAGGTCTTACAAAAGCAGTAAAGCGGGTATCGTTGCTATAAGCATGTACAAAGTTTTTGATTTTGGCATTGAAAGCGTCAATATTAGTCCCTTCTTTTAATGTTAAAAAGGTGTTTGTGCCTTCGTTGCTCCATTCCTTGAAGTTTGGTACCATGTCAAAGAGGGTTCCTTTGGTAAGCACAAAATCAAATTTCATGGTGCTATTGGCTGGCACATCTTTCATGACGCCAGTAACTTTAGCTAATACACTCATGCCGAAAAAACTACAGTCAATGGTTTTACCCAAAACATCGGTAGAGTTAAACATCTTTTGGGCTAAACTTTCTGAGATTACCACCGATTCTTTTTGGTCAAAAACTTGCGAAGCATTCCCCTGAATAAGTGGATAAGTGAATATTTCAAAGAAAGGCTTGTCGGCAAAAATGGCTCCTGCCTTAACAATCTTATTGTCGGGCGTTTTTAGATTAAACTCATAGCCTTCATTTACTAGCGAAAAGAAAGTAGTTGCTTTTTCTACTTCTGGGAGGTCTTTAGCCATGGTTTCTGCCAGTAATCCTTGGGTGTCTGGATTTACAGAAATGTCGTTATTGGCTTCCTGAACTTCCATTACTTGATAAAGCTCCGTATCGTTTTCATGAAACTTATCTACGCTCAGTTCATCTTTTACCCATAGTCCAATGAGAATAAAACAGGCCAAACCAGTAGAAAGCCCAACGATGTTTATCGCAAAAGACCCTTTGCTTTTGAGGATATTCCTCCAGCCAATTTTGATGTAATTTTTAAACATAGTTTTAGCCTATCTAGCTTTTCTAATGGAGGTGTCGCCTAATGAAAGTCCCTTACTCACTTTTGGATTTCCGCTGTAAGTGATGTCAGCATCTCCTAAAGCATTTACTTTTAAATGGTTGGAAACATGAACATCAAATTCGGCATCGCCAAAGGCCATGATTTTTGTTTGATAATTAGCCATGCCCATGGTGTTTACTTCACAGTCGCCATAAACGGTAAAATCCATGTATTTTATACTTCCTGACTTAATTTTTAATGTATTGTCACCATAGATTTTACTTTCCAAAGAGAGAATGTCTACTTCGTTTATAAACAGCTCAGAGTCGCCATAGATATTAAGTTTAAAGTCTTCTGCACTTAATTTATCTTTAAATGTAATCTCTTGGTCACCTTTTAAAATTAGCTCTTCAATGTTTCTATAAGTTACCACCAAAGTAGCTTTAGTGCCATGATATGGATTGTGTTTGTCATTATCATTCCAGCCTTTGATAGATAGCTTTAATCTGTCGTTAGAAACGTCAATCAGTATTTTATCTCTGTCAATATTGGCATGTTCTATTTCCACGCTTTCTTGAGCACCTTGCTTAAATACTACTTCAATATTTGGATTGACCGTAAGCTTATCAAAATATCTAACTGATTTTTGAGCGAAGCTATTTCCTGTTCCTATTAATAAGAGAGCTCCGAGTGCAATTGCTTTTAAATTGTTTTTCATAATTGTTATAGCTTTTATTAATTCATTATTCTGTTTTCAAACTAACTACGGGGTTTACCAATGCCGCTCTGATAACCTTAAAAGAAACCGATACGGTGGCTATCAAAACCGTCAAAACTAAAGCTGCAATAAAGAGTTCGGCACCAATGGGTACTCTAAAGGTGAAATCTTGTAACCATGCTTTGCTAAGATACCAAGCCAGTGGGGCGGCAATGACAAAGGAAAGACCTATCAAAATGGTGAATTCTTTTCCAAAAATCCATAGGATGTTGGCCACGGAACCGCCTAAAACCTTTCTGACCCCAATTTCTTTGGTTTTTCGCTCTACCATAAAAGACACCAATCCGAATAAACCCATGGCTCCAATAAATATAGCAATACCAGTAAATAGCTGAATCAATGAAAGTAAGCGTTGCTCTGTTTCATAAAACTCTTTGATGTTTTCATCCAAAAACTCATAGGTAAAAACATTGTCAGGATAAGCTGAATTCCAAACTGTTTCTATGGCCTTTAAGCCATCGCTCATGTTGGCAGGGTTTAATTTCACCGCGTATGAGAATAGGACATCCTGATGTGAGCCTATTCCTACGGCAGATATGTCGCTATGCATACTTTGGTCATGAAAGTCTTTAATTACACCTACTATTGGAATGGCTTCTTCTCCAGCAACTTCCATGTATTTCCCAATGGCTTCATCAGGAGAAGCGAAGTTCATTTTCTTTAAGAAAGTTTGATTGACCAATATTTCATTCAGGGTGTCGGAGCGTCTAAGATTGCGACCAGCGACTAGTTCTAAACCAAAGGTTTTTAAATAATCTTCATCACCTGCTTTTACGTTCATTCGGAAATCTTCCTGCTCATCTTTTCCTTTAAATTTAACACTTGTACCCCAGTTACTATTGGAGGCTGGAGCGGTAAAGCAAATAGTACTGTTAAGAATGGAAGATTGATTTAATAGCCTTTCTTTGAAAGCTCTTTTATCTGCTGCTTCTTGCCCATTAGGGATGGGCAGTATTACTAGGGCTTCTTTGTTAAAACCAAGGTCTTTTTGTTGATTAAAACGCATTTGTTTTACTATCACCAGCATGCCAATAATTAAGACTTGCGATATCATAAACTGTGTTACAATAAGTGTCTTTCTAAGATTTAGGCCAGCAACATTTACATTATTCAGCTTTCCTTTAAGAGCCGTTACTGGCTCAAACTTACTGAGCAATATTCCTGGATAGGTGCCAGATACCAAGGATGCTAATGTAAAAACAAGAAAAACAAAAGCAATGAGTTTAGCATTTAGCATTTGAGCAGTGCCAATACTGGTGTCAAAAAGCTGATTTAGCTGTGGCAGCATCAACACGGCTAGCCCAAGAGCAATAACCGTAGCACTCAAGGCTATAATGGCTGTCTCCGTTAAAAACTGACCAAAAAGTTGACTTTTACGACTTCCCAAAGATTTACGAACACCCACTTCTTTAAGCCTGTTCATTACCTGTGCGGTGGCTAAATTGATAAAGTTTAGACAAGCAGATACCAACAAGAAAAGACCAATAATCCCTAAGACCCAAAGTGTTCTTTTAGGCATAGGGCCATTATAGTTTGCATTAAAATGCCAGTCGTTAATTGGCTGCATTTGATAAGTGTGAATATTGGAGCTTTCAGGCCTATATTTGGCAGGAAAAGGAGCCATGGCTTCCTCTATTTGCTCTGGATTTACACCTGGTTTAAGTTTTGCGAAGCACTGAAGACTAGAGGAAATTCCACCCCAAGAGTCGGCCGCTACATACCAGTTTTCATCCTTTTTTAAAGAAGCATATGAAACGAAAATGTCATTTTTCAAGAATGTGTTTTCAGGAATATCTTTAAGTATGGCAATGACGGTTACTAGGTCGGTATTGTCAATTTTTAGCGTTTGACCAATGGCTGCAGAGGCTTCACCAAAATACTTTTTAGCAACGCTTTCTGTCAAAAAAGCTTTGTTTGGTTCTTCAAACTCTTGGGTTAAAGAACCTTCTAGAAAAGGAAAATTGAAGATGTTGAAAAAATCAGATTCTGCGTAATAGATACCAGCATCCTCCATGATTTTCTTATTGTCGGCATAGGTGATTTGGGCATCGCCAAACTTGACTGTTCTTACTATACTTTCGTCAAAATCAAAGTCTTCTCTAAGCACAACTCCTAAAGCAGGAGGCACGGAAGATTGGTAGGAAATGACATCACGTTTTTGTTCGGTAACTATTCTATATATCCGGTCTGAATCGGTATGGAAAGAATCAAAGTCCAAATGGAAATTGATAAATGTGAAAAGTAAAATTCCAGAAGCAATACTCAGGGTCAACCCAAGAACATTGATAATACCGTAAGCCTTGTTTTTCTTAAGACTTCGGAGGGCTATTTTAAAGTAATTCTTTATCATAATAATTTATTTTTTTTCTCGAAGTGTCAGGTCGGGCGTAGTCGAGAACCTTAATTATTCACTTTTCAAACTGTCTACAGGATTTAAAAGAGCCGTTTTAACTCCTTGATAACTCACTGTTAGCAATGTGATTCCTAGGACCAAAATTCCTGCAAGTGCATACATCCACCAAGAAATGCTGATATGGTAGGCGAAGTCGCTTAGCCATTGATTTAGATAGTACCAGGATAGTGGAACGGCAATGACTAGAGCTATAAAAACCAGTTTAACAAAGTCTTTAGACATCAAATTGACCAGTCCTGCGGTACTGGCTCCAAGTACTTTTCTGATGCCTATTTCTTTGGTTCTTTGTTCCGCCATAAAAGCGGACAGGCCATAAATACCAAGGCATGAAATGAAAATGGCGAGTATGGCGAAAATATTAAATATCTGACCCATTTGCTGTTCACCATCATAAAGGTGCTCTAGGTCAGCATCTAAAAATGAATAGGTAAACGGAAACGCCGGATTTAAGTTGGCATGAATATCCTCTAATGCCGAAATGGTGTTTTGCGTTTGGTTTAGGGTAGTTTTAATGGCTAAATATTTGCCATATTTTTGTTCTCTTAGCACCAGAGGTTCTATATCGTATTGGAGAGGCTTAAAGTGAAAATCTTTCACTAATCCCACCACTATTCCGTCTGCCTCATTCCAGTTTAGCTTTTGACCAATTATCGTATTCTTATCATGCCCCATGAGCTTCATGAGGGTTTCGTTGACAATGAAGTTTTGATTGCTTTCTGCAAAATCATCACTAAAGCCTCTACCCGCTAAAATTTCTACATCAAAGAGTTTAATGAAATTAGCATCCATTCTCATATTTGGAACTACAAGACCGTCATTTTCATCTTTCCCGTCCCAAATAATATTTGTAGTACCCGTACTTAAGTTGGTCGGCAACTCATTAAATATACTGTGGTTTTCTAGCAGTGGATTTTGCTGCAATGCAGCTAATAAGGCTTCTTGTTTATCTCTTATTTCGCCATGAAAAGGAACTATTACGATGTTACTTTTATCGAAACCCAAGTTTTTGTTTTTTATAAAACTCAGCTGATTATAAATCACTGCAGTGCCTACTATTAATACCGCAGAAACGATAAACTGTGTAACCACTAAACTATTTCTAAATAGAAGATTACCGCCAGACATTTTTTTGCTACCTCGTAAAACTTTCACTGGGCTAAAACCCGATAAGTATAAGGCTGGATAGCTTCCTGAAAACAAACCTGTAACCAAAACCACCGCAAATAAGCTTAGCCAAAAGTTGGCATCAGAAACGTCTATACTTAGTGTTTTTCCTGCAATTTCATTAAAATAAGGAAGCGTAAGAAAGACAATAGCAATGGCGACCAATAAAGAGACTAAGGAAATCAAAATAGACTCACTGAGGAATTGACTGATAAGTTGGCCTCTTTCTGCACCAATAGCTTTGCGAAGCCCTACTTCTTTTGACCTTTTGGCGGAACGAGCCGTAGCCAAATTCATGAAGTTGATACATGCCACCACCAAAATAAATAAGGCAATAATGAAGAAAATATCCACATACTGCACATTCCCATGGCCAGCCACGTCAAGTTGTAAATCAGAGTATAAATGAATGTCTTCTAAAGGTTGTAATCTGTAATTGAATACAGTATTATCCATGTGCTTATGGCCAATATCGTTAATTTTAGAGGCTAAATCTGTTATGCCAGTTTCTGAAGAATTAACATTTTTATTTATTTTCAAATAAGAGTAGTAATTGAAATTCCCCCATCTTCTCTCTTTAAAATCGGGATTGCTTTCGGCTATAGAAGCCACAGAAGAGATGATATTGAACTTAAAGTGAGAGTTGGGAGGTAAGCCCTTTAAAACGCCAGAAACAACAACATTAGTTTGGTTATTGAGCTTAAGCGTCCTGCCCAGAGCTTCTTGGTTTCCAAAGTATTTTTGAGCAATTGACTCTGTCAAAACAATGGTATTAGGGGCTGTTAAAGCCGTGTTTTTATTTCCGCTTAAAAGAGGAAAGTCAAAAAAGCTAAGGAAGTTAGAATCTACATACATGAAATGCTCTTCTTCATGAACGGTGTTGTTTATATCAAAAAAGACGTTTTCGAATTTTGTGATTCTTACCATAGATTCTATTTCTGGTAACTCATCTGCCAAATGAACCGGCATACCGGCAGAAGAAACAGCGGTATAAAAGTCACTGGAGTTGACAATAAGGCGGTATGTTCTGTCCGAATCCTTATGGAAAGTATCATAGCTGACCTCGTTCTGAACCCATAGTAAGATTAGTATACTACAAGCCATCCCAACAGATAATCCTAGAATGTTTAAAAAGGAGAATGACTTACTTTTAATCAGATTTCTCCATGCTATTTTAAAGTAATTCTTAATCATAATTATTCTGATTTTAATGATTCTACTGGGTTAACTACCGCCGCTTTAATGCTCTGATAGCTTACTGTGGCTAGCGTGATAAAAAGTGCTCCAAAACCTGTTACTGCAAATGTCCACCAGGCGATGTCTGTTTTATAATCAAAAGAGCTAAGCCAATCAGTCATAAAATATGCTGAAAGAGGAGCGGCTATAAGCATAGAAATACATACCAATAGGATAAAATCTTTTGATAGCATAGCCCAAAGATTGGTTACTGTAGCACCTAAAACTTTTCTAACGCCAATTTCTTTTGACCGCTGCATGGCCATAAAACTTGCCAGACCGAATAGACCTAAACAGCTAATTAGAATGGCTAGCGAAGCAAAAATATTGATGAGCTTGCTCAGTCTTCTTAACATGTCAAATTTGGTGGCATACACCTCATCCACAAATTCATAGCTAAAAGGAGTTTCTGGGTCAAATTTTTGGAAAACACTTTCAATGCCTGCTAAAGACTTGTCAATGCTTTTGTCACCCGATAATTTTAAGTCAAAAAGCTGCATCCCAGAATTATCAACCAGATAAAACATTGGTTTTGATTGCTCGTAAGGCGAGTCAATAATCATGTTTTTAACTACACCAACTATCTCAAATGGTTCGCTGTCCCATCTTGTCATTTGACCGACTACATTGTCTTTGTTGAAAAGTGCTGCTGCGGCTTCATTGACAATAAAGGCTTTTCTTTCATCGTCAAAATCTTTGGAGAAATCGCGACCCTGAATTATTTCCCAATCGATAGTTTTTCCATAATCTTCAGAAATGTAAAAGAAAGGAACTTCTAAACTTTGCGATTTATCTCTTCCATCCCAGTCTATACCCGTGGTGGTACTTCCTAGGTAGGTAGGTGGAGTAGAAGAAGCTGCCATTTCTTCCACATGACCAGCATTCTTTAACTCTGTTTTTATCGCTTCAAAATTCTGATGTGTTTTTGGTGTAACTCTAATATAAATGAGGTTGTCTTGGCTATACCCGAGTGGTCTGTCTTTGGCAAAATTAATTTGCTGAAAAACGACTAATGTGCCTATGATGAGGGCAATACTTACGGTAAACTGAACCACCACGAGGGCTTTTCTTGGCAAAGCTGCAAACCGACTCGCTTTAAAAGTACCTTTCAAAACCTTAACAGGCTTAAAAGAGGATAAATACAAAGCAGGATAACTGCCAGATAGCAAGCCAACAAAAAGAGTAAAAGCTATCAGGATGCTCCAAAAGATAGGGTTAAGCCATTCAATTTTGATTTGTTTTCCTGCGATTTCATTAAAGCTAGGTAAGAGTGCAAAACATAAAACTACCGATATGATTAAGGCAAAAGTGGCTGTTAAAACTGATTCACTTAAATACTGAAAAACCAATTGATTTTGTTTGGAGCCAATGGCTTTTCTGATGCCTACTTCTTTCGCTTTTCGTTCTGACTGGGCAGTGCTCAAATTCATGAAGTTTATGCAAGCCAAAAACAAAACAAATAAACCAACAATACCAAAAAGCCAAACATACTCTATACTTCCACCAGCGTTAACTCCGTTTTCAAATTTTTCGTATAAATGCCATTTAGACATTGGGTGAAGGAAAACTTCTGGCTCTTGTAGGGCAAGTCTTTCGTTCAAATTACGAAGTCTGGTGTCTTTGATTTTTGCAGAAACCGTTTCTAAATCAGCATTTTTGGCCAATAAACCGTAAGTGAAAGCAAAGTTTGGTCGCCATGGGTCTTCCATAGTTTCTATCCACTCGGCTTCTCTTATTTGAAAAAGCTTCCATGGCATCACGTAAGCCAAATCTTTAAAAGTGGAGTTCTCAGGAAAGTCGCTATAAACGGCGGTAACTTTTACATCATATTTATCGTCAATGTTGATGACTTTATCCAGTGCACTTTCGTTTCCAAAGAGTGATTTGGCAACACGCTCCGAAAGCATAATGGAGTAAGGCTCTTTTAATGCGGCTTTGGTGCCGCCAATAAAATCAAAGCTTAAAATATCAGTTATTTCTTCTTCAATAAAACTACCCTGATTGAACGCCTTTTTGCTTCCAGACTTTAGCACTTCGTAACTGCCGGTAGACTGAGCAAGGTGCTCAAAATCGGAAGAATACAGTTTTCTGATTTCCGATGCCATAGGGTAGGGGTTCCATGGCTGCGTTTTCTTTTCGCCATTTCGTTTCATGTGCTGCATCACCTGAACGATACGGTCTTTTTTCTCATGTGAACCATCAAACGAAAGCTCATCATAAACCCATAAACCTATCAAAATGGCGACAGTCATGCCTAAAGCCAATCCACCAATATTTATGATAGAGAAGCCCT
Source organism: Arcticibacterium sp. GJ41-1 (assembly GCF_055808875.1). Classification (NCBI taxonomy): domain Bacteria; kingdom Pseudomonadati; phylum Bacteroidota; class Cytophagia; order Cytophagales; family Leadbetterellaceae; genus Arcticibacterium; species Arcticibacterium sp. GJ41-1. Next base: position 5,241,372 of record NZ_CM147888.1, on the reverse strand, counting down.
TGTTTTTAAGAAGGTTTCGCCAAGCGATTTTCAGGTAATTCTTTAACATAGTTGGGTTTGAGTTTATGAGTGCCATCTACTTGCACATTTAAATTCACACACCATGCCATGTCCTTTAATGTATTATTAATTAAGGTTTTATGAAAACTAGTTAAAAGCTAAAATGTCCGAAAGCGAACATTTCGGTTTGCTTTCGGACATGATGAGTTTTCTGTTTGATACGGTTCTTGCTAGTATTATCTCCTAGGTTTACTGGTAAACTCGCACATAATCTACCTCATATTTTATGGTCTTGGTTTCTGGTCTTGGCTCTCCGCCATTATTGCCACCAATGGCAAGGTTTAAAAGAAAATAATGTGGCTGTTTGAAAGGATTAAAACCGTCGGGATTTATGGTTTCAGAGAGTTTTACCTCATTGATAAGTTCACCGTCTATGAAAATTTTGATGTCGCTTTCTGTCCAGTCCATTCGCCAAATATGAAATTTGTTTATCCAGTCTGGGTCTTTGGCAAGAAAGTGTGTCAATGGAATTTTACGGTTATCCCATTTTGCTTTATAGGCTTGGTCTGTTCCCCATGCCATATTGCCAAGGATTGTGGCTTCGCCGTTAACGCGATATAATTCCATGATGTCAATTTCGCCATTTGAAGGCCATGGTTTCTCAACACCTAAAGTCCAAATGGCAGGCCATGAGCCCAAAGTACTGTCTAATTTTGCCCGAATAAGAAATGTACCAAACTGGAACTCCTTTTTATTTCTAGTATGGATGCTAGCCGAGGTGAAAGTGATTTCTGGTCTGCTGTAACGCCAATCTTTGCTGCCTTTTTGATAGGTTGGATTGTCTCTTTCTACGCTATTCGCAGTGATTTTTAGTATTCCATTTTCACAAATGGCATTCTCTTCCTGATACCACTGTAATTCATTGTTTCTTTTAAAACCTTCTTCAAAGCTCCAGTTTTCAGGATTGGGTTTTCCTTCAATTTTAAATTCATCATTCCAAACCAGCTTTTTGCCTTCAAAGGACGTGGGAACTGTATTTTGAGAAAAGCTTGAATAACAGAGAAGTAAGAGAAGGAGTATTTTGAAGGGCATTGTTTTTGAGTTTTACGTCTCAATTTAGTGACTATTTCTTACTCCGTCTTTAAACTTTCCACAGGATTCATTAGAGCGGCTTTGATAACTTGAATACTAATGGTGAGTAAGGTTAAACATAGGCAAGCAAGTCCTGCAATAGCCGCCATCCACCATTTTATGTCAATGCGGAAAGCGAAGTCGGCGAGCCATTGATTTAACAAATACCAGGTTATAGGAACGGCTATGGCGAGTCCAATGATGCTTAGTTTTACAAAGTCTGTTGATAATAAACTGACAATGGACGTGACGCTAGAACCCAAAACTTTTCTGATGCCAATCTCTTTTGTTCGGCTTTTGGCTACAAAGGCACTCATGGCAAAAAGTCCCATAAAGGCTAATAATACTATGATGGAAGAAAAGAAGTTTAAGAGTTTAAATCGAGACAAATCGGCTTGAAGGAAACGGTCAAACTGGGCATCCAAAACATTAAATTCTATTGGGCTTTCTGGGGCAAATGCATCATTAACTTCTTCAAGAGCAATTCTGGTTTTAGCCCAGTCGGGACTATTAATTTTGAGGGTGTAATAATCTATGGCATGAATGGGATTGTTCCAGTGGCTAATGATTAGCGGCTTTACAGAGGTTCGGAAGTCTTCCATTTGAAAGTCTTTTACCATGCCAGCAATTCTGACTTTAAAAACCTGAGCTAGCGTTTCTGTACTTCCTCCAAAATTGACCGCTGGTATATCAATGCTTTGACCGATAGGGTCATTTAAACCGAGGGCTTTTACGGCAGCTTCATTAATGAGTACTTTAGAACTGTCAGAATTCATTCCTGTAAAGTTTTGGCCTTGGCTAAGCTCTACTTGAAAGGTTTTCAGGAAGTCTTTATCTGCACCAATGAAAAGAGCATCTTCCGCGTTTTCTATGCTTTGACCATTTTTTAAGGCTTTCACAATAGGTATATTTTTCCATTCGCCAGGAACGCGTGAAGTCACGCTTACCGCTTCTACTTCTGGAATTCTTAAAAACTCCGTTTTTATGGCTTCAAACCTTTGGCGAAGCACAAAACTGTTCACATCAATGGTGGCCAAACCCTCCTTTTGGAAACCGGCCTCACGATTTTTTAGGAAGTCTAACTGCATGTTAAAAACAATGGAAGCCATCAAAAAGGAAATGACTGCCACAAACTGGAAAATGAGCATGAAACGTCTAAATTGAAGTTTAGAGGTTGATAGCTTATTTCGGAAAGAGTCATTTTTAATGACTAAAGAAAATGGATAAGCCACAGCTAAGAAACTAACGAATAGGGCTAGAGCCAAGGTAAAAAGAATACCTGATAGCGGGATTTCCGACAAATTTAAAGAGGTGTTAAAAAGGTTTTGAATGTAGGATTTACTTATAAAAAGTAGGAGAAATGCCAAAAACATGGAAACGCTGGTTAACAAGATAGATTCGGAAAGAAACTGCCAGAGCAGAGCCAATTTACCTGAACCCATTATTTGCCTAAGATTAATTTCTTTGGCTCGGTCCATAAAAGCGATATTTAGCAATCCTGCATAATTAAAAGATGCTACCAGAAGTATAATCAGACCTATCCAGAAGAAGAGTTTTACATATAATCCATTGCCTTTGGCATTGTTAATTTCGCCTTCTATCTCGTTTTGGTATAGGTGAATATCTTGAACTGCTTGCACTTTAAAAGTGCTTTTGAATACCTCAGAAGTGGGATAGTTTTTCTTTGTTAATGTTTCAATTTTCTTTTCTAGCTTGTTTAAATCTGCATTGGGAACGAGTTTGAAGTAGCTGATAAAATTTCTGTTTAGAAAATCAGAGGCAATGGCTTCATCCCACTCATTAAAAAACTTACGTGCTATTTGTTCCGTTATAAAAATGCCATTGGTGAGGTGCGAATTCTCTGGGAAATCATCTAAAACAGCCGCCACAGGAAATTTAGCACGGCCTATATTCAAGGTTTTTCCTAGAGCAGTTTCGACACCAAAATATTTCTCTTTGATGGTTTTGGTAAGTACAATACCATCAGAGTCGGGGTTTAAGGTTCCTTCTTGAAAAGGTAGATTAAAGACTTCGGTAAAATTATCGCCCATCACAATAATGGGTTCATGTGAGACTGTCTCAGGGTCGTTTCCTACATCTCTTCTGCCTATGCCTACCAGCTGTGTTTGTGAGAGCACTTCATCAAAAAGGCTTTCGGCATTGCGAGAAATGGCAGGAGCCAGTTGAGCCGATTCTCTGGTTTTGCCGTTTTCGTCGGTGACGGTTTCTAACAAACGAAATACCTGCTCCTGATTCTGGTCAAAAGAACGTTCGCGAAGTACGTAGGCATTGAGTAAAAAGAAACAATAAAAGCCAAATGTGAGGCCTATAATATTGATGAAAGCAAATTGTTTATGGCTTTTCAGATACCTGAAAGCTGTTTTTAAGTTTTTTTGAAACATGGTTGGGGTGTTTTGATGTTCGATGTTGAGATTCCGCTTGTTGGATTGTCAGTTCGAGCGAAGACGAGAATAGTCCATGTAGGAGCATCTCGGCTTTGCTCGATGTGACAGTGGCTACGTTCTATCTTACATTCAAATGGAGGTATTAAGCAAAGCAGTGGCTAGCTGTAGTTAACAGCACTTTTAAAATAATATCACAAATTTGGATGGCTTACTTTTCGTACTTTTTCAGAAGATTAATCATCTTCTTGTTATTTGAAGACCTTGCGTGAAACATGGCGTATTCGTCACCAGGGACATTCTGATATGGGTCTGCACCAGCTTCTAGTAGCAGTTCAGCTATTTCATAACGGTTATTTCTTACTGCATAAATTAGTGCTGTGCCATCTCCGCGGCTCTCTCGATTAACATCGGCACCATATTCTAAGAGTAAATGTGTAAGCTCAATATTTCCGCTGCGAGAAACAGCCATTAATGGGCTTTCATCCATTGAATAGTGGTATTCTGAGTCTCCGCCAGCTTCTAATATCATTTTACCTATTTCATAATTTCCTTTTCTGGCTGCTGCCACTAGGGGAGTACGTGGCTCACCATCTCCTGTATACGTACAGTCTGGGTTTTGACTTTTTAGGGTTTCCCTAACGTCTTCAATGTTTTCGCTTTTTACAGCTCTTAGTAAGTTTCTACAGCCTTTTGTACTGAAGACAAAGTCTCTAATGTTTTCAGGTTCTGAATCCGCATTTGTTACTGGAGAATTACTTGACTCATCATAGTTTTGAGCAATATCTTCCTGTGCAAAAGCTCCAAGAGGATTGTTAGTTAAGAGTAATATTCCAAATAGGAGTGGAGCTAAAAAGGCATATTTCCAATAACTCTGTTTGTTTGATTTTTTTGTATTCATTTTCATAATTCGTTGTTTTAATAATGACTGATTATAATTGGTTGTAATGGTCAAAGGGCGAGTGTAAGTGGCCACTTTGAGGAGGTTCATTTGATATGAATCTCGTTTCACCGCTTTTCTTTCTAGTAATTCATCGTCGGTTTGATATTCAATGTTTTTTTCCACCTCGTTCCTCCAAAACCAAACCAGCGGATTAAACCATAGAACTATCACAGCTAATTCTGAAAATAACAAATCGAAAGAATGGCGTTTGCTCACATGAATCTTCTCATGTTTTAAAATCTGCTCGTAGGTGTCAAAATCATAACTATCTGGATTTATGAAGATATAATTGAAAAAGGAGCAAGGCTCTTGTACCAAAGGTGTGTTAATAATAATAGCTTGTTCGTCTTCTATTTTATCATTGCTTTTCCAGACCTTATAAAGCACTGAAATGACCTGCGAAATGAAGTTTAAGAAGAAAATAGCAACTCCGAAATAATAAATGATTAGTAACCAATCTGCGAAAGTTCTTTCTGAATTTACAGTGGTATTAGGACTTAAAGCGTCTGTTTTACTTTCAAAAGTTGGAATCGTTTCGCTGTTTGTAATTGCGAGGTTTTCCTGAGGCTTTGACTCTACTTTCTCTATGATTTTGGAAACTAAACCTTGTTGGTTTACCATTTTTGGTAAACTGATAAATGGCAGTGTGAATGCAAATGCTAAACAAGCAATCAAGTAAAATCTATTGACAGAAAAGAAGCTCTCTTTTTCTAAAAATAGCTTGTAAAATACCAGTAGAACGGCTAGTATGAAGGAGGCTTTCAAGAGTAATGTTAGCATGATTTAGGCTTCTTTATTTTTGTTGATAACAGAAACCAATTCTTTAATCTCTTCTTCCGAAAGGTTTTCGCCTTTTGCAAAATGTGCTACCATTCTTGAGAATGAACCACCGAAGAATTTCTTTTTGATGTTCATTTCTCCTAAATGCTCTCTTCTATAATCTTCAAAAGGTACAGCTGCTGAATATTGGTGTGTGTTACCTATTTTTTCTGAATTCAGAAACCCCTTTTTGACCAGGATTTTCACAATAGTAGCCACTGAGTTATAATGTGGTTTAGGTTCTGGTAGCTCCTCTATAATATCTCTGATAAAAACGTCTCCTTGACGCCAAACAATCTGCATTATTTGGTCTTCTCTCTTCGCTAATTGTACCATAAATTGAATTATTGATACACAATACTACTAATTGATTAGTAGTATTCCTAATGAATTAGTATTTATCTACTAATTGGTTAGTAGTTTAAGGGTGAAAGCGATGTGTTGAGATAACTTTAAGTAATATGCTAAAACATCATTATTGTCTTAATGTCTAAGAGTTTAAGGTGAAAGGACCGGGTGTTTTGGGCTCCTTGTCTGACTGCTTGAATTCATGAAGTAAAATGCCGACTCCATAGGCTCATACCAATTTTAGTGAAAAATTTAGTAGACTTTTAGGTGCTGATAACTTAATTGTTCAACTAAAAAAAGCACTCACATGAAAAGAGTTTTACTAAGCCTTATTTTTTTTAACCTCGCTTTTTGCAATACTTTAAAATCCCAGTCGACTATTAATTTTGACGATAAGGGGACCGTAGTTGCAAACTCCAACAAGCAAGCTGTCATTGATAATTCTGCTGTACTTGAAGTGAGAAGTACAGATAAAGGAATGCTTCCGCCAAGAATGACTACTGTCCAAATTAATGCAATCCAAAATCCAGCGAATGGTTTAATGGCTTATGACACTGACTTAAATTGCCTTAAAACCTATAATGGTTTGAATTGGGATTGTGTAGGTGCGGATGTAGTTGCTAGTACACCATTAAGTTCTTCTTATGCTTATAAATCTGTTGCAGACAATTATGCTTATTCGCAATCTATAGCTGCTGATGGTTCAGGCAATACAGTCTCCGTTGGTTATTTTAGAGGAGCAATAACCTTTGGTAAAAGTGGAAACCAAATGACACTCACATCTCTTGGCGAATATGATGGTTATATTGTGAAACATGATAAAGATGGAAATTTAATTTGGGCAACACAGATTGGAGGTAGTTTGGATGATCAATTTATCCATGATGTCGCTTTAGATAATGCTGGGAATATTGCGGTAACAGGTTCTTTACAGAGGAGCACGACTTTTTATTCTACAAATGGAGGCTCATCTTCTCATTCAACAAGTTCCAATTATGAACAAATATTTATTGTAAAGTATAATCCTTCCGGTGTTCTTCAATGGTATAAAACGGCAGCGTCATCTGGGAATTACAATTGCAGGGGCAGGGGTGTTGCTTTTGATCAGGCCGGAAATGTTTTAGCCACTGGCCTCGTTCGTGGGACTGTATCCTTTGATGGTAATTCAGTTACTTCTATTACTAATACGGACGATATTTTTATTGCTAAGTTAAATGGTTCTAATGGTAACTACAGTTGGGTAAAAACAGATGGAGGAGGAAGCAATGAAGAATCTGGTTTTGAACTAGTTTGTGATAATACTAATAATGTATACGTGTTGGGGTATTATACTGGGACAGCAGAGTTTGGCGAAGGTGGAGGAGTGATTAGTCATACTTCTAGAGGTAATTATGACACTTTCGTTGCAAAATACAATACCAATGGAGTCTTAAGCTGGGTGAATACAGCAGGAAATGTCGAAGAGGAAAACATGGGAGGAATTGCTTATTCGCAAGCTGCAAATTGTATATATATATGTGGCAGCTATGAGCAAACAATTACTTTTGGAGCTGGCCTTGGTTCTAATCCATTATCTTCTGTTGGATCTAATTATTATAGAAATGGTTTCATCGCTAAATATGACTTAAGTGGTAATATTCAATGGACAGCCAAGCATGGAAATACAGGGGGCTATAATAACTATAGCAATGATGTAGCAGTAGATCCTTCGGGTAATGCTTATTTAGCCGGGACCATGCAATACAATTCTTATTTCTATTCCTCAAATGGCACCTCATACTATAGAAGAGGTGTAGACGAAAGAGAGCCCTTCCTTTCAAAGTATAATACAAGTGGCGATTTACAATGGGCTATTATTGCACCTGACGGAGAAGATGAGTTTGTTAGAGGCCTTTCTTTTAATAACGGTTCGGCATTTGTCTACGGTAATTTTTATGAAGCAATTAACTTCGGTTATCAGCAGTTGAGATCCTCAACAGATAGTTTTGTTGGAAACCTTTTCATTTGGAGATATAGTGAATAAAATTAGACAAGTTAAATTCACCTTAAAATATCTCAATGAAAACGATAAATGTAAGCCGAGCGGAAATTAGAACTGCAGATATTCTATATCTAAAAGCAGATATAAATTATACTAACTTTTATCTGAGGAATGGGAATAAACTAATGTCGAGCCTTACACTCAAGCGGTTTCAAGAACAATTATCTAGTCAAAGTTTTAAAAGGATAAACAGAGGTACACTTATTAACTCTGCGTACTTGAAATGTGTTGGAATAGACACAGTTACGCTAGTGGATAACACAGTCCTTAAGATATCACGAAGAAGAAAGAAATCTTTGTCTAAGTTATTTCTTCGTCTTGTATGATGTAGTATTCCAGAGAATCAGCTTTATAAAAGTAGAGGCTAGGTCTTAAACTAGCCTCTACGTATTAAATCACTTCCTACTCTTCCTTAAATCCAATGTTGTAGAAAGGTTTGAAGTGGTTTCTTCCATCGGAATGTTAACCGTTCTAGTTTCTCTTTTTTCTTCAAAGAATCGCCCAACTGCGGTGTATTCCTGAACAGTTTTTACACTGCCTTGGGTATGTCCTTCGCTGTAGAATCTGGTATGCCTCCTTGACTCAGCTTCCATGCTATTTACCGGCAAGGTGTCATAATTACGGCCACCTGGGTGAGCCACATGATACGTGAAACCTCCAATAGATTTATTATTCCAAGTATCTACTATATCAAAAAGTAGTGGGGTGTCCACACCTATGGTAGGGTGTAATGCGGAAGGTGGTGCCCATGCTTTATAACGTACGCCAGCTACAAATTGACCTTTTTGACCAGTAGCTCTCAGCGGTATCTTGGTTTCATTACATGCTAATATGTATCGGTCAGAATTCCAGCCGTTCACTTTCACTTGGACACGCTCTACAGACGAATCTACATACCTCGCGGTGCCTTGAGAAGTAACTTCTTCGCCTAAAACATTCCATGGTTCAATAGCCCATCTAAGCTCCAGAGAGATGTCACCAAACTGTGCTCTACCCAATACAGGGAATCTAAACTCAATGAAGGCATCAAACCAAGAAGGTTCGATTTTATAGCCAGACTCTTGAATCTCTGATAAGATTTGATTGAGGTCTTGCCTAACGTAATGCTCTAGCATAAACTGGTCATGGAGTTCAGTGCCCCACCTTACTAGTTTTTTCTCATAAGGGTTTTTCCAAAAACGTGCTATAAGTGTTCTGATAAGTAAGTTTTGAGCAAGACTCATATGAGCATGAGGTGGCATATCAAAGCCACGAAACTCTAAAATTCCCTGTCTTCCTGCCGCTCCATAAGGAGAGTATAATTTATCTATACAAAGTTCTGCTCTATGCGTATTACCCGTGACATCAATAAGCAAGTTTCTAAAGAGCCTATCCGATATCCATAATGGTGGGTTCTCTTCTTTTGGTACTTGACTAAAAGCTATTTCTAGTTCATAAAGTACATCATCTCTACCTTCATCCACTCTTGGGGCTTGGGATGTTGGTCCTATAAATGGCCCACTAAAGAGGTATGAAAGAGATGGGTGATGCTGCCAGTAAGTAATGATGCTTTGTAATAATTTTGGCTTTCTAAGCAGCGGGCTATCCTTTGGTGTAATTCCACCAATGGTTATGTGGTTTCCGCCACCAGTTCCCGTATGCCTTCCATCAATCATAAACTTCTCGGTACCAAGTCTTGATAGTTTAGCTTGTTCGTAAAGTTTGAGTGTGGTATTAACCAATTCTTTCCAAGAAGCAGATGGATGCGTATTTACCTCAATTACACCAGGGTCTGGCGTAACCATCAGTTTATGAAGCTTGCCTTCGCTAGATGGTTCGTAACCTTCTAAAATTACTGGCGTGTTAAGTTTATTTGCAACTAAGTGAATGGCAGCTACTATTTCTAGATAATGCTCAAGCAAATCTTGTGGAGGTAAGAATATTTGAATTCTTCCATCTTTTACTTCTAAACACATCGCTGTTTTAAAACAGATGTCTTCTCTTGTAGCTAATGCCTGGCTTTTTCCAGCTTTTAATTTAGCTTCATAATCTTCAAGATTTGGAAGCGGGGCAAAGGGGTCTCGTGGGTAAGTCTCTTCTTCCATGTTTTTCTCAGGAAGAGAGTTTAAAGGCAATCGGTAACCAATCGCAGAATTACCAGGTACTAAGAATAGGTTTTTCTTTCTGAAAGGCCACTTGCAACTTTCCCAGTGCTCATCTTTTCGGTTAAACCTTATAGGCAAAACATAACCAGAAGGCTCGTTTAAGCCTTTGGTAAGATTCTCTGTAAGCGTTCTTCGTTCTACGCTATCTTTTAAATTAAGCTTTAATGGGTCTTTGTCTAAAGGTAATTTATCTTCTTCCCAAGCAAAATAGAAGGCATCTTCATAAGCTGCAAGGATGGCCTTTTGGTCAATGTTTAATAGTTCTGCTAATTTTTCAAAAAACAGCTTTCCATCTTCCTTAGTACTAGTTCCTTTTTTTGCTGGTGAAGCTATCAAAGCAGAGTTTTCCCAAATAGGGAGTCCGTCTTTTCTCCAGAAACATCCGTATTGCCATCTTGGTAAAGATTCGCCAGGATAAAGTTTACCCTGACCAAAATGCAGCATTCCGTTTGGAGCAAAGCTCTCTCTAATTCTTAAGGTAAGCTCTTGTGCTAATTTTCTTTTGTGAGAGCCGTCGGCAGAAATATTCCATTCGGCACCTTCCATATCATCAATAGAAACAAAAGTCGGTTCTCCACCCATGGTAAGTCTAACATCCATGGCCTCTAAATCCTCATCAACTTTATCACCAAGGGCTAAAATATCTTGCCATTGTTCGTCAGAATAAGGTTTGGTAACTCTAGGCTCTTCATGAATTCTAATGACTTCATTTTTGAAAGTAAAGGTTGTTTCGCAAGCGTCTAATAAACCTGTAATAGGAGCAGCACTCCCAGGAGATGGTGTACATGATAAAGGAATATGCCCTTCTCCTGCAAAAAGACCTGAGGTTGCGTCTAAACCAACCCAGCCAGCACCCGGAATGAAAACCTCAGCCCAAGCGTGCAAATCTGTAAAGTCTGCTTCAGGACCAGAAGGGCCGTCTAATGATTTTTCGTCAGCAGTTAGCTGAACCAAGTAGCCAGAAACAAACCTTGCGGCAAGTCCTAAATGACGGAATATCTGAACCAAAACCCATGCACTATCACGGCAAGATCCTAAAGCTTTGCCTAAAGTGTCTTCACAGGTTTGAACACCTGCTTCTAGTCTGATGGTATAATTTACCTGATTATATAAAGCTTGATTTATGGCTACCAGAAAGTCGACTATCTGCATGGGCTCTTTTGGAACCTTGGTGTCAAGAAAGTCTTTAAGCAGTGGTCCGCCTTCCATTATCTCAAAATATGGACTTAGTTCTTTTTGAAGTTGGTCTTCATATTTAAAAGGAAACTTTTCTGCATATTCATCCACAAAAAAGTCAAATGGATTGATGACAATTAAATCAGCAATGACCTCTACATCTACATATAGATTCTTGATTTTGTCAGGAAACACTACTCGAGCCTGAAAGTTTCCAAAAGGATCTTGCTGCCAATTTATAAAATGATTTTCTGGCGAAATCTTTAAAGAGTAGGAATGAATGGGCGTTCTGGAATGAACGGCAGGCTTTAATCTTATGACCTGAGGAGACACATTGATAAACTTATCATAATCATAATGCATCTGATGACGAATGGCTACTCTTATGGACATATATTGTACTTTATTGATTTATGAATATGAGTATTTATTTCTTATAATTACTGTAATTAGCTTAAAATATACCTTCAAAGCAATTAAGTGATTAAACTGTGATGAAGGTCATGTTTGTCAAAAGCTTTTTTGTTGGTAAATTTCCAAGAATTTATTTCGTATCAAAAATGCTTCTTTTTGAGTTAAACTTCGTTTCTTAAGGTGATACATTTTTTTTAACTGTATTACTTTCGGATTTATTTGCATTTTCACTCGTTTTATACCTAAGTTGTCGAAATAATCATTTGCTTTTTTGTTAAATAGCAAATACTAGAATTCATTTATGTATGCAATTGACAAATAAATATTCGAAGGAGTGCAATTTTACGGAATATTTTCAAACATTATAATAGTATGATAGATTCTTATATCCCAGACCGCGACGTTTATGATGAAATGTTTGAATCCGATGGGAAGGTTAGAAAACATTACGAAATATTATCAAATCACTTTGATAATTATGACATCACAACTTTTGCCAAGCTGGCAAAAGAGGCGAAAGAGATCTTTTTTAACAAAGGAATTACCTTTGCTGTGTATTCTGAAACAATGCAGGCTACGGAAAGAATATTTCCGTTTGACCTAGTACCAAGATTGATTACTTCTTCAAAATGGGACAAATTAGAAGCTGGTATTTTGCAACGAAATTTGGCAATAAATCTTTTTTTGAAAGATGTTTATAATGAACAGCGGATTTTTAATGAGAAGGTTGTTCCTAGAGAATTAATCGAAAGCTCTGTCAATTTTCTTAAAGAGATGAAAGGTTTTGTTCCTCCTGGAGGAGTATACAACCATATTAATGGGAGTGATATCATTAGACATAGTGACGGTGAATATTATGTGCTAGAAGATAATGCAAGGTGCCCTTCTGGCGTAAGTTATGTTTATGCCAATAGAACAACGTTAAAAGAAACGTTTCCTCAATTATTCTCTGCAAATGAAACCAGGCAGGTAAATGATTATCCGTCTCACTTATTAGAGATGCTTCAATCCGTAACACCTGAAGGTCTGGACTGCGAACCTAGGTGTGTTGTGCTGACTCCAGGAGTTTTTAACTCAGCATATTACGAACATGCTTGGCTAGCTCAGTCGATGGGGATAGAGCTAGTAGAAGGTAGAGATTTATATGTTGAAAATGATAAAGTTTTTACGCGTACCATTAATGGACCGGCCCAGGTTCATGTAATTTATAGGCGTGTTGACGATGCGTTTCTTGACCCTGAGGTTTTTAGAAAAGATTCTGTTCTTGGCGTAAAAGGTTTAATGAGGGCTTATAGAGCTGGTAATGTCAATATTGTGAACGCTCCAGGAACTGGTGTGGCAGATGACAAAGCGGTGTATACCTATATGCCTGAAATTATAAAGTTCTATTTGGGTGAAGAAGCGAAGCTAAAGAATGTGCCAACTTATAGATGTGAGCTTGATGATGATTATAAATTTGTCATGGAAAATATCCCCAAATTGGTAATTAAGCCAGTCGATGAATCTGGTGGATATGGCATCTCAATAGGAAATACACTGAGTGCGGAAGAGATTAGTGAGGTTCAAAAAACAATTTCGGCAAATCGAAGAAAGTATATTGCTCAGCCTATAATGAGTCTTTCTATGGCTCCAACGTTTATTGAGGAGACTAAGACGATTGAACCACGATACCTAGATTTAAGAACGTTTTGTCTACTCGGAAAAGATAGTTCTTATGTTTTACCTGGTGGTTTGACTAGAGTGGCGTTAAAAAAAGGAAACCTTATTGTAAATTCTTCTCAGGGTGGTGGCTCGAAAGACACCTGGGTGATTAAATAAAATATTTATATGCTTTCAAGAATAGCAAACAATTTATACTGGGCTGGAAGAAATTTGGAAAGAATGGAGCACATTGCCCGTTTTGTGCCAGTAAATTATTTTGCAAGTTTAGATGGTCCAGCCGAGGTTGGTTTACAGTTTGTACTTCATGATATCAACTCCATGGCTGGAAATCTTTCGACCGAAGGGGAACTGGATCAACAAGAGGTTTTAAGGAATGTAGCTTTTGACATGTCAAATCCTTCCTCTATTATTTCTTGTGCCAATTTGCTTAGAGAAAACTTTAGAGGTACACAAGACTTTATTAGTACAGAGTTATGGGAGGCGGTTAATAGCCTTTATCATTATGTAGGAAGTTTTGATGAAAAAGAATATCTGAAATCTAGTATGAGTGAGTTCATGCTGAAAGTGCAAGACCAGGTAGTACTCTGCAAGGCTAGAATAGATAGTACGCTAATTCATGATCAAGGTTGGTCTATTCTTAAGATTGGTCTTTTATTAGAAAGAAGTTTTCAGATAACTAGAATTACGCAGCTTAAACTTAACGACGAAGCAGCACTCGAAGGGATTGATCCAATTCTTATTGATAATGAGTTTGGCAATCTTTTGAAAAGTTTAGAGGCTTTTGATATGAATAGGAAGTTTTACAAAAAGCCAGTTAAGAAAAGAAGAGCCTTGGAGTTTCTCATATTTAATGAAAAATTCCCAAGATCCTTAGCTTTTTGTTTGTTTGAGTTTAAAGATAGAATTAGTGATCTTTCTCTTGATAAAAAGGGGAAGAATAATTCTATTAAGCTTATTGCTAGAAATTTAAGAAATGAGCTTTTTTACTATCAAATGGAAGATATTGAAGGACGAGAGATGGAATATCTTAATGAAGTTCAAAATAAGGTAATAGAAATGAATGAAATATTGGTAACTAAATACTTTGCTTATAGCTAGTGAATTATAGTTTACTATTGTTTTTAAAAGTGAGAGCTCCATGCCAGGAGCTCTTTTTTTTATGGGCTTTTAATCCAAAAGAATCTCAGTGGCGTACATGCCACATACAAATTATGAATAACACGAATTATGAAAAAGCAAATTAAAACGTTAGCACTTATTTTAGCAGGAATGGCTGCAAGTACAATGGTAAACGCTCAGACTGTGATGGTTGGAGGTGAAGCGATGTACGCTCAAAGGAACATTGTTGAAAACGCGGTGAATTCAAAAGACCACACTACACTGGTGGCAGCTGTAAAAGCAGCAGGTCTTGTGGATGCATTAATGGGAGATGGGCCTTTAACGGTCTTTGCCCCAGTAAATTCAGCTTTTGATGCATTGCCAAAAGGAACAGTGGCTACTTTATTAAAGCCAGAAAATAAAGATATGCTAAGCTCAATTTTAACGTACCATGTGGTGGCAGGGAAAATTGACGCGGAAGAGCTAATGAAAATGATTAAGAAAGGTAAAGGAATGGCAACTATGAAAACTTTATCTGGAGCAACATTGACTTTTAAAATGAATGGCGAGCACAATGTGATGGTCATTGATGAAAAAGGTGGTGCGGCAAACATTAGTGTGTATGACGTGTATCAAAGCAATGGCGTAATTCACTCTATCGACAAGGTTTTATTACCTAGCTAAATTTGAAAGGTAAACTCCGGGTGATACGATAAGCCGGGAGTTTCAAAAGACAATTAATTACTTTAGTTTTATACATTACAATCTTCTAAACTGAATACATTTTGGCTACAAAAACAAACAGATATTCAGAAGATGAATTGGTAGGTGCTTTGAAAAAAAATCAGCGGCACGCATTCGAGTACTTGTACGATAATTATTCTTCTGCCCTTTTTGGGGTCATTTCAAGAATAATTCCCGATGAGGAAAAAGCTGCAGACCTATTACAAGAAGTCTTCATGAAAATATGGAAAAAAATAGGTGACTATGAGCCTAGTAAGGCTAAGCTCTATACCTGGATGATGAACATTGCTCGCAATGCGTCCATTGATCTTTACAGAAAAGAAAAGAATAAATATCACGTAGATATTGAAGATCAAATTGGATTAATTGACGAGAGTAAGCAAGGACAGATTTCCGTGAACACCATTGATTTACGGGGAATTGTAGATAAACTAAAACCAGAGAGAAAGGTTTTGTTAGACTTGGTTTACTTGCAGGGTTATACTCAGCAAGAAGCCGCCGAGAAGCTAGACATTCCATTAGGAACAGCAAAGTCTAGAATTAGGACAGCTTTACAGGATCTTAAACTCTATTATGCAGCATGAACATTAAAGAATTTATAGAATCATCAGGGATGCTGGAAGAGTTTGTTTTAGGACACCTTTCAGAGAAGGAAGCAGCAGGAATAGAATGCCTGGCTCAGACCTATCCCGAAATAAAACAGGAAATTGAAGTGTTAAATCTATCACTAGGAAAATATGCGGCAGTCTACGAGAAGGAGCCTCCAGCTTTTCTTAAGGACCAGATTTTCTCTCAAATGACTTTCGCAGAAGATGAGGAAGAAGTGGAGGAGGAGTCAATGCCTGAAACGTACGAAGAGCAAGCAGAAGTTGAAACAGTTATAGAAGAAGTGAAAATTATTCCCTTATGGAGTAAAATGGCTTTAGCAGCCTCGGTTCTTTTAGCAGCAGTTACAGCATGGGTGATTTCGGAGAATAATGAATTAAAAACCGAATCGTCAGCGTTAAGCCAAAAGGTAGAATCTTTAGAAGGTTCGTTTAACTCAAATAGCCAGTTGTTGGCAGAGTTTCAAAACCCTGTCAATAAGATTGTGAAACTGGCAGGAACAGAAGCAATACCAGACGCAGCAGTAACCGTGATGTGGAATCAGAAAGATAACTCTGTAGAACTCATGGTTAATAACCTTCCAAAAGCAGCGGAGGGTAAGCAGTATCAGCTTTGGATTATTGGAGAAAATGGTCCAGAAGATATGGGGATGCTTGATAATGATTTTGAAGGAAAGTTACTGTCTATGAAAACAGTGAACGGAACGCCTTCGGCATTTGCCATCACCTTAGAGAAAGAAGGTGGCGTACCAAGCCCTACTTTAGAGCAACTATATGTTATAGGAAACGTATAAAAGATTGTAGCCGGATATCGTTCATCCACACCATAATAGCCCCTCTGGGGCTTTTGGTGTTTTTATACATTGTGAAATAGAGTTGACTAAAAAGAGTTTGTAAATCAATCATTAATGGAGAAAGAGGGTCTTAATCATAAGGCCTTCTTTTTTTGGGTTTAGTCAGCTCATTTTTCTCTTGTATCGATTTACAAATACTATTAAGATTTTAGCATTACGTAATTTTAAAATAGATCTGGCATACCTAAGTTAGGTCATATTTCATTTTGAAATTATAGCCTACTCCCAATAGTTTTTTAAGGTGTGCTTAAATGTTTTTTCTTCCTTTTTTAGGTCTCAAAGAAAAGAATTTACCTCAGTTTTTCTTCTAACCTTATGAGCGTTGATGTTTTTGTTAGTGCTTTAGTCAACTTATAATTAGCGGTTTAAATTTTATTTAATTTATTTCGATCTAAATCAATCTCCCAACACGTAGCTACCCCGAATTTTAAATTAAAACAAAAACGAATTATGAAAAAGTTACAAAAAATTTGGGGAGTGGCAGCTCTTTTTGCTGTAGGAATCGGCATAGTTGCAGCTGACCATATTGACGCTCCAGGCGTACAAGGAACCACAGCAGACATCACGGATTTTTATGCATTCCAAGGTGAAAATACCTCTAACATGGTGTTTGTTGCAAACGTGCAAGGGCTTCTTAGTCCAGCAGCTACAGGTGCTGCGGCATTTGACGAGAATGTTATGATTGAATTTAACATTGACAACACAGGCGACAATGTAGAAGACCTAGTTATTCAGGCTATCCCGAGAGATGGTAAAATGTATTTCTTTGGTCCAGTAGCACCATCAGCTCCAGGAGTGAGTAGCATGGTTATGGAGTCTGCTCCTATGGCCTCTGTAGACATTACGGCTTACGGAAGTCAGGCGGAGGTAGCCACTGAAAACGGTATGACGGTTTTTGCAGGTCCTAGAGACGACCCTTTCTTTTTTGATTTTGGCAAGTACACGGAGATTATCGGTGGAACAGCTACGGCTTTTGATGCTGTAGGTACAGACACTTTTGCAGGCTCAAACGTGCTTTCAGTAGTGGTAGAACTTCCAAAATCAGTTTTAGGTGGCTCAGGTACTTTAGCTACTTGGGTAGAAGCCAAAAGAAAATAATTATTCAATTACAATAACATTACATCAAGATGAAAAAGATATTAAGAAATATAATGGGAATAGCTCTAATAGGGGCTTTAGGCTTAACCAGCTGTGATAAGGACGATGAAATGGTGGTAACACCACCAGCAGCAGGACCAGATTTTAGCGGAACATACATGACTGCCGACCAAATGGGGCGTCCTGCGATAAACACTGTTTTTGTGCCATCTGATATGAAAGATGACTTTAACGTGACTCCACCATCTGAGCAAGGTGCCAAGTATGCTTCAGCTTTTGCGGCAGGACTTATGGGACTTAGTCCAGCATATGCTAATGATGGCGACCAGAATGCATTAGGTTTAGATGCAGCTACATTTGGTTCTGTTTTAGCTACAGATGTTTTAACGGTTTCTACTACCGGACCTACTACATTTTATGACGGTACTAACGTTTTGACAGGAAGAAATCTTGCTGACGACGTAATTACAGTAGAGTTATTATTGATTTTTGGTGGAGAAGATTTTACAGAGAATCCAACATTGTCCGATGATAACGTAAGCTCAAACGACAAAGACTTCAGTACTTCTTTCCCATATCTAGCCACTCCTTGGTAAGATATAATAGGAACTAATTTGGGGCGGGTTTTGCCTGCCCCTATTTTTTAAAATCAAACACTAAACGATTATGAAAAGGCTACAAATAATAATCTTGATGGGTGTTCTTGCATTTTCTTGTAAGACTCCCGATAAAGATACTGTTACAAATTCCTCAGACTACAATAAATACCTTACTTCAAACCTAGAGAACGAAAAGCTAGCGTTTGCAGAGGGAGAACTAAAATTTTGGTCAGATAAGTTTGAAAAAGCACCAAATCAAAGTACTTATTTAAGTAAAATGGCTGCCGCCAATAATGAAATTTTTGCCCTGACGGGTCAAATTAAAAACTTAAATACTGCAGCTAAACAATTAACCAAGGTTAATGAGATGAGGTCAACCAAAAGTGCTTCAGTGCTTCGCTCTCTTGCTAAAACTAAAATAACACAACACCAATTTCAGGAGGCTAATCAAGCATTAATCCTAGCAGACTCTTTAGGAGAGAACAAATCAGCTACTCAAAAAATGATTTTTGATGTATCTATGGAGCTTGGCGAGTATCAAAAGGCGGGTTCTATCTTGAAAAAACTAAGCGAAAAAGAAGATTTTGATTATTTAATAAGATTGGCCAAATGGCGTGATTATAATGGAGATACTGAAGGAGCCATAGAGCAACTCAAGTTAGCCACTATTAAAGCAGAAGAGCTAGACAGCGACGAACTTAGACTGTGGATTTATTCTAACATAGCAGACTTTTACGGGCATGTGGGCAGTATTGATAAATCTTATGCTCATTACCTAAAAGCTTTAGAAATTGACCCAAATTATGTTTATGCTCTAAAAGGTATTGCTTGGATAACTTTTTCACACGAGAAAAACACGAAAGAGGCCGAAAGGATTATCGCAGCAATTGAGAAAAAACATGAAGCTCCTGACTATAATTTATTAAAGGCCGAAATAGCCAAATATGAGGGAGACTTAGCGAAAGAAAAAGAGTTAAAAGAGACTTTTCTTAGTTTGGTTTCATCGTCTAGCTATGGTGATATGTATAATGCATATTTAGTCACAATGTTAGAAAATGAGCCAGAGAAAGCTTTGGAACTAGCAAAAAAAGAAGTTGCCAATAGGCCAACGCCACAATCTTATCAATTACTGTCTTCTGCATATTATCAAAACGGAAACAAATCTGAAGCCTTGTTAATAGCTGATAATAAGGTGAAAGGTAAGACGTATGAACCAAAGAGTTTAATTCACCTAGCTCAGGTGTATAAAGCATCCGGAAATGAAGAAAATGTTACGGATTTGAAAAATGAATTAAAAGGGAGTTACTTTGAAGTTGGGCCCAATATGACCACTGTTATTAAAAATCTTTAGGCATGAGAAGACTTCTAATTATATCATTATTTTTTCTAGTTTCACCTCTTTTTGCACAGCAATTTCAAGGACGAGTGGTAGATGAAAATAAGTCAGGAATTCCTGAAGTGTCGATAAGGGTAGTGGGTACTAACAAATACGCAAAGACCGACTTTAACGGTAACTTTAAAATAGACCAAGTAAATAAGGGAGATATACTGAGTTTTAATATGCTTGGTTTTAGCTCTCAGTTAATAGTTTTTAATGAAGAAACCGCAAGTGAAATAGTACTTACAGAAGCGTTTATTTCATTAGATGGGGTGGAGGTAAGACCAGAAATGGATGCGATGCAGGTTTTTGCTGATGTTAACATTGAGGTTAATCCCGTAAACTCATCTCAAGATTTATTAAGAATGGTACCAGGGCTTTTTACTGGACAGCATGCAGGTGGAGGTAAAGCGGAGCAAATTTTCTTAAGAGGTTTTGACATAGACCACGGTACAGACCTTAATATTTCAGTGGATGGCATGCCGGTAAATATGGTTTCTCATGCTCATGGTCAAGGGTATTCAGATTTGCACTTTGTGATTCCTGAAACGGTAGAAGGCATTGAGTTTTCTAAAGGAAGCTATAATGCAGACCAAGGTAATTTTGCCACGGCAGGAAGTGTTTCTTTTAAGACAAAAGAAAGAATTGACAAGAGCTCAGTAAGTGTAGAGTACGGAAGCTTTAATCATAAAAGAGCCTTGGGCTTATTTAATTTAGTGGCAGACCGTTCTGCTAAAAGTCAGGCATATATAGCATCAGAGTATATTTATAGTGATGGGCCATTTGTCTCACCTCAAAACTTCAATAGGTTTAATGTGATGGGAAAGTGGAACAATCAAATTTCAAGTACAGAAAAACTAGTAGTAGCGGGTTCTTACTTTGGAAGTAAATGGGATGCTTCTGGTCAAATACCAGAAAGAGCAGTAGCCTCTGGTTTGATTAGTCGTTTTGGAGCCATTGATGACACCGAAGGTGGAAACACTTCTAGAACTAACGCATCAGTATCTTACTATAAGTCTTTTGGGAATAACACTACCTTAGAGTCGAGAGCATTTTACACCAATTATGACTTTCTGTTGTTTTCTAACTTCACCTTTTTTGCAGAAAACCCTATAAATGGTGACCAAATCAAGCAAGCAGAAAACAGAAACTTGTTAGGTTTTGAAACCTCGTTTTCAAAAGAGTTTAATGGTTTTACCCTTAACACAAACGGTGGTATAAGGTCTGACTTTATTAGAGATAATGAGTTAACCAGAACAGAAAACAAGACCACGGTGCTTAGCAGAGTGTATTATGGAAATATAGATGAGACCAATACTTATTTAAATTTAAATACGGTTTTCAAATTTGGTAACTTTAGTATGATTCCTGGCTTACGTGTTGACCATTTTTATTTCAATTATAATGACAAACTTTCTAACGATGGCATAGGTAACACAGAGCAAAGTTTTTTAGTGAGTCCAAAATTGAGTTTCATTTTGCAGCCTAGTCCCGAAACACAGTTTTTCCTTAAAACAGGAACAGGCTATCACTCAAATGATAGTAGGGCGGTAATTTTCAAAAATAACAACCAAGTGCTGCCTCGCTCTTATGGAGCAGACTTAGGAACGGTCTTAAAAATCAACAAGCGTATACTTTTAAATGCTACTTTATGGGCACTTAATTTAGACCAAGAGTTTGTTTATGTAGGAGATGAAGGTATAGTGGAGCCTAGCGGCAAAACCAACCGACTTGGTGCCGACCTAGGCTTTAGGGCTCAAATCACAGACAGGTTGTTTTTTGATTCTGATATTACCTATTCTTATGCTAGAAGTAGTGAAGAGCCTAAAGGGGAAAACTATATACCCTTAGCACCAGCTCTAACATTTACGGGAGGTTTGGCTATTACAAACTGGAAAGGTTTCTCTGGCGGAATCAAAACAAGAGTTTTAGGGAAAAGACCTGCCAATGAAGATTATTCTATCACGGCAGAGGGTTACTTTATTACTGACGCAAATGTGAATTATGAATTTGGAAAATGGCGTTTGGGCGTAAATATTCAAAACCTTTTTAATTCATCTTGGAATGAGACGCAGTTTGCTACTACTTCTAAACTTTTCAATGAGGTTAACCCAGTAGAAGAAATTCATTTTACGCCAGGTGCACCGTTCTCTTTAAGAACCAGCATTGCTTTAAGATTTTAAAACCCCAATTTACACAGATAGTCTTCCCCAAAACGGGGAAGCTTTTTCCATTTTTTTACTTTTTCGACTAGTTAAACGATAGGGAATGGTTGTTTTAATAACAACTTCACAAGGAGTGTTTCCTATTTATAAATTATAACGAAAAAGTAAAATTAGAATGAGAAAGCAAAGTAGAATTTTAGCTTTAGGAGTGTTGGCTTTATCAATGTTCGCATTTTCTTGCGATGATAATGATTCCACACCAAAAGGTGACATCAATGACCCAGACCAAGCCCAAGGGAGTTTAAGTTTCGGGATTACAGATGCCCCTATTGACCAAGCAGATGTTTCGGCGGCTTTCATAACCGTGACAGAAATCAAAGTAGACGGACAGACTTTTAGTGGTTTTCAAGGGCCAAAAACCTTCAATCTTCTTGAACTTCAAAATGGTAATTCACTTGACTTAGGCCAGGGTAATGTGGCAGCGGGTTCATATTCAAGCCTTGAGTTAGTTATTGATGCAGAAAGTGATGCTACAGGTTCAGGACCGGGATGTTACATACTTAAAACAGATGGTACTAAAGAGAAATTAGAATTAGCTTCTGGAAATGCTACATCCATCACTATGGCTCCTAGCGATTTTAAGGTTGAAGAAAACGCTAATACAGAAATCATCATGGATTTTGACTTGAGAAAATCTGTGAAATCTTCGGGTGATGATTATTCTTTCGTGACAAATAATGAGTTAAACGCTGCAGTGAGAGCAGAAAATAAGGCTATGACTGGTGCCATTAAAGGTAAAATTGATAATGCAGCAGCAGCCAGCGGAAAAGTAGTGGTTTATGTTTACGAAAAAGGAACATTTGATGCGAGTACTGAAACTTCAGGTCAAGGAAGCAGTGATATAATGTATGCCAATGCAGTGAGTAGTGCTAAAGTGAATGCAGATGGTACGTTCAACCTTTCTTTCTTATCAGAAGGAAACTATGAGATTCAGTGTGATAAGCCTGAGGAAAATGATTCAGGATTAGGTTTAAGTACGCTTTTAGAGCTAGAGAGCAATGTGGATTTAAGTAATGTAGGTGTTAATGCAGGAGCAGAAACTAACCTAAACTTATCGCTAAAGCTTGATGGTATACTTGGGAGTTCAATAAATTTGTAAGGAAGTATAAACCCTTCGGGGCTGAAAGCGGCTGTCATTTTTGGCAGTCGCTTTTTTGTTTTAGCAAGACTTTGAAAAATAGTAAAAGGCTCGATGGCTTTTTTATAAATCAGCCTTTGTCAAACAAAGGTGATTTGTCAAGAATTTTATCAATCAGAGTATCAGGAATCTGGTTAACAGAGTCTTTAAGTCTATCTGCCCAGAAATTGGTAATTTCTTCTAGATCTTTCTCCTCTAGTCTATGCTCTTCTAGCTCAAAGGTTTCTCTGTTAAATATCAAAACATCAATAGGGAAACCAACATCGCTAGCACAAACTCTAGTAGAATCAAAAGACAGAAAACCCGTTTTTAAAGCAAATTCAAGGCTAGAATCATAATTAACTGTTCGCTGAAGTACAGGCTTGCCATAACCAGAGTTTCCAATAATCATAAAGGGCGTTCCTTCACCTACTTCTATCCAGTTCCCTTCAGGGTAAAGTAGGTAGAGTTTAGGCTCATCATCTTTTGGCATTTGCCCACCTACTATGGTGAAAATGTTGAAGTTGATGCCACTTTTAGCTAAGATGTCACGGTCTTCCGCAGCTACTCTTTTTATTTGTTTGCCCAAAGCATTAACTGCCTGATACATTTTATCAAAGCCCTCCGTTTCGTCAAGTAACTCTTCAAAATAGCAAAGCACCTTATCTCTTACTGAACGTAAACCGGAAGTCATTATAAAAATAGGATGTTTCCCATATTTATGAACAAAGACTTTTTTAGCGGTGGTGGTTTCTGAGCCAGAGGTAATTCTGGTGTCTGCAAGAGCTACCAATCCTTTCCTCAATTTTATTCCTAAACAATAAGTCACTTTATTCTACTTTAATTAATGATCGGCACAAAGTTATTCCACTTCAAGTACATTGCTAATATTAGGAATGTTTTTTTATGGTCATTGAAGATATTAATAGAAGAAGTGTCGTTCTAGGTGATGGTGAAACATGCGGTTATACTATTTCAAGAGTTCTTAAGTTCTTTTAATATTCATTTCCCTCACGGCATCTTCTATGCCTTTTGGTGTCATGGGATACATATTGATTAGTTGTTTTAAAAACTGTAAAGACATGGTGTGTGGCCAGTACTTTATTGGCTCTGGGTTTATCCAGGCCAGTTTTTTAAACTTCTTTTTTAAGCTCTCGTAGGTATTAATGCTTTGCTGGTTAATTTCATAGGTTCCCATGGTGGCATCGCCAATGATAAACACGCTGTAGTTGGAGTCTTTGTTTAGCAGTGTTTTTATTTTTACCGGCTGCGTTCTGTTTGAGTCCGAATAAACCTCTCCATAAATGGTATTATGGAAATAGTACGTTTCTAAATCGTGAGCAAAACGCGTTTTCATTTTCTTAAAAAGCTCACGAACCACTTTTACGTAAGAAAGCATAGAGTAGCCACCATTGTCAATCAATAGTATCACCTGAAGTTTCTCTTGGTTTACTTTCTTTATTTCTGGAATAAAGAGGCCTCCACGCTTTATACCAAGTTTTATGGTATTATGAATGTCGATTTCGTCATGAGCAGACTCTTCTATCACGCCTTTTAAAGATGCCAATGCAGCATCAATATTATTATCATTAACTAGCTTATTGACATCCACAGGATAGTAGTTTTTGTTATTTAGGACAGCCCTTGCCATTTTGCCACCCCCCGTTCCGCCTACTCTTACGCCCCCTTTGGCAGCACCGCCATGGCCATAAGGAGAAATACCTCCTGTGCCTATCCAGTGGTTTCCTCCAGAGTGACTTGTTTTTTGATTTTGTTTTATGGTTTCCATTCTTTCCAAAATCTGCTCAAGACTTAAGTCAGAATAATCTGCCATTTTATCCAGATTTCTTTCTGTAGTTTCGCCATTGTTTTCAGCCGAATTGTCTTGTTGATAAGGATTATCTTTATCCCATAATTCTCGCCCATTAATCACCTCTTTGATATCATAAGTGGTCAGGTGAATTTCATCTAAAAACTTATTGACCAAAGCGTCTTCATCCAACACTGGGCTATCGCCGTCAAAATTGTCTTTCCATTTCTTAAAGGTCTTTGACCTAATAATGGCATCATTAAGCCTTTCGCCTTCTTTGATTTCAATTTCTAAAAAGTAGTCATAAAAGGCCTTGGTGTATGGTCCCAGTAAGGTTTTCTCTTTTACCACAATGGCTTTTAAAACATTATAAACATCGCCCAAAGTGCGTATCAAACCCTTTGTTATTGATTTTTGGAGCAATAGCAAAGTTCTTACATCGGCGGGTAAACCGTAAGTTCTGAAATGAGCAGGTAGTGATTCAAACATGATTTGACTAGGTTTTAATTATAAAAACCTTGACGTTTTGGCTCCGGCTCACCAGAAAGAGAACGTTTTATTTTCTCCATGTCGGCCTGCGTTTTTATCAAAACACCCAAACCTTCTAAACTTTTGATTTTTTCTATGGAGTCTTCGCTAGCGAAAGATTGAACATACTTTAGCCAATTTAGCAGCTCTCTGGTAGTAGGAGCTCGTTCTAAACCGAGGTTTCTTAATTGGTAAAAAGCATCTAAAGCTACCTCAACCACCCTATCGTGAATTTTTGGATAGTGTTTTAGTACAATTTCACGCATCAATGTTTCGTCAGGAAAGTTTATGTAATGATAAATGCACCTTCCCTTAAACGCCGTTGGCAATTCTTGCTCTCTATTAGAAGTAATTACTATGGCTGGCATCTCTTCTTCCGATATCTCTATCACCTCGCCAGACTCAGGCATTACGAGTTTCCTATGGCTAAGTGCATAAAGCAAATCGTTAGGAAACTCACGAGGAGCTTTGTCAATCTCGTCAATAAGTAAAACAGAGTGTGGAGTGGCGTACGCTTTTGCCGCTGGCCCTTTTACCACATAATCTGCAAGGTTTTCTGAGTTTCTGTTGCCTGTTGAAAGTTTTGAGGTAAGTCCTTTTTCTGCTCGCTGAGCATTCAATATTTCTACCTGAGAATCTCTTAAATATTTGACATGGTCAAAACGAGCTACAAAAGATTCTACATTGCTTTTTGAGCCAGTAGGGTAGGTAAATATGGGTAAGCCCATTGACTTTGCATATTGAATAGGAAGCTCTGTTTTCCCTGTTCCGGGCTCACCTTCTATCAATAAAGGCATGCCTAAAACACGTGCCATATGAAAAGCTTGTGCTAAGCTTTGGTCACAGATATACTTCTCAGAACCCTTCCAAAATTCAGTTAACGCCATGCTAGTTTGTTGATTTTTAATGCAATTTAGTACATTAAAACAAACTTGCTAGCTACTCTCTTTCTTGGAAAGGCACTACTTTTCCTTTTTCTAGGTAATTTCTGAGGTCTTTTAGCAAACTAGCCCAGCAAAAAGAAGAATACTTTAAATGTCTATTTAATTCAGGCCAGTCTTTGTGCCAAAACTGCACATAAGTGTCTCCATTGCTAGTAAGTTCTAAATCAAAACCAAATGTGGTGGGAGTCCAATCGGCATCAGCCTCGGTCATTTTCAGATAAAAGGCTTCCCCTTTTTCTGCTTTAATCACTTTTGCATACCAATCATACTCATTGGTGAAGAAAAGGTTATAAACTTCTCCAAGCTCTGGTTTTCCTGAGCATTTTAAGGGCCACCAGTTTTCTAAGTCTTTTGGTGTAGAAATGGCCTCATAAACCCGTTCAGGTTTGACTTTGATTATGAAATTATGATAAATGGCGTTCATTAGCTTCAATTTGAAAACTAGTTAAGACTTTCAAATGAAAATAACAAACGCCACTCAGGATTGACTTTAATAAAGAAAGAGGGCTTACTTCACCATTTCGGTTTGATAAAGCAATTTTCCTTTATAGTCTATAAAGCTTAATCTGGCTAATCCCTTTTTTAAAGTGAGGTATCCAAAGCCTTGTCTTGATTCTGCAAAAACTGTGGTTGGTAAGTAACCTGTAGGTCTTACTTCTGAACCTGCTCCAGAAACTATATGGTGCGTTTTACCTTCTGGTTTAATGTACTGTAAATCGTGCTCGTGACCTGCTAAATAAAAGTCAACTTCATATTCTTTTAGAATTGGCAATAAGTGGTTTCTAACGAAGTTAGGGTCTTCTATTCTTTTCCCACCTGTATAAAGCGGATGATGCCCTGTTACTATTTTCCAGTCCGCATCTGAATTTGCTAAGGTCTGTTTTAGCCACGTTAATTGCTTGGTAGTATCTTGTGTTGACACTTTGCTAGCATATTTTTCTTCTCCGTAATACTCATCATTAAGCGGATTAGTATCCACAAAAACGAAAAGACCTTTACTTCCATCTTCTAATTCTTGCTCAAAAGAGTAATATGCTTCGGGCATATTCCATCTTCTGCTGATGTTGGTATAATCAATCTCGGCTTGCATATTTCCTCTATAATCATGGTTTCCTAAAACCACAAACCAGTTGATATTTAAAGAATGGGCAGAGTAAATATTTTCAAATGAATTGGTCCATTGCGGGTCTGATACACTGGCTACTCCGTTTGGATAAAAATTATCACCTGTAGAGATGATAAACTCAGGCTCAAACTTTAATGCCGCCTCACCCATGGCTGTGGCTAATTCCTTTTGTTTGAATTCGCCTCTTCTTCCCCAGTCTCCAAAAACGAAAACGCCTGTGGCATCATCATCGTACACTATTTCTTTATCTAGTTTTACCTTTTTTTGACCAAAGGCTAAATTGACGCCAAAGGCTAAAACTAATAATAATCCTATTTTTTTCATATGATCTAAATTAAGGTTTATAGAAAAAGATGCCCAAAAGTATGGACATCTTTAGTATTCCTAAACCATTATAAACTGTATTTACTTTTTCCCGCTTAAGTCGAACTTTAGGCCAACATTATATCGTGCGTTATAAAACTCTTTTTGCATTGTTCTGGAAGAAATGCCTTGGTAGTATCTTAATGGCTGATTAGTAAGGTTATTTCCTTCTATATATAATCTGATAGCAGGAGTAAAGGCATACGCTGCATTTACGTCTAAGAAGGTTTGTTTGTCATAAAATCTATCTTCAAAAGCCGAACCACCAATCTCGTCTACGTAGTCACTAGCATAGTTTAATGATACCCTTGCTACCAACTTTTTATTCTCATAAGAAAGAGATGCATTAAACATATTATTTGCTGTACCTGGAAGGGCTAAGTCATCGCCTTCACGTCCTTCAATTCCTGAAGTAGAAGAATGTGTGTAGGTATAGTTTAAGTAAATGCCGAAACCTTTCCATAACTGACGCTGAAGGGCAAGCTCCATTCCTACTACCTCTGCCGTACCACCGTTTTTAGGAAGTGTATATTCTAGGTCTGTTCCAAAAACTGGGTCGGCATAGTTTTGAATAGTCTGAGAGTAAATAAAGTTTGAAATATTCTTATAAAAGAATCCCGCAGACACTATTCCGATGTTTTTGAAATAGTTTTCTGCCATAACATCTAAGTTAGAAGCTGTACTTGCTTTCAAATCAGGGTTTCCTCTTTCTAACTCAGAATCTTGTGGGCTAAAGTTAGCAAACGGCACTAGGTCATAATAGCTAGGTCTTGCAATGGTGTTAGTCCAGGCAAACCTAAGAATTGCATTTCCTCTCAAGTCATATTTCAAATGTACACCAGGAAGCAAATTGCCATAAGCGTTGTCTCTGCTGTCTTGAGAAACGGTTTCCTCGTCTATGTTATAAATATTACCAGTGTAGTCAATGTTGGTATACTCATATCTTAATCCTAAAATAGCTGAAAGCTTTTTGTTTAGCTGCTGGTCTACCATAACATAGCCACCTGTGATGCTCTCATTGGCAGAATAGATACCCGAGATGTACTCTTCAGGAACATCTTTTTTCTCAAATAAGCTCGTGTTATTTAAATCTAGCTTACCAAGGAATTCTGGTGTAGCAAACTGCCCAACTTGATACTGAGAACCTGGTAGGAAGTTTAAATCTGAATAATCTGCATTGCTTACGCTAGCTAAGTCTGTGATAGTTTCATTGACCTCTTCGTATTCAAAATAGTTTTGGTCTCTTAATTTCTCTTTGGTTCTTAACCTTCCACCAAACTTGAAAACACCTTTATTAGAATAAGGTAACTGGAAGTCTAATTTTGCATTTAAATCCTTGTCAGATGTATATTCATATTGCTCAGAAATAGCGTCTAAGCCAATAGCAAGGTTATCAGCTCTATTAGCTAAATAAACCGAAGGAGATTTAGTGTCTCTTATTTCTAAATTGACCACTTGGTCTTTATCCCTAAAGCTAATGTAACGCTCACCAGGTCTTTCTTCAGAAGCTTTTGCCAGTGTTACATTCCAAGTAGCTTGTAATTTGTCAAACCTATGGTTTCCGTTTAATGTATAGTTCCAAACACGTTGGTCTTCTAACCTTTTCGCTTTTACTCGGTCACTGTCAATACCACCCTTGGTTTGATATTCTACTCTGCCGGCTGTTATGTTATAAATACCATCTCCCTCTGAAGTAAATTCGCCATCATCAAAAGCATCTTCTAGCTTACTTACTCTCATTCTCAAACGATTTTCCCAGTCGTCTCTCCAGTTATACATGGCAGAAAAACCAATAGAATGGTTTGGACTTAAGTCATAATCAAAGTTTGCAGAAAGGCTTCGTCTCACACGCTGAACCGTGTATTTTCTAATGTCAAATTCATCAATTACTGCACCAGCATCTGTTTCAACCCAAACGGCTTCAACGTTATCAGAACCGAAATTGTGATTGTTATAAGAGCCAGAAAGAACAAAACCCAATTTCTCATTCAAGATTCTGTTTCCAATCACAAAAGCTCCATTATAAATAGGCTTTTTAGAAAGCATGTTAATTCCAGAGCCTAGTGTACCTGAAATTCTTAAATCATTTGGTGCTTTTCTGGTTACCAAGTTTACAGAACCTCCAATGGCATCCGCATCCATGTTTGGCAATACTGCTTTATTGACCTGAATGGTTTGAATCATGTCAGAAGGAATCAAGTCCATTTGTACTTTTCTGTTGTCACCTTCTGCCGAAGGTATTCGCTCACCATTAAGTGTGACAGCATTAAACTGAGGAGCCATTCCTCTAATCACAATGTCTCTTGCCTCGCCTTGGTCGTTTTGCATGGTAATGCCAGGAATTCTCTTTAAAGCATCTCCTATATTGGCATCAGGAAATTTACCTACTTGGTCAGAAGAGACCACATTGGTAATATTGGCATTAGTTTTTTGTTGATTAAGTGCCTTTGCTTGCCCCTTAAGCCTATCTCCTAAAATTATCACTTCATCTTGAAGGGTAATTCCAGACTGCATCTCAAAGTTTTGGCTATTGGTACCTTGAGAAAGTCCAACAGACCGGTCCAAAGTATTATATCCTATATAGGTAATATGAATTTCTTGTTCACCTGTGGCTAAACTCGAAAAATAGAAACTACCATTTACATCTGTAATTGTTGCTTTATCTTCTAGTTTCACGGTAGCTCCTGGTAGTACGAGGCCGTTTTCATCATATACTTTGCCCGAAAGACTTGCATTTTGTGCTTGAAGATTAAGGCAAATGAAAAAGAAAGTTATTGAGGTAAAAATTCTTTGCATATTTAGGTGTTTTGGTAAATTTCCGCAAAGGTATTTTTCTCACATTACCCCAATGTTAAGTAACCGTTTAGAAATTGTTTCTATTTAATATGTCAGGTAATCAGTGATTTGTGATAATTTTGATAGGATTTTCGGTATTCAAAAACAGTACAGTTAATCTCAAATGGGAGAGAACTCGTATATTAAAAGAGAATGTTAAAAAGTGTAAATGATTAGTATAATTATACCCACATATAATGAAGCCGAACAGATAAAACCTTGTTTGGAACAAATTAGTACTAACATTCCCGAAGGCACTTCTTTTGAAATAATTCTTTCAGATTCTCCGTCATCTACTGACGATTTAGAAAAGCTTACAAAAAAACTAGGCTTTAAATACCTAGTATCAAACAAGCCTGGTAGAAACCACCAGATGAATAGTGCTGCACAGGAGGCAAAAGGGGATATTCTATATTTTGTACACGCCGATGTGTTGGTTCATCAAGATTTTATAGCCGACATTAATAAAGCAATTAGCAGTGGAGCAGACCTAGGAGCATACCGAAGTGAGTATGACCACTATCCTAATCCACTTTTATATGTTAACGCTTTCTTTACGCGTTTTCCTATGATATGGTGCAGAGGCGGCGACCAAACACTGTTCATTAAAAAAGATGTTTTTGCTAAACTCGGTGGCTTTAGTGAAAATCACTGCATCATGGAAGATTACGATATATTAGAACGCTGCAAAGGAAAGTTTACCTTTAAAATTATACCTAAAAACGTACTTATATCGTCTAGGAAGTACGTTTTGAATGGTTATTGGACTATTCAAAAGGCCAACTATTTGGTCATGAAAAAGTGGATGAAAAAAGATGCCTGTCCTCAAGAACTTCATGCAACCTATCGTAAGCTTTTGAAGTTTTAAAACCGAACGTTTTAGGTTTTACTTTTAATTATTTTTCTGGAGTTTAAGTTGAGCATTAATGATGTATTAATCTTTTGTTATGCCTGTTAACAACTTCTTAACTTCTTACATCTTTTCATAAAGTGGGCACCCCATTATATTTACTTCAATTTAATATATGCCGAACCATTCTATCTCTAGTGCATACATTTCACAATCCACCTTACCTTGACTCTATAACCCGAATAATAAAACACCTTGTGGCTTAAACAATGAAAGCATTCTTTAAGGAAATTTTTGAGTACAATCATTACTTCAATCAAAAACTAATTGCCGAACTAACAAAGCATCAAAGCCAACTTCCTGAAAGAACGTACCCCCTCTTTTGTCATAACCTTAATGCTCATCAGATATGGAACGCTAGGTTAATGTTTACCACACCTTTTGGTGTTAATCAAGTTTATTCCTGTGAAAAGGCAGGTCAAATAGACACTATTAATTTGGAAAATTCTTTGAAGATTATCAAAGACTTAGACATGGATACTAAAATCACCTATACTAATCCTAAGGGTGAGACTTTTGTTAATACGGTTCAAGACATTCTTTTTCATACCATCAATCATCATACGCACCACAAAGGGCAAATAATTTCTGATTTCAGACAAGCAGGAATTGACCCAATTATGGTAGACTATATTTTCCTTAAAAGGGGTGGTTTTTCTAAGTCTTGACTTAAAGTAATATATCCATTGGTCCATGAGGCTTTATAGGCTGAGGTAGGTCTGTTTCGTCTAACATTTGACGAATGTCAATTTCAATTCCCACTACCATACTACTAATAGGAACATCATTATACGTACCTTCAAAAGGATTTTCGCTATAGTCGCCTATCATCTCCATAGTCCAGAAAACCCAAGAGCCCAAAACTGAAAAAGCTACCGAAAACCATATCCATGGGCCTGAGCCTAAAGCAGCAAAAACATCTAACATGCCGAATGGTAAAAGAAGTACAAATAAAAGCACGAAATAATAATTAACAGTGGCATACTGACGAGGAAAAGGGAAGTTTTTAATACGTTCAGATTTGCCCTGAAGTGCATATAATTCGGTGATTAAAGCTTGCATTTCTAAGTGTCTAAAGTGTTCGAGTTTATCGCTCTTTCTTAGTGATGTCAAGGCTTTAGACTGAAGACTTAATAAATGTGATGACCTATTTCCTTTTGACATTATGTAGTCATACTCTTCAGTACTTATATACTTTTTAAGTATTTCAAATTTGCTTTCAGAATATTCAGTGGCAAGGGCTTTTCTTAAGGCTCGTTCGGCTTTTCCGTTATGCTCCCACTTTTTAAGTTTACGCATTTCAAAACTCAATGCATATAACCATGCAATATGCCTGTAAATTAAACTTTTGCTAAGTTCTGGCTCTTCTACCGTAGGTTTTGACTCATCAAAAACAAAATCACGAGCCATTACTGTAAAAGAACGGGATGCGTTTACTATGCCTCCCCATATTTTCCTGGCTTCCAAGAGTCTTTCGTAAGAAGAGTTGTTTTTAAAACCTAAATAGAAGGCTACCGCAATACCTATTAATGAAATAGGTTGCCATGGAATATGCAGCCATTCCCATCCAAAAAAATGATAGAGAGCCACTGGAATAGAATCAAATACAAGAAAAATAAGCAAGGGCTCTTTTTCCCATCTGATTAATTGAAATAAACTATATCTTCTTCCTGCTTGCATGGCTGTTTATAAATGGTTTAAACAAATTTAGCTTTTTTCTGGCATTTCTATTAGTCAATAATCTTCAGACTAAAATAGATTTCTACCAAGGGGAAAGACTAAATTTACCTATCTAAATAAGTAGCTAATAAATGTCCATTTTCTCCTTTATTCCTAAAACAGTCCCAAAAGAGCTAAATGGCTTAGTGAAAAGCATTCCCGAAGAAGTGGCTAATTTCTTTTCGCATGGTATAGGGTTAATAATATTTTTATTTGGAGTGCCTTTACTAGTTTTTAAAGCAAGTTCTTCTGGAGATTCTTGGGCTGTAATAGGTAATTTAATATTTGGGATATCGCTTTTGATGGTTTATACCTCTTCTACTTTATATCACGGTGTTTTTAAATTAGAACTGCGTAAAAAATTAAGAGTGATTGACCACATCTGTATCTACTTTCTAATTGCAGGAAGTTTCTCCCCTTTTATACTGGTATACCTCCAAACCGAAACCGGCTGGCTGGTTTTTGGGATTCTTTGGCTAATGGTTTTAGTAGGCTCCGTTTTTAAATACTTCTTTACGCATCAGTTTAATTTTGTGGCTACGCTAGCTTATGTGGGCATGGGCTGCATGGCATTTTTTATACTTGACCCACTGACTAAAGCCATTCCTGAAGTAAGTACTAATTGGCTGATTTTTGGCGGTCTTTCTTATGCCATTGGCGTAGTATTTTACCTCTGGAAAACACTAAAGTATAACCACTTCATTTGGCACGTTTTTGTTCTCATGGGGAGTATCGGCCATTTTTTGTCGGCTTGGTATCTTTAAAATTCTAAGCTAAAAGTCGTTCCTACGCCTAATTCAGATTTTACGGTTAAGTCGCCTCGGTGCATCTGTAAAATTTGTTTTGAGAGACTCAGCCCAATGCCTTGCCCTGTTTTTTTAGTGGTATAAAAAGGTATAAATATTTTGGTTAAAGCCTCCGGCACAATGCCCGTTCCGTTGTCTTTTACTTCAATAAACCTATACTTACTACCTTGATAGGCCCTCACGGAGATATCACCTGACGCTTTTTCCCCAATAGCTTCAAAAGCGTTTTTGACAAGGTTAATTATCACCATTTCTATTTGGTCAATATCGCAGATGACAGAAAAGTCAGTTTCAATTTCAAAACTAACATTGGAACTTTTGTCTTTGGCTTCAGCCTTTACTAAAGCCTCTATCCTTCCTAAAATATTTGAAACAGGCATTTCCTTAAACACTGGTTTCGGTAGTGTGGTGAAGTCTCTGTAAGCATTCACAAAATTCATAACACCTTTTCCTCTAGACTCAATAGTTTTTAGAGCTTCGCTCAAATCTTCAATCGCCTCTTGATTTTCAACTTCACCTTTCAAATCTTCCTGAACAATGTCTCTCATGGTTCCCACCAAAGACACAATAGGGGCAATGGAGTTCATAATCTCATGCCTTAAAACCTTGGTTAAATTTTGCCAAGCATCCAGTTCTTGTGCTTGTAACTCTGAGCGAATGTTTTGTAAAGAAATGATTTTCACAGCCCGTCCTCTCAAGTTTACTTTGGTAGCATTTACCGAAAGTTGAAGTCCGTTTTTAGCACGATACATAAATCTGTTTCCAGAGTTAAGGTTTCGCATTTCGTCATAGAGCGTGGCGTGTTCTGTGTTTAAAAGCTCATCTAGGTTTCGCAATCTGTAAACATCTAAAAGCCTGATGGCAGCATTATTAAGAATCTCAATTTGGCCATGAGCGTCGTAACAAATGATACCAACATCAATATGCTGCACCATGGTATTCAAAAAATGAATATTAGCTTCTTTTTCTGCTCTAGCAGCTTTAAAAGCTTCAATAACCTGATTCATTTCAAGGTTTAAATCCTGGAAGCTTTTTCCAAGTTTATTATCAGAACT
This sequence comes from Arcticibacterium sp. GJ41-1, assembly GCF_055808875.1. Classification (NCBI taxonomy): domain Bacteria; kingdom Pseudomonadati; phylum Bacteroidota; class Cytophagia; order Cytophagales; family Leadbetterellaceae; genus Arcticibacterium; species Arcticibacterium sp. GJ41-1. The sequence continues at coordinate 5,206,478 of NZ_CM147888.1, read as the reverse complement.
AAACTTTATGGTAAAATCTGAATACTGAACAGACTCAAAAAAGCGAATCAACTTTACATTGACAGACGAAACATAGTAATACAGCGAATATCCAGAAATGACAGATGCAATTAGGAAAACTATTGACATAGCAACATTTCCCGATTGGTACATAAACGGAATAGGGCACAGGAAAAATGCCAGAAAGAGTATCCTTAAGAAGATTTGAAGCGGAAACTTTTTCATTAATTAAATACCATATTTTTCGATTCTTCTATAAAGTGCCGCTCTGGAAAGTCCTAATTCCTTTGATGCTTCTGTAATATTTCCATTAAACTTTTTCAGGGCCTTTACTATCATTTGCTGCTCCATGTTTTCTAAGTCGTAACTCTTGGTAGTATTGGCGGCAGTTTTGAATTGATGCTGTTCACCAAAAACATCCTCTACTCCCAATGTATTGCTTTGACACATAATCACGGCACGCTCTATGGAGTGCTGCAATTCTCGAACGTTTCCAGGCCAATTATACCTGTTCATTTCCTTTATTAAAGCAGCACTTAAATTCGTTATTTTTCTATTATACTTACTTTTATAGATTTCTAGAAAGTGCTTTCCTAAAAGCTCAATATCACCTGCACGCTCTCTTAATGGCGGCATTTCTATGGTGATGGTATTAATCCTATAAAGTAAATCTTGCCTAAACCCTCCTTTAGAAACCTCTTCCTGAATATTGCTATTAGTAGCACACACTAGGCGAATGTCTACGTTTTGGGGTTTGTTATTACCTAGCTTCACTATTGTTCTTGTTTGAAAAACATTTAAAAGCTTGCTCTGAACAGGAAGTGAAAGATTTCCTATCTCATCTAGGAAGAGTGTGCCCTTATTGGCTTCTTCAAATTTCCCGATTCTATTGTCTTTGGCATCCGTAAAAGCTCCTTTTACATGACCAAAAAGCTCACTTTCTACCAAAGTCTCAGGCATAGCTGCCAAATCTACTCTTACAAAACTTTCTTTTTTCCTGTTTGACAATTTGTGCAGAGCACTAGCTACTAGGTCTTTTCCAGTACCATTTTCTCCTAAAACTAGCACATTCGCATCGGTATCCGCTACGCGGTCAATGGTGTTGAAAACCTTCTTCATCACATCAGATTCTCCTACTATACCATCTTCTGAAGATGCTTTTTTAGGAGCAGGAGCCTCACCAAGTGCCGACTTAATAGTGCCCAGAAGCTTGTCGTTTTCCCAGGGTTTTATCACAAAATCCTTCGCTCCAAGTTTAATAGACTTTACGGCCATCTCTACATCGCCATAGGCCGTAAAGAGTACAACCTTCAGTTCTGGCTTTAAATCCAATATCTTATCAAGCCATAGAAAACCTTCTCTACCTGTATTTACATCTTGGGTAAAATTCATGTCTAACAAAATGAGGTCAAACTCATAGTTATTAAGCAGGAATGGGATTTTTTCTGGGTTTTTCTCTATCGTAACTTCGTCAAAGTGTCTTTTCAAAAAGAGCTTTGCTGCACTTAAAATGTCGACATCGTCATCGATAACTAATATTTTTGACATGGTAATCTTTTTAAAAGTTTGGTGTCACCCTTTGTTTAACAACCTTATGGTTTTTAAAATTAACATATATAATTCAATCAATGTTTGGGTGCATTAACATTGAAATAATGTACACAATAAAAGACCTTGTCAAGTAGTGTTCGGAAACGGACATTCATGTACGATGCCGAACAAATAAAAAACGGACACTTTGTGTTAAGGTGTTAATTAATAGCAATTTAAGCTCTTTGGCACAACATTAGAATATCAGTTGGCACATGCCTTTGACACAAATACATAAATTAGGCTTGCAGAAAAATGGATAGAAAAATTGAAAAGAAATATTGGACAGTAAAGCGAATAGGTTTAATCGCACTTGGAGTACTTGTTATTTCATTGCTTGCATACAACTTCATATTTGCGGACCATCGTTCTAAACTTAATGTTGAAACAGATAAAATTTCAATCTCTGAAGTATCTGAAGGCATTTTTGACGAATTCATTATTGTTCAAGGGGTGGTGCAGCCTTTAAAAACCATTCAGCTTGATGCTATAGTGGGTGGCTATGTAACCAACAAACTTGTGGAAGGCGGTAACATGGTAAACCAAGGTCAAATAATCTTGAGACTAGAAAACCAACAACTAAAACTAAATTTTCTTCAGTCTGAAACGGAAGCAAGTAGATTGGTAAACGAACTACAAAACACGCGTCAAAGACTAAAAGTAGAGCGTTTTAACCTTCAAAAGACATTAAGTGATTTGGATTTTCAAATTGCTCAAGCCAAAGATGCCTTTGACAGAAACCAACAACTTAAAAACGACAATGTAGTTTCTGACATGGAATATATGCGTACAAAAAGAGATTACGAAAAACTGGTGAAGCAGCGTGAAATTGAGATTGAGTCTCAAAAATACCAACAAGAGAACGCCGAAATCCAGATTAAACAACTGGAAGGAACCCTAGAAAGAACAGAAAGGAACGTGGAATTATGGCGTCAAACTTTACAAAACTTGGTGGTAAAAGCACCAGTAGCTGGTTTGCTTTCATCTATTGATGTAGAGGTAGGTTCTAACATTAACCAAGGTCAAAATATAGGTCAAATTGACGATATGAATGGCTTTAAAATGCGTGTTGAAATTGACGAGCATTATATATCAAGAATTTTTGCAGGCTTGCAGGCCAACTTCGATTTTAACGGAAGCACGCACAAAATGGAAATTGTAAAAGTATACCCAGAGGTTTTAAACGGCCGATTTGCGGTAGACATGATTTTTAGTGCGGCTGCTCCTGACGGAATCAGAAGAGGTCAATCATCTCCTATTAGATTAGAGCTAGGGAAATCTGAGAAGGCCACATTACTTCCGGTAGGTGGTTTCTTCTCAGACACTGGTGGAAACTGGGTGTATGTGGTAGAAGAAGGTGAAACTAAAGCCACAAAAAGAAACATCACGCTAGGCAGAAAAAACCCAAGACATTATGAAGTGTTAGATGGTCTTAAGCCAGGTGAAAAAGTAGTAACGAGTTCGTACGGAAACTTTGGAGATAAGGAGGTTTTGGAATTGAAATGATGAGTTTGTCGGATGTTAGATGAACGATGCTTTAAGAAAAGTAACAAAATGTCAGGTCGAGCGAAGTCGAGACCAGTCATACATAGGAGTTTCTTGGCTTCGCTCGAACTGACAATCGCAACAGTAATGCTGAAGAAATAAAAGGAGTTAAAATAAGTTTTAGGAATTTAAAACTGAATTCTATCAAAAAAATGAAATGCTAAAAATATTATGATAAAAACAACCAACTTACAAAAGATGTTTACCACCGACGAGGTGGAGACAACGGCCTTAAATGGTTTAGATTTTGAGATAAAAGATGGCGAATTTGTAGCCATTATGGGGCCATCTGGATGTGGTAAATCTACCCTGCTAAATATCCTTGGACTTTTAGACAACCCAACTGAGGGAAGCTATAATTTCTATGGTACCGAAGTAGGAGACATGAGCGAGCGTCAGCGAGCTCAACTGAGAAAAGGAAACATTGGTTTTGTGTTTCAGAGCTTTAACTTGATTGACGAGTTAACTGTTTTTGAAAACGTTGAATTGCCTTTGCTTTACCTAAAAACGCCAGCTGCCGAACGTAAAGAAAAAGTAGAAGCCGCTTTAGAAAGAATGAACATGATGCATAGGAGAAACCATTTTCCTCAGCAACTTTCTGGAGGGCAGCAGCAGCGTGTGGCCATAGCCCGTGCGGTGGTAGCTAAACCAAAATTAATACTTGCCGATGAGCCTACTGGTAATTTGGACTCCGCAAACGGTGAAGATGTAATGAAATTATTACAAGAGTTAAATCAAGAAGGAACCACGATCGCGATGGTGACTCACTCTCCTTATGACTCTGGTTTTGCTCACAGAACTGTCAATTTGTTTGATGGTAAAATTGTGACAGAAAACTTTCACGTATAGCATTCTAGTTCTCGGAAGTATCTTCCGAGAACTTCATTCTCTCTCTTCGTTTTTAACGCTGCTCTAAAACGAAACACCACACATATTTCATTAAAAGCTAAAAGGAATTTTAGCACAGTTCTGATATTAAGCTAATTAAACAGAATAGATACCCTTATTCGCCATAACATTATGATAAAGAATTACATCAAAATAGCTTTAAGAACCTTCAAAAAAGATGGCTCTTTTACTTTTATCAATTTGTTAGGCTTATCAACGGGCTTGGCCATTACGCTCTTAATTATTCAGTACGTCCGATACGAATTCTCTTACGAAAGCTCCCATGAAAACGCTGACCAAATAGTCAGACTTACCATGGATTACATGGATGGTGAAACGGTTACCACACAAGACTGCGAAACCAATCCACCAACGGGAGCGAGGGCTCTTAGCGAAATGCCAGAGGTAATAGACTTCAGCAGAGCATATCCTATTGGCGAACCACACTTAAATGTAAAGGTGAAAGAAGAAGCCTTTATTTTAGAAAAGGTATTCGCTGTAGACTCTTCCTTTTTTAGCATGTTCTCGTATCCATTAATTCGTGGTACACAAACAGATTTGTTTAAAAAGGCTAATGAAGCTGTCATTTCAGAGAACACTGCCAAAAGGCTTTTCAATAGCGTAGACGTAATAGGCAAAGTAATTAAAATGCCTATGAACGAAACCGACAAACTTTTCACGGTAGTAGGAGTAACCGAAAATAGCCCTGCCAATACTCACTTAAAGTTTGATATGGTGTTTTCTTATGCCAGTATGTATGCCGCTCCTACCATCAATGGAGAAGAGGAAAACAATTGGGGCGGAAACAATACGCTTACCTATCTTTTACTAGGTCCAAACGCCAATTATAAAGCTTTTACTGAAAATTTGGTAGCTTTTAATGATAGGCTCCATAAGGAAGAAAAACTTGAAGACGCACAGGTTATTGGTCAAAAAATTAGCGATATTCACCTTTACTCGCACAAAACCTTTGAAACCGAGGCCAACGGAAACGCCACTTCCGTTTTCTTTTTATTGGGCGTAGCCTTATTGGTGATTATAAGTGCCTTTGTCAATTATGTAAACCTAGCCACCTCAAAAGCACTGGAAAGAGCAAAAGAAGTAGGACTAAGAAAAGTGGTAGGTGGTACTCAAAATCAACTCAAAATTCAGTTTTTGACGGAATCTTTACTCATAAATTTGCTTTCTGCAGGTTTGGCAGTGCTCTTCATTCTACTATTTAAAAACAGTTTTATTGAGCTTGGTGGGCTTCCTGCCGACTTTGTCATTTTCAATGATTCTGTGTTTTGGCTTTACCTTTCGGTAGCTGTTTTTGCCGGTGTATTTTTGGCAGGAGCCTATCCCGCATTCGCTCTTTCTTCTTTTGAACCTGTCACGGTATTGAAAGGGAAGTTTTCGAACTCTACAAAGGGTACTTTTTTAAGAAAATCGCTGGTGATTTTTCAGTTTACCATTACCATCATTCTCTTGGTACAGGCTTTTACGGTGCATAAGCAGCTTGATTTTATGCAAGATGTAGACCTCGGTGTCGATATTGATAAGATTTTGGTGGTAAATGCTCCAGGAGAAGTAAAATATCAAGAAAACTATAAGGCCTTTCGTAATCAACTTTTAGCTAAAGCAAACGTGCAAGCAGTATCTGTTTCTGGAGCAGTTCCTGGTCAGCCTACCAGTCAATTTAGTACTACCACGGGCATAAACCTTTCAGAAGTAATAGAAGAGCATAATTACAATTTTTACCTAAACTATACCGATGCCGAATTTATTCCAACCATGGGAATGACGCTGTTGGCAGGTGAAAATTTTACTCCACTTTCAAAAACAGAAAACAATGAGGTAATAGTGAATGAAGAAGCTATACGCCTTTGGGGAATACCAGAAGCAAAAGATGCCATTGGGAAGGAATTGAGTTTTTGGGGAAGAAAATGGCTTATCAAAGGCGTTATAAAAGACTACATTCAGGAGACGTCTAAATCGCCTCAAATCCCGATTATCAATCGATATTACGATGAGTCATTTGAAAGTGTGGCGAGTATCAAGTTTTCGGGCAGTAGCCCAAAAGACCAAATAGCTGAGATTGAATCTATTTATAAAGCCAACTTCCCTGGACAGCCTTTTACTTATTTCTTTCAAGATGCCGAATACGATAAGCAGTTTAAATCAGACCAGCGATTTCAAAAGGTTTTTAATGTTTTAACAGGCTTTGCTATTCTCATTGCTTGCCTAGGTTTGTTTGGTTTGGCTTCATTTACTATTGCGAAGCGAACCAAAGAAATAGGCATTAGAAAAGTAATAGGGGCTAGCACTACTAATCTGCTTTTGACCCTTTCTGCGGAGTTTATGAAAACTGTTTTGCTTTCTATGTTAATCGGTATTCCTGTCACTTATTTTATCATCAAAAACTGGTTGGATAATTTCGCTAATCGTATAGAAATAAGTTGGTGGCTATTTGCCATCCCTTCACTTCTAGTGTTCCTACTTGTTCTTATTTCCATTAGTGGAAAAACCATTGCTACGGCTTTGGCAAACCCTGTGGACTCTTTAAAAAACGAATAATCATGATACGTAATTACATTAAAATAGCTTGGAGAAATCTTAAGCACGACCTAAGCTTTTCTGCCCTGAACATATTGAGTTTAACCATAGGTTTAACCTTTAGTTTACTCCTTTTTTACTATGTCAAAGACGAATTAAGTTTTGACACGTATCATGAAAAAGGCGAAAGAATTTATCGAATAAATTCGGAACTCTTGGAGCCTGAAAAGTCAGATTTAGTAGCCATATCTCCAATGGTGATGGCTCCAGCCCTTAAGACCGATTTTGATGAGGTAGAGCATGCTGTTAGGCTTTTGTCTGGAAACCAAAAGACACTTTTGAAGTATAATGGGCAAGAGGCATTTATAGAGAAAGTCTTTTTTGCCGACAGTAATAGTTTTTCAGTTTTCACCTACCCGTTTATTGTTGGTGACCCAAAAACAGCCTTAATAGAGCCAAATAGTATTGTTCTTAGTAAATCCACAGCCTTAAAATATTTTAGCAACCCTGAGGATGCCTTAGGCAAAGCTCTGGAAGGAGAAGGCACAGATGTGTATAAAGTAACAGGCGTGATGGAGGATGTTCCAGAAAACTCTCATATCCTGTTTAATTCCCTAATTTCTATTTCATCATTAGAATTTCTAAAAAATGTAGACCAACAGTGGGGAAATTTTGGAGCTTTAACCTATGTGCTACTTAAGCCAGAAGCTAATGTCGGCTCTTTTGAAGATAAACTTTCCTCTATCTACCCTACTTATCAAAAGTCAATTTTTGAGCAGTTTAGTGTAACCATGAAATATTCTGTAATGCCCATTATGGATATTCATTTAAAGAGCAAGCTTAAATACGAGCCTGAGCCATTAGGGAATATAAATTACGTTTATACTTTTTCTACCATTGCGTTTTTGTTGCTTTTGATAGCATGCATTAATTACATGAACCTCACCACGGCTCGTTCTGCCAGAAGAGCTAAAGAAATAGGAATACGTAAAGTTTCAGGTTCTGTTCAGGGTCAGTTAGTTGCTCAGTTTTTAACAGAATCCATGCTGCTTTCTTTTATTTCATTTGCCCTAAGCATGGTTTTGATAGCGGTTCTATTACCTTCTTTCAATGAAATTTCGGGCAAATCGTTCTCGTTTTCTTTCATTTTGCAGCCGCTTACGCTACTTTATACTTTGGGGATTGTATTGGTTGCAGGATTTATTGGTGGTAGCTATCCTGCCTTTTTCTTGTCAAAGTTCAACCCATTGGTGGTTTTGAAAGGTAAATTGTCAAAAGCTTCTTCCAATGCTGGACTTCGTAAGAGCCTAGTAGTCATTCAATTTACAGTGGCTATTGTGATGTTGATTTCTACTTGGGTAATTTATAATCAGCTCAATTATTTACAAAACAGAGATTTGGGCTACGACAAAGAGAATATCCTTGTGCTATCCTTGCCATCTGTAGACGGTCGCAACACTAGTACTTTGGATTATATCAAAAGCGAGGCCCTTCAAAATCCAAAAATAAAGGCTGTTTCCACATCGTTTTATACACCAGGCACCACAGACCAGAACTATAATTTGTTTGAAGTAGAAACCGAAGATGGTTTTGTATCACAAGGGATTGACAATTTTGGGATTGACGAAAATTACCTAGATAACTTTGGAATGGAATTGGCCGAAGGCCGTCAATTTAGATTGACAGACAGACCAGATTCTTGTATCAACGTATTGGTGAATGAGGCCTTTGTCAAAAAAATGAACTGGGGAGCAAATGCCCTTGGTAAAAGAATCAAAAACCAAGGCAATGAAGCCGAGCCTTATTTATATGTAATAGGTGTGGTGAAAGACTTTCACATGCGTTCTATCTATAACCCTATAGAACCGCTAATGATGACCTTCACACATGATAATGGCTCCATGCAGTTTAAAATTGATGGACAAGATGTGGCAAGTTCAATCGCATCTATTGAAACCATCTTTAAAAAGTCTTTCCCAAAAGAGCCGATGGAATATTCTTTTGCAGAAGAAGACTTTAAAACTCAATTTGAATCTGACCAAAAACGTGGGCAGCTGTTTTCTACCTTCTCTGGGCTTACCATCATGTTGGCATTCTTAGGGCTTTTAGGCCTGATAGCTTACACCACACAGCAGCGTAAAAAAGAAATAGCAGTAAGGAAAGTAATGGGGGCTGAGAGCCACCAAATAGTATTCTTACTGGCCAAAAACTTCATGATTTTAGTGGGTATTTCTTGCCTTGTTGCCTTTCCGTTATCCTATTATTTCCTAGACCAATGGCTAGATTCTTTCACTTTCAGAACCTCCATTAACCCTATGGTTTTTGCATATTCGGCTTTGATTATACTGTCATTAACAATGTTGGCTGTGGCTTATCATTCTATCAAAGCCGCTTTAGGTAATCAAGTAAACGCTATGCGAATAGAGTGATATTTAGACTAATCTTCCAATGGGTTTTTAAAAAGTAAATTGCCAAAACTTTAAAAAGTGCTAAAAAACTACATCAAAATAGCTTGGAGAAACCTTTGGAAGAATAAGATCTACAATGGCCTTAACATCATTGGGCTTTCCATTGGCTTGTGTAGTGTACTGTTTGCTCTAATTTTTTGGAGCTATGAGCGTAGTTTTGATAATTTCCATGGCAAGGACATTTATAGAGTTACCACCAGTAGCATAGAAAACACAGGCGAACCACATAAAACCTTCGCAGGAACGGGGCAGGTTCAAGGGCCTGCATTTATGAAAGAAGTACCCGAGCTAAACTCTTATGTGCGTGTTTGGGGTGGAGATATCATGATAGAGGTGCGGTCTGGCGATAATGTGTTAAACCTTAATACGCTCTTTGTTGATGATAATTTTACTTCGTTTTTTAGTTTTCCTCTTTTAGAAGGTGATAAAGCAACAGCTTTAAAAGAAATTAACTCTGTGGTAATTTCTGAAGATGCTGCCATGCGGCTTTTTGGTAAAAAAGAAGGTGTGATTGGCGAATTAGTACACCTTCATGCAGAACCTTCGGCCAGACGCTTGGGAGGAAAACCGCTTGTCGTTAGAGCTGTGGCAAAAAATACTCCTCAAAACTCTTCTATTAATTTTGACATTTTACTGCCATTTCGTTTTGCCCAATTATCTTTTACAGATACCAACTGGCTGAACGCATACCTCGGGACGTTTGTCAAGTTTGACCCAAAAACTAATACAGAAGCCATTGTTCCAAAACTCAATGCAGTTTATGAAAAGTATGCTCAAGCACAGCTAGCAGAAAGTGATTTTGACCCAGAAATCTCCTATGACCTTCAGCCAATAAGAGACATGCACCTAAATTCTTACTTGAGTGAAAACAGTTGGAGCATGCATGAGGGTGGCACCACAAATGAGAGCAAATCGTCTTACTCAAATCAATTTTTGGGTATAACCCTGTTTATATTTTTACTGGCGTTATTTAATTTTATTAATATCAGCATCTCCGCCACGCTACCACGAATGAAAGAGATTGGTCTCCGAAAAATGGCAGGAAGCAGTATCACGGGCATTTATGTTCAGTTTTTTTGCGAAACGGCTCTTTTGACCCTATTTGCCATTGGCTTTGCACTTCTTTTACTTTTGGGACTTATGCCGCAGTTTACCACGCTTACGGGCGTACATGTGCAATTTTCCACATGGTTGAGCTTAGAAAACATCATTTTACTAATAGCCATTTTAGGTATTACTTCGTTTTTAGCTAGTTTTTATCCCGCCACATACTTCGCTAAAGTAACGTCGAAACAATCATTATTTGGAAAGAACAAATCGCCAAAATCTTTGGCTATTGGGCGTGTGTTGCTGGTTCTCCAGTTTGGCATTGCTTTTATCTTGGCATTTTTCTCCATCACCTATTATGCTCAAATGAAGTTTATGAACACTAAAGATTTAGGGTTCAATGCCGACAATATTATCAAAGCAGAAATTAAAGGAGACAGAGAAAAGGAGCCTATCAAACAATTTCTAGAAAACGAATTAGCCACCATTCCACAGTTTAAGGCGGTTACTTTTGGAGGCACCTTTGGTTATGAAGTTGACCCTACAATTATTGACGGCAAAAAGGTTGATGCAGTCTATCGTTCTATTGACCAAGACTTCCTTTCTGTCATGGGATTACATCTAAAAAGCGGTAAGAATATTCCCACTGGAAACAGTCATGAAATTCTAGTCAATGAAACTTTTGTTAAAGAAGCACAGCTAGAGCAGCCCATTGGAAGTAGGTTAAAACTATCAAATTCTATTGACGAAAGTCAGGAGTATTACACGATTGTAGGTGTTATAAAAGATTATCATTTTCAATCCTTAAGAATGAAAATTAAGCCACAAGTTTTGGCCTATATTCCAAGGCATTCGAGCGAGATGCTCGTTAAAGCCGCCTCCCTAGGTGGTTTTTTACCAAAATTCGAGGCGATTTATAAGAAAGCCATGCCTCTAGCAGCTTTTGAATACGGTTTTCTAAGTGAAAGGAATAAGCAAGAATATATTAGAGAGCTTCGCTCACAGAAAATTCTTGGAGTCGCTACCATTTTAGCCATCGTGATTTGCTGCATGGGTATTTTCGGGCTTTCTCATCTCAATGCCTCCTATCGAATTAAGGAAATTGGCATAAGAAAAGTATTGGGAGCAAAGGTTTCAGAAATCACCGTTTTGCTATCTACCGGCTTTCTTAAATTGGTGGTGCTCGCCATCATAATTGCCAGCCCCATAGCCTACTATTTGGTCAATTCTTGGATGCAAGATTTTGCATATAGCGTAGGTTTTATGTGGTGGGTGTTGCCATTGGTTACCTTTGGAGCACTAACTATCACTATGCTTACGGTAGGCTTTCAGGCCATTAAAGCAGCACTTGTGAACCCAGTGAAGAGCTTGAGGTCTGAGTGAGAGAGTTTGTTCTTTTTTCAAAACACTGCTAATAAACATATATCCCTTTCTTAAAGCGAAGGCTTCGTCCGGCCTGTTCATTATCGGACATTTAAAGCCAATACGAAAGCATACAAATGGCTAATAGTGAGATGTCTATATCTTCTGGCACAGTTTAGGGATAGATTATAGCGTATAATAACCTATAGCTCAAATGATTAAAAATTACATCAAAATAGCCTGGAGAAACATTTGGAGAAATAAGCTCCATGCATCTATTAATGTATTTGGACTTGCCATAGCTTTTGCTATTAGTTCTATACTTTTTGTAACAGCCTACTTTCAATTAAGCTTTGATTCTTTTCATAAAGAAAGTGGCAGTCTTTTCAAGGTTTCAAAGTTTGCGATGACAGAAGATGGCGGGCGTTTTTCAGGTCAACTTCCATTGCCCTTTCTTGCCGCTGTGAAATCTGATATTCTACAGGTACAACAAGCAACTCGTGTAGTTTATGGACGAGATGAGCCTTTGGCAATCCAAGACAAAAAGTTAAACAGAATAGTTACCAGAGTTGACCCTGATTTCTTTCAAATGTTCAATTTTGGTGTCATTCAAGGTGATATTGATAGTGCTTTGTCAGGTATTGAAAACATTGCTTTGACCAAAAGTACCGCAATTGATTTATTTGGTACTGAAGATGTGATTGGGAAAGAATTAAGCCTCGGAAAAAAAGGAGAAGAAAAGGGGCTTATTGTTTCTGCTGTTTTAGCAGATTGCCCAAGAAACTCTAGCATTCAGTTTCAAGCCTTAGCTCGTGTGGAAACGCTGCCATCGTTCCAAGAAAATCAAAACAACTGGTCGGCTGGAAGTGCCAATGTTTTTCTGAAAGTGCCTGAGAGCCCTATTGCACTAAATACATCATTAGAAAATTTTGTAGATAAATACTACCAAGAAGAATTGGCAGAATTGAACCTTTCGAAAAGTAGTCTCCCGGCAGATATTAAACCCATTAACTTGAATTTGACGAACATTGAAAATATTCATTTTAGTGGAGAAAGAAGCACACCACTCTTTTTGATTTATGCTCTCATAGGTTTAGGTGCTTTTATCTTATTGATAGCGTGCTTTAACTTCATAAGCTTGAATTTGGCTAGTTCATTTACCAGAGCAAGAGAAATTGGTGTAAGAAAATCACTAGGGGCATTTAAAGGTCAAGTCTTTTTCCAGTTTTGGTCTGAAGCCTTAATATTATATTTCATCGGCTTTGTCTTAGGCATATTTTTAACCTACCAGCTTCTACCCATTTTCAATGCAAGAACAGATGCCAATGTCGGCGTAAACAACTTATTTCAGCCACAATTTTTGGGTATAATGAGTTTGATTTTTTTAGCTGTGACTTTAATAGCTGGTGGTTATCCTGCTTTGAAAATATCAGGGTCTAATATCATAGAGGTTTTAAAAGGGAAAATATCGGGGGGCAAACCGAGCAGGGTTAGAAACACCTTATTGGTTTCGCAATTTGCTATTTCTGCTTTCTTAATTACTCTAAGTTTTATTGGTAGTAAACAGCTCAATTTTATTCAAACAAAGCCTATTGGTTTTAACAAAGAACAGGTTTTAAGCATTCCGATAGGTTCAGACCAAGACGGTCAAGTCATTCTAGAGCGATTGAAAAATTCCTTAGTTTCTAATCCAGAAGTATTAAGTATTTCAGGAACAGGTATAAACCTTGGGAGAGGCTTAGACAGAGTAACTATGCGAAATACTGTGGGATGGGATTACCTCGACAAGCACATTAATATGGACTGGATTTTGACGGAAACCGATTTCCTTAAAACCATGGATATTCCCTTGGTTGCTGGTAGGGATTTTATCTCAAATAGTATTTCAGACAAAGAAACTGGGCTTATAGTGAGCGAGAGTTTTGTCAAAGCCATGGGAGAGTCTGAGCCTGTCGGCAAATTTATTGGCGAAAATTCAGAAGGTAAACCTTATCAAATTTTAGGTGTGGTGAGTGATTTTCATTTTTACTCGCCTTCTGAGGAGACTTTGCCTATTGCCATGCATTTATCAGATGTAGAACCTGTTCAATATCTCTTTTTAAAATTAAAATCTAAAAACCTAGTTGCCAGTGTTCAGAAAATAGAAAACACATGGAACGGACTAACCGACAATGCCGAATTCAAAGCATCTTTTGTAAATGAGAACCTAGCGGCTTGGTATGAAGGAGAAAGATTAATGACAGACCTTTTTGGCACCGCTTCTGGCATCGCAATTTTCCTTTCTTGTTTAGGGCTTTTCGCTTTGTCATTATTAACCATTGAGTTAAGAACCAAAGAGGTTGGCATTAGAAAAGTAATGGGTGCTTCGGTCAGTAGCATTGTGAAAATAATATCCTTTTCCTTCATAAAACTGGTGCTGATAGCTTTAGCGGTGGCCTTGCCTTTAGCCTGGTTTGCATCCAACGCTTGGCTCGAAAATTACGAATACAGAATAAGTCAAAGCCCTCTCCCATTTATAGCCGTGGCATTATTAGTCACTTTGATTGCTCTGGGCACAGTAAGTTTCCATACCATAAAAGCAGCATTGATGAACCCTGTTAAATCATTAAAATCTGAATAATTATGAAACCGCAAATAACAATTTTAGCCTTAGGATTTATTCTTTTCTCATTTTCTGCTTTGGCACAGCAAAAAATAAGTTCTAAAATAACGGATGATGAGACTACCCTAAATGTCTATATAAAAAACCAAATGAAAGCGGAAACGCTCGTTTTTGAAAAGTCATTCGATATAGAAAAAAAGAATATTATCCAGAGAGATTTTTTGGTTCTAATTGCTTTTGATAACGTAAAGGCCGCTCCCCCTATTCATCTGCTTAAAGGCTCTTTAGTCTCTTTGATGGCCTTTAAGATTTATCAAATCTTTGACTAATCAAACTGAAATTCAATAGGAACAACTACGAATTCATGTATTTGAAACGATTCGTGGTCATAAAAAAGAACATTATCATGATACGTAACTACATCAAAATCGCTTGGAGAAACCTCCTAAATGTTAAGTCTTATGGCTTGGTAAATCTGCTCGGACTTACGGTAGGCACGGTCTGCAGTTTGGCTATTTTATTATATGTTCAAAACCAATTTGGTTATGAAAAACAGTTTGCCGACCATGAAAATATCTACAAAGTAGCAACACTCAACATCAATGGTGGCGAAAGCCAAGACGCCAATATGATTACCTCTGGGCCACCAATAGGCCCTACTATTGCCAAAGATTACGAAGAGGTAAAAGCACAAACCAGAATTGTAGACTTAGGAGGGGAATATCTTTTTCATGCGGAAGGCTCTGATAAGACTTTCTTCCAGTCGGGTGGTTACTTAGTAGATTCTACCTTTTTTCAGGTTTTTGATATACCCCTAGTTCAGGGTGATGCCAAAACTGCTCTTGACAATCCTCAAAGTCTCCTTTTGTCTTCCGATGTAGTCACCAAATTGTTTGGTGATGGCGTTTCTGTTATTGGGAAACAGGTACAAATTACCGGAGGCAATGACGATGTTTCATTAACTATTAAGGGCGTTTATAAAGCCGACCTAGGCAAAACCCACTTAAAACCCCAATTTATTATGAGTATGGGAAGCACTGGCATGGGTAGTTATGTACTTACAAGTGACGAGTGGTCTGGAAATAATTTTGTACATACTTACATAAAATTACAGCCTCAGAGCAAGCCTGATGCTCTAGCCGCCAAGTTTCCTGAAATGCTAGAAACGTATGGTGCAGAGCAATTAAGACTTGCCAACAAAAAGAAGGTAATTAGTTTAGTACCTATTACGGATTTGCATTTGAAAGCTAATGCCTATGAGTTTCACCTTGGTAAAAACTCCTCCATAACCTATATCTATATACTATTGGCCATTGGTTTATTTATACAATTGATGGCTTGTGTAAACTATATTAACCTTACCACGGCTCAGGCCACCAAAAGGGTTAAAGAAATAGGCGTAAGAAAAGTAAACGGAGCGGCCAGCAAATCATTAATGTATCAATTTCTCATTGAGTCATTTATGGTAGCATCTATATCCGTGATTTTGGCAATCCCTCTTCTAATCTTTATGCTGCCTTATATCAATCAGCTATTTGGAAGCGACATGGTTATATCTAATATTCTTTCGATCAACATGCTTTTGACCATGGCGGGCATCTGTATTTTTACCAGTTTACTATCTGGCATGTACCCTGCCTTTTATTTGGCCATGATGGAGCCCTTAAAAGTGATGAAAAAGAAAATGATTGGCCGTAATCAGGCTTTTTCTTTACGAAACGGCTTAGTGATTTTTCAATTTTCGATGGTATTTCTATTGATATACGCTGTATCGGTGGTTTCACAGCAATTAAATCATTTAAGCGAAAAAGATTTAGGTTTTTCACAAAACCAAAAATTGATAGTGCCACTGAAGACCTCAGATGCCGTAAAATCTTATGCCTTTCTAAAAAATGAATTGGAAGCCCTGCCGGGAATTAATGCCGTGGCTGCTTGTCAATTTTACCCATCGCAGAATATTTGGTATGACCAAAAAGTCTATAAAAGAGGAACCTCATTGGCAGAAGGTGTGGTGATTCAAAATAATCTGGCTAGTGATAATTTCTTTGAAACCATGGGGATGGTATTGCTAGAAGGGCGGAGTTTAGTGGCAACAGATGAAGACCAAATGGTGGTGAACGAGACTTTTTTAAGGAAATTTTCTATTGACCAGAGTGAAGCCGTAGGTTTGTTTTTCAGCCGTCAACCCCGCGAAGATGGTACTGACAGATCTCCTTTAGAAATAGTGGGCGTAATAAAAGATTATAATTTTTTGTCGCCAAAAGACGAGGTATTGCCCGTAGCAACATTTTATGACAATGAACTATCAAATGCCGTGGTGAATTTCAGTAGTGCTAACACCAAAGAGTTGCTTTCGGAAATTGAAACAAAATGGTCTGCCATTAACCCAAATGTGCCCTTTGAATTTACTTTCTTAGACAAAGCCATGGCAGAAGTTTTTGAAGATGAAAAAAGGCTTCAGCGAGTATCATTCACTTTCACAATGCTGGCCATTCTTATAAGTTTATTGGGCATTTGGGGCTTGGTTTCATTTACTACCCAACAACGTTTCAAGGAAATAGGCGTAAGAAAAGTATTAGGAGCCTCCGTAGGAGAAATAACCACATTGCTTACCAAGGAGTTTGTGCTATTGGCGGGCGTGTCGGTCTTAATTGGCATTCCTGTGGGTATTTATGCTATGAATACTTGGCTAGATAATTACACCTATAAAATTAACAATACAGCAGGTCTCATTGCTTTTGCTGCATTAAGCACGCTAATCGTTTGTTTAGTTAGTGTGATTTACAAAACCATAATAGCCGCTAGAGCAAATCCTGTAGCTAGTATAAAATCGGAATAGTTTGGAAAACCCTGATTGCCTCGAATCAATAAAAAATCAAGAACATGCTTAAGAATTACATCAAAATAGCCTGGCGGAACGTTTGGAAAAACAAGGTTTTCTCCATGATCAACATTGTTGGTTTGGCGATAGGAATGGCGGCTAGCACGGTCATTTTGTTATTTGTTTCTTTTGAAAAAAACTTTGATTCTATTCACACCAAGAATCTTTATCGTTTAGACGAGGTTCAAAGTTTTCCTGGCATGGTAGCTCCGCAAAAAGTGGCTCTATCCATGTTTCCGATGGGACCAACCTTAAAAGAAGAGTTTCCGGAAGTTAATGATTTCTGTAGAGTTCGTCAGATTCAAAACATGCCTTTAACATTAGGCAATAAAAAAGTAGAGCTTCCAAATGCCCTTTGGGTTGACCCAAATTTCTTTCAACTTTTCGATTTCAAACTTTTAGAAGGAGATAAAGAAAGCTTGTTAGCTGAGCCTAACACCGTAGTCTTAACTACAGAAACAGCCCAAAAGATATTTGGTAAGGAAGAGGCCATAGGAAAAAGCATTGTTCGCTATGAAAACGATACGCTGACTTTTAAGGTAACCGGAATCATGGAAAATGTTCCTAGTTCCTCGCATTTACAGTTTGATGCAGCATTTGCCTTTAGCACTATTACTGGCCCTCAAAATATGGAAAACTGGGGTGGTAACTGGCTAGTAACTTATTTAGAATTGGCCAAAGACATAGAAATTTCTGATTTGGAAAGCAAATTCCCAGATTACTTAAAACGTCATATGAATGGCGATGCTTCAGATTGGTATGAGTTGTTTTTACAGCCCATGTCTGAGGTACATTCTAATTCAGCTGATATTACCCATGATTATATAAACTATCAAAAATTCGACCGTACCTACACTTACATTTTCTCTGTTATTGCCATTATTATTTTGATAATTGCCTGTGTCAATTTCATGAATTTGTCAACGGCAAAATCAATGAGCAGAGCCCAAGAGGTAGGTTTACGAAAATCTATAGGTGCCGTAAAGTCTCAATTAATAATACAGTTTATTGGCGAATCTATTCTATTGGCTTTGATGGCTCTGTTTTTTGCAGTTTTCATCGTTTGGTTGGCATTACCTTACATGTCAAACCTAAGTGGCCGAAACCTTGAATTTCCTTTATTTTCAAATCCTTTTTTAATTTTTACTTTACTTGGAGGAACCATCCTCATTGGGCTATTTTCAGGCATCTATCCTGCCTTTTATTTATCCAGTTTTAATCCTGTAAAGGTTCTAAAAGGTACATTTTCCATAGGAAAGAGTAATTTTAGGAATGCATTGGTAGTAGCACAATTCACGTGTGCTGTTTTCTTAATAATAGCCACCTTTTTTGCAGTGAAGCAGTTGAAATTTATGCAAAAGATGGACCCAGGATTTGACAAAGACCAGGTCATTGTAGTCCCTCTAAACTATAAGTCAGGCCCACTATATTCTACGCTTAAGCAAGAGTTCCTTTCACGCTCTTTTGTGGAAGCTGTTACCGCCTCTGGACAAACACTCGGAAATAATTTTCATCAAACTGGAGTAGAATTTCAGGGAGAAGGACCCTTGAAAAGCATGGCTTCCTCCAGAGTAATTGTTGACCCTGATTATCTCAGTTTATATAAGATAGAAATATTGGCAGGCAGAAACTTTCAAGAGGGGCCAGCCGATGATGGAAAAACATATATTGTCAATGAATCATTGGCTAAGGAATTATTAAAAGACCAAAGTGTAAAGACTTATGAATCGCTGATTGGCAAAGGTTTTAGATTTGGTGGAATGGATTCTTTGGGGGCAATTGTTGGTGTTTCTAAAGATTTCAATTTTAATTCTTTGCATCACAAAATTGAGACACTGTGCATTTTTAATCAATCAAACTGGGGATATAGTGAGATATCTGTCCGTGTGAAAGGCAAGGATACCAAAGAAGCCATTGCCAGCCTTCAATCGGTTTGGAAAGATTTAATGCCCGACCAAGAGTTCCATTATAGCTTTTTAGACGAACACTTTGCGGAGCTCTATAAAGCAGATGGACAGGTAAGTGAAATAGTTGGTGTTTTAGCAGGCTTAGCCATTTTTGTTTCCTGCCTTGGTTTATTTGGTTTGGCTTCTTATTCTGCCAAACGTCGCGTAAAAGAAATTGGAGTACGCAAAGTATTAGGTTCCTCGGTTGCCAATATTGTAGCCTTGCTTTCAAAAGACTTTATCAAACTTGTTTTGGTTTCTATCTTAATAGCATCGCCACTCGCTTGGTATGCCGTCAATTCTTGGTTAACAGACTTTGCCTATCGAATAGATATAGAATGGTGGGTATTTATTATTGCGGCATTTTTAGCCGTTTTAATTGCCCTTTTAACGGTAAGTTTTCAGGCAATAAAAGCCGCCGTTGTTAATCCAGTAAAATCTTTAAAATCGGAATAGATTCAATCAACTCATCTAGAAATATGCTTAAGAATTACATCAAAATAGCTTGGAGAAACTTAATAAACCACCCTACCTATTCCCTTATCAATGTCCTAGGACTAGCTTTGGGTATGGCAGTAACCATATTGATAGGTCTATGGGTAAATGGCGAGCTTACTTATGATAGTCATTTTAAGAATAAGGATAAGATTGGACAATTTTGGCAAAGCCAAACCTTTAATGGCTCAGTGGGTACAGGAAGAGCTATTCCTCGTCCTTTAGAGTTTGAATTAAAAAATAATTACGAGCAATATTTCAAACACATTGTGATGAGTACTTGGACGCAGTCTCGTTATCTAAAAACAGGAGATATTACCGTTAATAAAACAGGGAACTACATGCAGGCAGATGGGCCTGAAATGTTTGATGTAAAAGTTATTTCTGGTCAAAAAAATGGACTGAAAGACCTAAAGTCAATAATGCTTTCAAAGTCTTCTGCTAAAGCTCTTTTTGGTGAGAAAGATGCTCTAGGAAAAATAGTAAAAGTTAATAACCGCTCTGAAATGAAAGTCACAGCTGTTTATGAGGACTTTCCTTTTAATACCAGTTTGTATGAAACACATTATATTATGCCGTGGGACCAGTATGTGGCAGAAAACGAATGGGTTAAAAATTCGGTAGATAGCTGGGGAAATAACTCTTTTCAGCTTTTCGCTCAAGTAGCAGATAACCAAACGGTAAAAGGTGTCTCTCAAATCATTGAGGATGTAAAGTACAAAGCTGCTGGAGAAGATTTTCAACAATATAAACCTACGCTTTTGCTAATGCCGATGGAAGATTGGTACCTGCGTTCGCTGTTTAAAAATGGCATTCAGGATGGGGGACGAATTCAACTAGTATGGCTTTTTGGTATCATTGGTGCTTTTGTGTTGTTTTTGGCCTGTATTAATTTCATGAATTTAAGTACAGCTCGTTCAGAAAAACGAGCGAAGGAAGTGGGCATTCGTAAGTCAATTGGCTCTCTGAGAACGCAGTTGATTAATCAGTTTTTGAGCGAGTCTTTCATGGTCGTTATTCTGGCTTTTATTCTGGCTTTAGCATTAGTGCTATCTTTTTTACCAGGCTTTAATGAATTGGCAGATAAGAAAATTGAATTTCCATGGTTTAGTGGCACCTTCTGGTTGTCCAGTTTGAGCTTTATTGTTTTCACAGCTTTGGTTTCAGGAAGCTATCCGGCATTATATTTATCATCTTTCTTACCTGTTAAAGTGCTAAAAGGAACCTTCAAAGCGGGTAAGTCTGCGGCATTGCCTAGAAAGGTAATGGTAGTCATGCAGTTTACTGTTTCTATCGCTTTAATTATAGGCACATGTTTGGTCATGAGACAGATTAATTATTCGAAAAACCGCCCAATTGGCTATGATAAAGAAGGTATGGTGCAGATTCCTGTGATGTCTTCTGAGTTTATTGGCAAAGCAGACTTTATGCGAACGCAGTTTCTAAATAGCGGAGCGGTAGAAGAAATGTCAACATCGAGCAGTCCAACCACAAATATCTATTCTAATCGCTCAGGTTTTCTTTGGGAAGGAAAGCCGGAAGGCTTCCAAGAAGATTTTGCCTGGACCGAAGTCTCTCCTGAATATGCTAAGTCTTTAGGAATGAAAATAATAGCAGGAAGAGATTTGTCAAGAGAGATGTCTACCGACTCTAATGCGGTTTTGGTCAATAAAACCTTTGTAGAATACATAGGAAAAACAGATGTCATTGGGCTTCAAATAAGAAACGATGATGAAGAAAGCACCGATGCACCATTAGTGATTGTTGGCGTGGTGGATGATATCATAACACAGTCTCCTTACGAACCCGTAAAGCAAGCTATTTATGCTTTTGACCAGTACGACAATGCTAGTTTTTATAACCTAAGACTAAATCCAAATAAATCAGCCAAAGAAAACTTAACTGTAATAGAAGGAGTCTTCAAAGAGCATTTCCCGAGCCTCCCTTTTGAATATCAATTTATTGACGAAGTCTATGCAGAAAAGTTTGCGATGGAAGAACGCATTGGCTCTTTGGCAAGTGTCTTTACGGTTTTAGCCATTTTAATCAGCTGTTTAGGTTTGTTTGGTTTAGCTTCTTTTGTGGCGGAGCAACGAACTAAAGAAATAGGTGTAAGAAAAGTATTGGGGGCATCCGTTACCAATCTATGGGCAATGCTTTCAAAAGACTTTGTTTGGTTGGTTTGTATTTCAATGCTGATTGCAGTTCCACTAGCATGGTGGGGAATGGATGCCTTTCTAAGTCGCTATACTTACAGAACAAACATGGCCTGGTGGATATTTGCCTTAGCCGGTCTAGGAGCTATATTAATAACACTCTTAACGGTGAGTTTTCAAGCCATAAAAGCAGCATTAATGGATCCAGTGAAGAGTTTGAGAAGTGAGTAGTGTTGCTTTTAATAAGGCTCTATGGAGATTGGCCCTTTTGTTTTAGAGCGATATATTCAGAAATGACCCCGCTAGGAATCGAACCTAGATATGTTGTTTTATTGTGTTACCCCTTTATAAGGTATTTATTGTGGCTTTGTGTGCGTATTAGGCGTTTTCTCATTAAGCTACATTCGAGAGTATTAAAATTATACTACACCAAACACTACACCATTTAATGTAAAAGAGTATCTTTGACGTATTACCATTATTGTAATTATGACTAGTGCGTACTTATTTTTACGAAAGGCTAAATCAAAAGAACTGACTCTTGTATATGTTGGACTAAGACATGAAGAGGGCTATTTAAGGGTTTCTACTGGCATCAAAGTTTTACCTAAAAGCTGGGATGGTAAAAAGCATCAAATAAAGAGAAATGGTATTTCTCAAGTATTCATCCCGCCATATTTGCTGTCTCAGATGAACGGAGCTGAGGAGACGTCTTTTCTGAATCGCTTTCTAATTGAGGTGTGCAGGTTTGTCGATTCGCGACAAAGCTTAAGTTTGGATGTGCTAAAGTCTGATGTGAAGGACTTTATAAGGAATTCCGAGGGGGATTATCTTACTGATTTTTATCAAGATATGAAACGAGTCGTTTCTGAATCTAAAATACAGGGAATTGAGGTTAGTAAAGAAATGATTCAATCAAAGATAAATCAGTATCAAACGAGGGAAAGAGAAAGTGTTACGATGTTGAATTATTTTGAAGACTTCATATTAAGGTCAGAAAAGGGGGTAAGGATGCCTAAGGGTAAGAAAGTAGACCAAAATACAATTAGGACTTATAGGGCAACTCTAAGGGTCTTGAAGAGCTTCCTTATGGATAAAGGTGTTGAGGATATTTACTTTGGAGATGTTAATTTAAACTGGGTAGCTGATTTCAAGTCTTCAATGAGTCAAAAAAGAAATTGGAGGTCAGCGACTCTAGGAAAGCATGTAGCTAGGTTAAAGATGGTTTTTCGTGAAGCTTATGAACATGGGATTCATACGAATCAAATATTTCAAACCTCCGCATTCAATGTTGAAACATCAGTAGGTCAAGGGATTGCTCTTTCTGATGAAGAGATTAAGAAGTTCGTTGATGTCAAACTACCCTTAAAGGGCAAGCTAGATAAAGTTCGTGACCTTTTTGTAATCATGTGCCATACTGGACTTCGTTTAAGTGATGCAAAAAGGATAAGTCCTGATAATATTATTAAGTCTAAGGAGCATTTTTATATCGAAATAGTTCAAGAAAAAACAGATGCGGCAGTTGTGACCCCAATTTCGGGTGTCGTTTGGGGAATTCTTGAAAAGTGGGAGATGTCTTCGCCACCAATAATATCAGACCAAAAATTTAATGACTATATCAAAGAAGTTGCAGAACTAGTTTTTGGAGAAGATGAAACTATATTGCAGACGCATTTAGAGGGCGGAAAGGTCGTCTCAAAGAGGGTTTCTAAATCTAGCTTGATAAGTAGTCACGTAGGTAGGCGTTCGTTCGCTACTAATAGCTTTAGGAAAGGCATTGACTCTATTACGATTAGAAAAATAACAGGTCATAAAGATTCTAAGTCTTTTGAGAGTTATGTTAAAATTAGTGAGCGTGAGCACGCTGATTTGTTTCGTAAACAGTTAGAGTCAATTAACTATAAGAGTAAATGAAGGAGTGGACTAAGTGTGGAGGTTATATTTCATGGTTCGGTTCTATAGATTTAATAAATAAGTCTGATAGTTTTTGTTTAGTCGAGGTAGAAAATAACGTTTTAAATTCACAGAGTAGGCTGGATATTGTTGATGGTGCCGAAGTTGGGGAAGAATTTATAGGGTTAAGGTTTACTTTCAGGACAAACTATGTAAATAACCTTCAATTGTCTGTTTATCAGATACTTGTATTGGATTACTTGCAAGCGAGTGAAGTGTTAAGGAGGAAATTTAAAAATATTTTTCGTACGGAAGTGAGCGGTGAGGCGGTAACCCGATTTTACCGTTTTTTAGTGGTTGGGCTAAGTTATAAAGTTGATATTGATGAAAAAGGAGATTTGTTCATTAAATCCTTAGCAGTATTAATGAAAAGTGATTGGATTAAGCAAAGAGGTCTAATAGTCGATGATAAGCCTATCTATAGTGAAGACCTCCTTAAATGTCGTCGTAGATGCTTGTTTGACTTAAAGGGAGCGGACTTAAACCTTTACTGTACGCTTTTAAGTTTAGTAATTGGTGAGCCTGAAACGGGCGTATTAGGAAGAGATAAGGATTCTAAAGAGTTTCTAAAGGTGTTAATTGATGAAATGAATGCTATTTACTTATCAGGGTTTAAGTTTTCTTCAATAGAAAGTGACTTACAAAAAGATAAGAGGTTAATTGAAGACCATATGGAGAAAGAGCTATTGTCTAAGCATTTTGATAAAAAACTAAAGCGTGTCGCTAGGCATATGATTAGAGAATATCCGCATCTCGAGAAGTTGATATATCACGTAATTGTTCAGACTTTCCCCTTTTCTAGGGAGCTCAATTCTAATTGACAAGTTTAGTTTAAAAGTCTTTAAGTAAGGTGTTTGTGATTTAAGGGGCTTTTGAAAAAACCCCTTCTGAAACTCTGTTCCTAGTTTTGCAAAGTCGAATTTAAACATAAAGCAAATGGTACAGAAAAAAGAGAATCAGGCAAACCCCTTCGTTTCCATAGAAACTAGATTAGATGGACTGGAGCAGTTAATTGGGGATAAGTTTGAGGAGTTAAAGGGTTGTCAGTCTTTTCCAGAAGATAGATACGTTGACCAAAATGAAGCTAGTAATATACTAGGAATAAGCACTGTTACATTATGGACTTATGAAAAGAAAGGTCTAATTAAAGTCTACAGATTTGGTACAGTAAAGAGGTATAGACTTTCAGAGGTTCTAAATGCCCCAAAATTGATACTTACAAAGTGATTGATGGAATTAAAGTATCTCGGTTGGTTTCCGATGAAAATGTTCTGAATCACTGTTCCG
Source organism: Arcticibacterium sp. GJ41-1 (assembly GCF_055808875.1). Classification (NCBI taxonomy): domain Bacteria; kingdom Pseudomonadati; phylum Bacteroidota; class Cytophagia; order Cytophagales; family Leadbetterellaceae; genus Arcticibacterium; species Arcticibacterium sp. GJ41-1. Next base: position 5,181,723 of record NZ_CM147888.1, on the reverse strand, counting down.
TTGCTCCTTTAGTGGATACTAAGTTTAAAGAGGTCACAGGTGAGCAGATTTACAGGTCTGTAAGGTGGTTTGACTTAGTCTTGAAGAACTATGATAGGTTCCCTAATATAGTTCCCTTACAAGGCTCATTGCATAAGTTCTGGAACAACTATCTTGAATCAAGTTGCCCAATAAAGGAGAGTCATAACTACAACGATTTTAAGTTTAAAGATATATGTCAGGCTGTTTCTATTCTTGAATGGGAGCACTTCGGGATAATAAAGTCTGAATTGAACGGAGTTGAGTTTGGAGTTAATGTGGATACTGGGGAAGTTCAGGTAGCAGATATTTTAAATAGTCTAATCGCTTATAGTAATAAGCCGTTTGTTAAGGAAAAAGTTGGGTATAAGCATTTTTGCTATGTTGATATGGCTGAATATACAGTTAAGGTATATGACAAGGGTTTACAGTACAGGTTGCAGGGTAATATACTTCGTGTAGAAGTCAAGGTTCGAAAAATGAAATTCCTTAAGAAGTCTATTGGTAAGCTTACCTTAGAAGGGTTACTAAATAAGGATATCTATCAAGTTTTGGGAAATATACTTTCAGACTGTTGGAGTAAAATTCTAATGGACAATAGTAGTATAAGGTTAGATGAAATGTTCTTGAAGGATAGGGAGCTTTACTTGAAACTAAGGAACCCTAATCACTGGACTAAGGAGGGCATGTCTGCAAAGGAAAGGAAACAAAATCAAAGGGGTAAGGTTAGGTTTCAGCACCTTTTAGAGGAATATAAAACTGGTGATAACCTCCACACTCTGATTAGTGGCAAAATAAGTGATAAGTGGGAGGAACTGCTTGAGGGTTAAGAATTGTAATATGCCAAGAATTATAACCCAATTTAGGCACTTAAAAACAATAGGAATTTAAGGGCAAAGTGCTTTAAGGCTTATTCGAGTAAGGTGTCGAGCCTAAGCCAATTCTATTTGGCTACTTATTACCCGTGTCCTTAATTCACCACTTATCTACAGGGAAAAATGTGACATTCATGTGATAAAAGATTTTTGTCACAATATTTCCTTCGGGGTTTTAATATGAAAACTTTGGCAGGAAGTCACGATTTAACCCTCGGTAATTGATTTGTTTTTTTGGTTTGGATTAAAAATAGAAGATAGCGAGGTGTTAATTTTTACAGGGAATATGTTTCGGGGTCGATGAATAACAAATAATGAAAGAAAGGAAAAGCAGTAAGGAGGTACTTGTTGATGCAATTGGCTTCTATAGGAAAGCTCTAAAAGATTGTCAGCCAAATGGTATTCTTAACTACGGCTATGAGAGTAGTACTAAGACTGAACTTAGGTCAATTAATCCAATGATTACAGCCGCAGTTCTATTATCCAAAGCTTTAAACAATATACATAAGGGTAGAGAAGACTTAGCGATGAAGGAAATATCTTATGTTAGAAATATTTACTTAATGCACGCTTTTAAGGTTGAGAGTTTTTGGCTTATACCTCAGGATAAGCGTAATCCAAGGAGTGAGAATGATGAAGATTTTTTAGCTCTGCTAGGTAAGGAGCAATTATGAGGTTTGTGGTATAAAACTAGCTGACCCTAAAAGAGATTAGTCTAATATTTCTTGTTATGTGCGTTTGAGCTTAACTATGGGGTTTGAGTTTATAGTCTTATTCATAAAGGTGCGTTTCTATTTGGTTACTGGTCTGTTTGAGTTTAGGTCGTTGTTGTTTTTTAATCCCCCCCCCTTATAAGCTAAAAAAGGAGGTACGATGTTTTCATGGATTTTTAATATGCTCGCAGGTTTTCGGTGAAATGTTGAGGGTAGCTTTTAATACTAATCTTTTTTTGTTGTTTTTGGCAGTTTAATGCCCGCTACGGCTTGGCTTGGTTTCTAATGTTTAGCACTTAAATTTAGTGGATGGTGTATAGTTTTATTCACTATATTTGTTAACTAAGTGAGGAAATATTTACAAAACTTGTTCATTAAGTTGACAAGTTAATAGTGCATTGATAGATACAGAGGACAACATATTGGGTTTAAGGATTTCAGCGGACGGCTTGCATCCAGATACGGTCAGGGCGTCTGAAGTGGCTTTCCTAATAGCACAGTTTGAGAAACTTGTACTTTCTAACTTTAAAGACTTACATCCCGAAATAGATATTAAAAGTAATGTTATTCTTGCCTTTCATGAAGTAAAGGATGAAAGTTTGGGTATTAACTTAAAGGATATGCTTTCGGATGAAAAACTTGCGGGTTTTTTAAAGGGCTCATTAATAGCTTTATCTGCTACTTTGGGAGCTCATGAGTTAAATTCTGTAAACAGGGATTCTCTAGTGGCTTTAAAACACATCCAAACTTTTAGTAAAGAGTATAATGCGAAGGCTGAAATAAAAATTAATAATAAAACCTATTTCGAGTTTGATGAGAGTTTTGATTTTTCGGTAGTAGCAAGGACTTATAGCGGGCAAACTGTTATAGTTGGAGAGCTTCTTGATTCTGGGGGTGAGAGACCAAACCTTCATTTAAAGTTAGCTAATGGAGATAAGGTCATAGTTAATACAGATAAGGAAACAGCAAAAAGATTAGGTTCTAGGCTTTATGATGCGGTGTCATTGGAGGGTATTGCTACGTGGGATTCTGTCACTGACCGAATTATTAAGTTTGAATTAACTAAGTCAACTGATTATCAGGTAGGTAATTCATTTCAAGCTATACAGGAATTAAGAGAATTGACCGATGGGTATTGGGACAGTTTTAGTTCAGACGACGAAATAAATGAAGCACTTCTAAGAATTTAATATGTTAATAGCCGTTGATTCGCATACAATTATTTGGGGGATAAAAAAACAAAGTAGTTCTGGGCAAGAAGATATGATTCAGAAGGCTGAGAGGTTTTTTAAATGGGCTGACGAGAATGGTCATAAAATAATTCTTCCTACAGTAGTTGTGGCAGAAATTTTGACGCCTGAAAGCGATGAAAATGCTGAGAGAATTCTTGAAATAATTACTAAAAGTTTTGTTGTTGCTCCTTTTGACGTGAAGGCTAGTAAAATATATGCAAAGCTTTTGAGAGAAAGGTATGGGGAGTTAAAGGTCTTTGCTAAAGAGAATGAGATTAGGAAGGCTAAGATGAAGTTTGACCATGTTATTGTTGCCACTGCAATGGCGTATGGTTGCACAAAGATTGTTTCTAATGACCCAGATTTACCTAATTTTGCAAAAGGAGCAATCCCTGTTGTAAAGTTAGAAGATGCTTTCAATGATATGTCGACACCCTCTTCTGAATTATTTGAGGTTTAGTCTTATTTTCAATAAGTATAATTTTACAGTTCTTCTTGGATGGAAAGTTGGGCTTCTTGAATCATTTTGGTTGTGTCATTGGCAAAGCCCGACCATTTATCATATATAACTTCACCGAGTATATAAGCCTTTACATGGTAGCCATTTTGGCTTTCTACTATAATGGCTTGTGATTCATACTTAGATTGATACTCCAATAGGTCTGCTTGGTAGTCTGAAAAGGAGTAATCCGCTTCTTTTTGCTCAATAGGTGTGCAGCCAAAGGATAGAAAGAGTAGGAGAAAATGTTTCATCGGCGTTTCAATTAAATCCTAGTTTAGTATATACTGTCAAAAGAACTTTCATTACTATAAAGGTAAAGAGAATTTCTAAGGTCAGTTGTAGGGCGTTATATTGAAAACACTACACCGTTCACTACACCTATTGGCTTTTTGTTTATGTAAATCGTTGATAGTCTTTCAGTTGCGTGTTTTTGTTGTAGCCCCGCTAGGAATCGAACCTAGATCTAAAGTTTAGGAAACTTCTATTCTATCCATTGAACTACGGGGCCTAAGATAGCGGTAAAAGTATAAATTTCCTTAGAGTAATGTTAACTGTTTGACCTTAAATCATGCGTCAATATGGGATTATGCGTGATTATTTGAAAATTTATGTTTTGATAATATGTGTTCTCTATTTTATTAGGTAGGCCATCAGGGGAATACTATGATACGGTTTTAAGCTATTTCTGCCTTTTGCCAAAGTATTTAGTAAATTGAGAATATAAGAAACCGTTTTGTTTAGAATACCGTTTCTTTAGAAAATTCAAAGAATACCCCTTTTCATGAGCCCTGTTTTAGAAAAGTTTTTAAAAGTTAGAAATTATACCGAACAGCTTTGTGCCGGTCTGGAAGTAGAAGATTACCTACCACAAAGTGCAGAGTTTGCTAGTCCTCCGAAATGGCATCTGGCTCATACTACTTGGTTTTTTGAAGAAATGATTCTTCAGAAATACGTCAAAGGCTATACGGTTTTTGATAAGAGTTACAGATTCCTGTTTAATAGTTATTATAATTCCATAGGCGAGCGTCTAAATAGGGGAGAGCGAGGGCTAATCTCCAGACCAAGTGTAGAGATGGTTTATAAATACAGAGCAGTTGTAAGTCGGCAAATGGAGTTACTACTTCAAGAGAATGTTTCAGAAGAAGTATTAGAGCTGGTCATTCTTGGTATAAACCACGAGCAGCAGCATCAAGAGTTATTGTTGACAGATTTGAAATATACTTTCTCCAGAAATCCGACCTACCCTGAATGGCAAAAAGAACCTTTAGTTAGTTCTAAAAACCAATCTGAATCTTGGCTTAAGGTTTCAGAAGGTGTTTATGAGATTGGTTTTGACGGAAATGGTTTCTCTTTTGATAATGAACTAGGAAGACATAAGGTATACCTCAATGATTTTGAGATTGCTAACAGCCTAGTGACCAATGGAGATTTTATTGATTTTATAAACGACGGAGCTTATCAAAAATCAGAGTTTTGGCTTGACGAAGGTTGGTCATGGGTAAAAGCTAATAACATAGAAAAACCCCTTTATTGGTATAAGTCTGACGGCAAATGGCTAAACTATACTTTGGCAGGTTTAAAAGAAATTAACCCTGAAGAGATATTAGCCCACGTTTCATTTTATGAAGCTGCTGCCTATGCGTTATGGAAGGGCTGCAGATTACCTACAGAGTTTGAATGGGAAATAGCTTCTGATAAGTTTCAGTGGGGTACCCGCTGGGAGTGGACCAACTCTGCATACTTGCCATATCCAAAATATGAAATAGCTGCAGGAGCCGTAGGAGAGTACAATGGTAAATTCATGATAAACCAAATGGTTTTAAAAGGGGGCTCCGTTGCTACATCCGAAGGACATAGTAGAAAAACATATCGTAATTTCTTTCACGCTCAAATGCAATGGCAGTTTTCAGGAATTAGATTAGCTAGATAACACAATGAGTCAATTTGAAAAAGATGTGAAAGATGGCCTTTCGCAATTACCTAAGTACCTCTCTTCAAAATATTTTTACGATAAAAAAGGGGATGAACTGTTCGTTCAAATAATGAATATGCCGGAGTATTACTTAACTCGGGCAGAATTTGAAATCTTTAAAGAGCAAACCGATACCATAATAGAGACACTGGGAGTAAAACCTGACTCGTATTTTGAATTGGTGGAACTAGGGGCTGGAGATGGTACCAAAACCAAGGAGTTACTAAAGGTATTGGTCAATCAAGGCTTCAAGTTTGACTATGTTCCTGTTGATATTTCGTCAAATGCTTTGACAAAATTGCAGAATTCTCTTCAAAGAGAAATGGCAGAGTTGTCTGTCAAAACCAGACAAGGAGATTATTTCCAAGTTCTTGAATCGCTGAAATCAACAAATACACCAAAGGTTGTACTTTTTTTAGGTTCAAACATTGGGAATTTGAAAGATGAGGAAGCTCATCAATTTATGAATGAACTCGCGGAGGTTTTAAATGCTGGTGATAAGTTATTTCTAGGAGTAGATCTTATTAAGGCCGAGGAGGTGGTTTTGCCAGCCTATAATGACAAAGCAGGAATTACAAAGGCTTTTAATTTGAATCTTTTATCTAGAATAAATGAAGAGCTAGGTGCCAATTTTGATATAGAAAGTTTCAAACATCAGCCAGAATATTCAGAGGAGGTTGGCGTGGCCAAAAGTTTTTTGGTAAGTACCAAAGCTCAAACGGTCAAAATTAATGGCTCTGGTACTTTTAAATTTGAAGCTGGTGAAAAAATTCACACAGAAATATCTAGGAAGTATAATGATGAAATTATTGCTAAAATAACGAAGGATACAAAATTCCGACTGCAAGAAAAACTGCAAGACAGCAAAGGCTATTTTGCGGATTATATTCTGGTGAGAGACTAGCGTTTTATTCTTCGGTATCTTGATGTCCTTGCCAGTCGTATAATGGATTCTGTTTTGGGTCCCAGTTAGGATATATAGCAAAATGCTTGCTGGTAAGTAGGTCAAGAAGGTTTTTTCTTAATTCCTTCAAGTTTTCTTTCTTACTGGCAGATACAAAAACCACATTCTCCATGTTCTTTGCCAAATAGCTAGACTTAAGTCGTTCCAGATTTTTTTCTAAATCTTCTTCGGTGGCTAAATGAGCATCCAGACCTTCTTCAGATTCAGCTTGATATAAATCTAGTTTATTAAAAATAAGAATAGTTGGCTTGTCGGCAGCTCCAATGTCGGCTAGTGTTCCATTTACCACATCTATATGCTCTTCAAAAGACTTGTGAGAAATATCTACTACATGGAGCAGTATATCAGCCTCTCTAATCTCGTCCAATGTTGACTTAAAAGAAGCTACAAGGGTTGTAGGCAATTTTCTGATAAACCCTACTGTATCCGTCAAAAGAAAAGGGATATTCCCTAGAACAATCTTTCTAACGGTGGAGTCTATAGTAGCAAAAAGCTTATTCTCCGCAAAAACATCAGTTTTGGCCAGAACTCGCATTAAGGTAGATTTCCCAACATTGGTATAACCTACTAGAGCTACTCTCACCAGTCTGTTTCTTTCTTTTCTTTGAGTTAAGGCTCTTTTGTCAATTTTCTCAAGCTTCTTTTTTAAGAAAGATATTCTGTCTTTAACTATCCTTTTATCTGTTTCTAGTTCTTTCTCACCAGGTCCACGCATACCCACGCCACCTTTCTGCTTACTAAGGTGAGTCCACATTCTAGTTAACCTAGGATATAGATATTGGTATTGAGCCAGCTCTACCTGTCTTTTGGCTTGGTCTGATTTAGCTCTTTGAGAAAATATGTTTAGTATAAGAAGACTTCGGTCTAATACTTTGGTTTCGCTAAAACTTGCCTCAAGGTTTCTTACTTGAGAAGGAGTTAGGTCGTCATCAAAGATTATAGAGTCTACAGGGTTTGCTTCTAACCACGTTTGTATTTCTTCTAGTTTTCCTTTACCTACAAAAGTCTTATTGTCTGGTTTCGGAAGCTTTTGCACAAACGTTTTCTTGCAAGTAACACCAGCGGTTCTAGCTAAAAAAGCCAATTCGTCTAGGTATTCTTTAGTCTTTTCCGCGTTTTGGTCTTTATTTATTACACCTACAATGATGCATTTTTCTTTTTTCTGAGAAGTAGAGAATAATTGACTGTCTAGCAAATTTGTTCTTTTGTTTGATGTTGTCTAAGTTGACGTGCCAAAATTAAATATAAGAAATAAATAAACATAGATGTATTTTGTAAACCTCTGGTTTTAAGGTTAAAATAATATTAATTTTATTTCAATATTTTTTCGAAGATGTAAAATAGTTTCATGAAGTTATATTGGCACAGTATTCGTAACTAGACTATCCGAATCTGACAAATTGCTGTATGTACGCCGTTTATAGCATTTCAGATAAATGAAATTGAAATTTTAAAAGTGTTGGAAAATAGACGAGGAGTATATACATTTGTTGCCTAGACGTCACACACTAAAAAATATTTGAGTTGTTAAGGCTCATGAAAGTTTAATCCGCTTTGTTTCACGTTCGCGTGATGCACATGGATTATTAGGAAAGCACGTAAGTCGGAATCCCTGTCACTAAAATTGAGGCAGGGATTTTATTTTTATAGCTTTGCAAAATTTCCCCAACACTATGGCAAGTAATATTAGTAACAAAGTAGAGATTAAGAATAGGAAGGCATCTTTTGAATATCAATTCATTGACACCTTTACTGCAGGTATTGTTTTAAGAGGTACCGAGATGAAATCCATAAGAATGGGTAAGGCCAATATTTCAGACGCCCATTGTTATATCACCAATGGCGAGTTGTTTATTAAAAACCTTCATATTTCTCCTTATGAGTTTGGAACACACTATAATCATGAGCCTCTCAGGGAGCGTAAGCTATTATTGCAGCGAAAAGAACTTAAGAAAATAGAGAATAAACTTAAGGATGTGGGACTTACTATTATTCCCACTAGACTTTTTATCAGTGATAAAGGCTTGGCAAAATTGAACATAGCTTTAGCAAAAGGAAAGAAGCTATACGATAAAAGAGAGAGTATCAAATCTAGAGATACTGAAAGACAGGAGAGTAGAAAGTTTTAGCTTAATATTACTTTTCGGTAAAGAGTTGGTGCAGTGGCTTTGATTTTTGACTAAAATCATTAACTTCGTTGCATCATTTTCAATTACTTACAAGCTAAATGAGCCGGAAAGTACTAGTTCTCAATGCTGATTACAGTGCCATCACGGTTTGTACCGTTCCAAAGGCTTTTTTGTTGGTTTATCTTAACAAAGCCGAGCTTCTTAAAGATGATGATAAGGCTCAACTGAGAACCGTTTCTGTATCTTATCCTCTTCCGTCGGTTATCAAATTAAATAATTACGTCAAGGTTCCTTATAAAGGTGTGGTGCTTAATAGGCAAAACGTTTTTAAAAGAGATGGAAACGAATGCGTTTACTGTGGGAAAAGGAAAGATTTAACCTTAGACCATGTAATTCCAAAATCACGAGGAGGTAAAACTAACTGGGTAAACCTAGTGGCTGCCTGTAGATCTTGCAATGGTCGTAAAGGTAATAATACACCTGAAGAAGCGGGAATGCCACTGAATAAAAAGCCCTTTAAACCAACTTTTGTTATGTTTTTAAGGAACTTCTCAGGCAAGGTTGGGGAGAATTGGGCCCCGTACTTAGGGAAAAGCAAACTTGCTTAAGTTTATTCTTCATTACCTATTTGATTATCGAACTCAAATTCTTACTTTTGCAGTCCTTTTTAAAAGGACGTTCATTTTTAATTAATTTCAACAGCATGAGGCCTGTGTTGTTGATGTAGCAAAAGGCTGAGAATAAGATATATGGATAATCAAGAATTTCCAGAATTTGATTGGGACAGAGTCTCAAAGAAAGGTATTGGTAGTGGTTACTCTGCTGAAGAAACTGCAGAACTTTCAAAAGTGTATGAGGAAACTCTAACTACTATTGAAGAGAAAGATGTGGTTACAGCTACAGTAGTAGGTGTTACTGCTCGTGAGGTATTATTAAATATTGGATTTAAGTCTGACGGTATTGTTTCTAGATCTGAGTTTAGAGATTTGCCAGATTTGAAAGCAGGTGATACTGTTGAGGTATTTATAGAGAAACAAGAAGATGCTTTAGGTCAGTTAGTGATCTCTCGTAAGAAAGCGAGAATACTTACAGCTTGGAGTAACATCGAGAAAGCTTTTGAGAATGATGAAATCATGGACGCTTTGGTAAAAAGACGTACCAAAGGTGGTCTTATTGTTGATATTCATGGTATTGAGGCATTCTTGCCAGGTTCGCAAATTGATGTGAAGCCTATTAGAGACTTTGACGTATTTGTTAATAAACAAATGGAAGTTAAAGTTGTTAAGATTAATCATACTAATGATAATGTGGTTGTTTCTCATAAAGTACTTATTGAGAAAGACCTTGAAAAACAACGTCAGCAAATCTTGACTAACCTTGAGAAAGGTCAGGTTCTAGAAGGTGTTGTTAAAAATATTACAAACTTCGGTGTATTTATTGATCTTGGTGGTGTTGATGGCTTATTGCACATTACAGACATCTCTTGGGGACGTGTTAATCACCCGAATGAGGTACTTAACCTTGATGAGAAAATCAACGTTGTTGTTCTTGACTTTGATGAAGACAAGAAACGTATTTCTCTAGGTATGAAACAACTTCAAAGTCATCCATGGGATGCACTTGAAACAAGTCTTGAAGTTGGTTCTGCTGTTAAAGGTAAAATTGTTAATCTTGCAGATTATGGAGCATTCCTTGAAATACACCCAGGTGTAGAAGGTTTGATTCACGTTTCTGAAATGTCTTGGTCTCAGCATTTACGTAATCCTTCTGATTTCCTTAAAATTGGAGATGAGATTGATGCGGTAATCTTGACAATGGACAAAGAAGAAAGAAAAATGTCATTGGGTATTAAGCAACTAGCTGAAGATCCTTGGACTAAGCAAGACTTACTAAGCAAATATGCTGTAGGTACTACGCATAAAGGAACTGTTCGTAACCTTACTAACTTTGGTCTATTCTTAGAATTGGAAGAAGGTATTGATGGTTTAGTTCACGTTTCTGACCTTTCTTGGACTAAGAAAATCAAGCACCCATCTGACTTTGTTAAGATTGGAGATGAGCTTGAGGTTATTGTTCTTGAATTAGATGGTGACAATAGAAGATTGGCTCTTTCTCATAAGCACTTAGAAGAGAATCCTTGGGATGCTTTCGAAGGTACTTTTGATGTAGGAACTAAGCATGAGTGTACTATCATTTCTACTTCTGATAAATTAGCTGCTCTTGAGCTTCCTTACGGAATCGAAGGTGCTGCTGGATTGAAGAACCTTGCTAAAGAGGATGGTTCTATGGCAGAAATAGGTGAGAAACTTACTTTTGTTGTAACTGAATTCAATAAGGACGAGAAGAGAATTATTCTTTCTCACTCTAAGACTTGGGATGGTTCTGCTGACGAGGTGGTAGCTAAGCCAAAGAAAAAGGCTAGCCAATCTAAGGCTTCTTCTACACAGTCTTCAGAGAAGTCAACTTTGGGTGATTTATCAGCCTTAGCAGCTTTGAAAGAAGAAATGGAAGCTCCTAAGAAAGCTAAAGCAGCTCCAAAAAAGAAGAAAGAAGACTCAGCAGAGTAATCTTTTAGATATAGAAAATAAGGCTGGAAAATTTCCAGTCTTATTTTTCAAAAATAATTGGCAATTTGGCACGCCAATTGTAGTTTTGTTGCCAGTTAGAAATAACAAAATATGGTCTCGTGGCCGAGTGGCTAGGCAGTGGTCTGCAAAACCATGTACAGCGGTTCGAATCCGCTCGAGACCTCTTAATTCAGTTAGATAGCAAATTGCTTGCTTTTAACTTCTTACTAAAATACCATTCCTAAAGTTCTGATTAGCAGGGTTTTTGGAGTGGTATTTTTTATTTAATCTATTGTTTATCAATCAATTAGGTTTTTGTTTATAATTGTTCTAAATTGACTAAACCCATAGAAAAAAACAAAATTCTTTTTTGATGGAACTCTTTACGTGGCTAGATTTGCACTCTCAAAACAAAAACACCGTCAATAATAGAATATGTTCAAAACGCATATAAGACCGCTTCTTCTATTATTTATTTCTTTATCTACCATTACCCTTTCGTTTGGGCAAGAGGGCGATGCTGCCTTGGGTGAGAAAATATTTAAGAATAACTGTGCAGCCTGTCACTCTTATGGTGCAGATGTAGTAGTAGGTCCTGGCCTTAAGGGTATCGATGAAAGGAAAGATTATGATTGGATAAAATCATGGATTAATAATCCGGCTGCTGTTATAGCAAGCGGAGACCAATACGCAGTTGATTTGTATGAAGAATACAACAAGACTCAAATGACAGCTTTTCCTGGTTTTGGAGATGCTGAAATTCAAGGCTTGTTAACTTACATCAATCAAGCGAATGCAGCTGCTCCAGTTGCAGAGGTGGCCGCGGGTGCTGCTACTGCTGGTGCTGATGATTCGCAGCAGGGTGGTTTCTTCAATATTATAATAGTTGCTCTTCTTCTTCTAATGGGTCTTGTTCTAGTAGCTTTAATAGCTATTTTGAACTTGTTATCTAAATTGTCTAAAGGAGAAGGAGCGGAAATTGATACAAGAGGGCTTGGCGAGCAAATAGGAGACTCTTTAAAAGTTGTTTTCCAAAACTCAACAGTTAGAAGTGCTATCATTGTTTTGTTCCTTCTTTTTGGGGCGAAGGCAACATTTGATGGTCTTTATGGTATTGGTGTTCATCAAGGATATGCACCAACACAGCCAATTCCTTTCTCTCACAAGCTTCACGCTGGAGATATGGAAATAGATTGCTCTTATTGTCATACTGGTGTTTACAAAGGAAAACAAGCGGGAATTCCTTCTGCTAGTATTTGTATGAACTGCCATAATAGTATTAAGCAAGGTTCTCCAGAAATTCAAAAGATATATACTGCTCTTGAGACGGATACGCCGATTGAGTGGGTAAGAGTTCATAATTTACCTGATTTGGCTTATTTCAATCACTCACAGCATACTAACGTAGCTGATTTGGATTGTGAAAATTGCCATGGTGAAATTAACACAATGGAGGTTGTGGAACAGAGGCATACTTTGACTATGGGTTGGTGTATTGATTGTCACAGACAAACAGACGTTAACTCAAAAGGAAATGAGTATTATGACAAGCTAGTAGAGGCTCATGATGCTACCTCAGTAGGAGGTATGAAAGTGGAAGATATTGGTGGTCTAGAATGTGCTAGATGTCATTATTAAAATATTAATCTAATAAGATTACTTTAGATAAACCTGTAAGGGGAAATACAAAGACTAATGGAAAATACTACTAAAAGGTATTGGAAAGGGATAGAAGAGTATCGTAACGATATCGAAGTAGTTAAAAACGCTGATAGCGAGTTTAACTTAGAAGATATTGAAGGCGGAACGCATAGAAGAGATTTCTTGAAAATGCTTGGCTTTGGTGTTGCTGCAGTTTCTTTGGCTGCTTGTGATGCTCCAGTTAGAAAGACTATTCCTTATTTAAAAAAGCCGGAATCTGTAGAGCCGGGAATTCCTAACTACTTTGCTTCAACTTATGCTCAAGGTGGAGATTATGCAAGTATTCTTGTAAAGACAGTTGAGGGTAGACCTATAAAAATTGAAGGTAATAAGCTTTCAAAAGTTACTCGTGGTGGAATGAGTGCTAGGGTTCATGCGTCTGTTTTATCTTTATATGATAATGATAAACTTCGTGGGCCTCAAAAAGGTGAAGCTGAGATTTCTTGGGAAGATTTAGATAAAGAAGTTATGGCAGGTTTGTCATCAGCTTCTAATGTTAGAATCCTTTCTTCATCTATAGTATCTCCAACAGCTAAAAGGGTTATTGCTGATTTCTCAGCAAAATATCCTTCTACTAAGCACGTGTCATACGATGTTTCATCGGTTTCTGGCATGATTGAAGCAAACTCTAGTTCTTTCGGGAAGGCGATTGTGCCAACTTATGACTTTTCAAAAGCAAAAGTTATTGTTGGTGTTAATTGTGATTTCTTAGGTAATTGGCTTTCTTCTATTCAGCATTCTGCTCAATGGGCAGAAGGACGTAAGCTTGTAAGTGGAAAAGATGGCAAGCAAACAATGTCTCGTCACTATCAGTTTGAAACTGGTATGACTATTACAGGTTCTGCTGCTGATTATAGGGATATGATAAAGCCATCTGAAGAGGGTGCCTTTCTTGTAGCTCTTTATAATAAGTTGACAGGAAATACAATTGGGAATTCGTCTGTTAGTTCTAAGATTTTAGATAAATGTGTGGCTGACTTAAAAGCTGCGAATGGAGCGTCTTTAGTTGTTTCTGGTTCTAATGATACTGCTATTCAAACGGTGGTTAACGGAATCAATAGTTTCTTAGGAAATTATGGAAATACGATTAGCCTTGCAAATGCGAATAATACACGTCAAGGTAATGATGCTGATGTAGCTGCACTAGCTTCTGAACTGAAGTCTGGTAGTGTTGATGCACTTATAATATTAGATGCTAATCCAGTTTTTAACTTACCAAATGGTTCTGAATGGGCTACTTTAATCGGTAAAGTGAAAACTTCGGTTTCTTTTGCTAGTAGAGTTGATGAAACAGCTGCTGTTTGTAAATATGTAGCACCTGCTCCTCATTTCTTGGAGTCTTGGGGAGATGCTTCTCCTTATACAGGTTCATATTCTTTGCAGCAACCAACCATTTCTTTGATATTTAATACACGTCAGGCTGAATCAAGTTTATTGACTTGGGCAGGTTTAGATGGTGATTATCATAAATACTTAAAAGCCAATTGGAAGAATAATATTCTAAGTGGTAAGTCTTGGGTTTCTGCACTTCATGATGGTGTGTTAGAAACTAGTGAGGCGTTAAGTACAGAAAATGTTACCTTCTCTGGTAACCTTGGAGCTGCGGCTGCAAGTATAGCTTCTAAGAAAGCTTCTGGTTTAGAAGTAAGTGTTTTTGAAGCGATTGGAATGGGTGATGGTTCTCAGGCTAACAATCCTTGGTTGTTAGAATTACCAGATCCAATTACAAAGGTTACTTGGGAAAATACATTAAACATATCTCAAAAAACAGCAAATGAGCAAGGTCTTGAAAAAGGCGATTGGGCTAAATTGACTGTTGGTGATTATAGTATTGAGTTACCTGTGTTAATTCAGCCAGGTCAAGCTCATCAAACTATCTCTGTAGCAAAAGGTTTTGGTAGAACTGCAGCTGGTAAATGTGGAAATGTTGGAGCAAATCCAATTCCATTTACTAATGGTGTGAACTGGACATCAAATGCTACAATTGAGAAAACAAAATCAGGTTATACACTAGCTCAAACACAGACGCACGAAACCGTAATGGGTCGTAAAGCTGTTGTGCAGGAATCTGTTCTTAGTGAGTATGTGAAGAACAATAAGGCTGGAAGATTCGAGCCTATGATTGCAACTTCAGAGGGCCCTGTTAAACCATATTCTATCAGCCTTTGGGATGGTCATGAGAAAAAGAACCATAGCTGGGGAATGGTGATTGACCTTAATACTTGTACGGGATGTTCTTCTTGTTTGATTTCTTGTCAAGCTGAGAATAACGTTTCAGTAGTAGGTAAGAAAGAGGTTGCTAGAGCCCGTGAAATGCACTGGATTCGCATAGACCGTTATTACAGTACGGATGCGGATACTACGTATAATATCAATCCATCTCACATTAGAAAGATGGAAGATGCTTCTGAGAATCCAGAAGTGGTTTTCCAACCAATGATGTGTCAGCATTGCAATAATGCACCTTGTGAGACAGTATGTCCTGTATTGGCTACTACGCACAGTTCAGAAGGATTAAATCAAATGACTTATAACAGATGTGTTGGTACAAGATATTGTGCTAATAATTGCCCTTATAAAGTACGTAGGTTCAACTGGTGGAAATATTATGAAAACGAGCAGTTTGATTTCCACATGAATAATGAATTGGGTAGAATGGTTCTTAATCCTGAAGTAACCGTAAGGTCAAGAGGGGTTATTGAGAAATGTTCTATGTGTGTTCAAAGAATTCAAGCTGGTAAATTGGTAGCTAAGAAAGAGAAGAGAAGACCAGTTGATGGAGAGATTGAAACAGCATGTTCTCAATCATGTCCTACGGGAGCAATCACTTTCGGTGACATGATGGATCCAAATTCAAAGATTTCTAAAGCTTTGGAAACGGAGAAAGAAGGAAGAGCCTTCCATGTTTTAGAAGAAATTAATGTTCAGCCTCAGGTTAGTTATTTAACTAAAATCAGGAATAAGGACTTAGGAGATGCAAAAGCTTCATTGCACAATGGAGATTCCCATAAAACGGAAGCTCATGCTGAAGAAGAGCATCACGGATAATAAAGAATTTTTTAAACGAAAATAATAGGAACTCTTTTTATTAAGGGTAGCAATTATGCAAGTAGTTTCGCCAATTAGAGAACATTTAGTAACGGGAGGGAAGACCCTTCATGATATTACTGAAGACATAAGCAGACATGTAGAAGGAAACCCTACTAAGGAGTGGAAGATGGTTTTTGGTATATCCTTAGCTGTCTTGGCTTACGGTGGATATTGGGCTTACCAAACATGGTTCCATGGTCTTGGTAACTGGGGCTTAAATAAAACCGTAGGTTGGGCATGGGATATTACTAACTTCGTATGGTGGGTTGGTATCGGTCACGCTGGTACGCTTATTTCTGCAATTCTTTTATTATTCCGTCAAAAATGGAGAACCTCTATTAATAGAGCGGCAGAAGCCATGACCATTTTCGCTGTACTTTGTGCAGGTACGTTCATTTTCTTTCACATGGGTAGACCATGGTTAGCATATTGGGCTTTACCCTTGCCAAATACATTTGGTTCTTTATGGATTAACTTTAACTCTCCATTAGTTTGGGACGTTTTCGCCATCTCTACTTACTTATCAGTTTCTTTATTGTTCTGGTATATCGGTCTTATTCCAGATTTAGCCACTATTAGAGATAGAGCTACAGGGTTAAGAAAAATCATTTACGGAGCTTTGGCAATGGGTTGGACTGGTGGTGCAAGAGCATGGGCGAGATATGAGGATGTTTCTTTAATTCTTGCGGGTTTATCTACGCCACTTGTACTTTCTGTACACACAATTGTATCAATGGACTTTGCAACTTCAGTAATTCCGGGATGGCACACGACTATATTCCCTCCATATTTCGTGGCAGGTGCAATCTTCTCTGGTTTTGCCATGGTTCAAAACCTTATGCTTATTGTAAGAGTGGTTTATAAGTTAGAAGACTACATTACTATAGAGCATATCTCTTTAATGAATAAGATTATTACCGTTACAGGGTCTATTGTAGGGGTAGCTTATATAACAGAGTTTTTTATAGCTGCTTATTCTGGTGTTCAATACGAAAGTTACGCTTTCGTGAATAGAGCAACGGGGCCATTATGGTGGTCATATTTAGCTATGATGACTTGTAATGTTCTTTCTCCACAGATTTTCTGGTTCAAGAAAATGAGAGAGAGTATTGTAGTATCTTTTGTAATTGCGGTTGTAGTAAATATAGGGATGTGGTTTGAGCGTTTCGTTATTATCGTAACATCGCTACACAGAGATTATCTACCTTCCAGTTGGACGTATTTTACACCAAGAATGGGTGATATAGGTGATTACTTATTTACTTTTGGTTTCTTCTTTGTATGCTTCTTATTGTTTGCCAAATTCTTACCAGTTATTAATATGGCAGAGGTGAAAGGTGTGTTGAAATCATCATCAGAAAAGAAATCTAATAAATAGTTAAGCATAATTTTTAAGTCAATAATGGCAAATAAAAAATATATATTGGGTGTTTACGAGGATGATGAAGACGTATTACATGCGGTTTCTGATGTTCGCGGAAAGGGAATTAAGATTCATGAAGTGTACTCTCCATTTGCCATTCATGGTTTGGATACCGCTTTAGGTTATTCAAGGGCAAGAATGGGTGTTCCGGCATTTATGTTTGGTATCACTGGTACTTCGTTAGCATTCTTACTTACTTTTTGGACTATGGGTTGGGATTGGCCAATGATTATTGGAGGAAAGAATTTTGTCCCTTTTCCTACTAATATTCCTATCGTTTTTGAATTAACAGTTTTACTTGCGGCTTATGGTATGTCCTTTGTGTTCTTTGGAATGGAAAGTTTATATCCAGGTTCTAAGCCTGTTATTTTCGACGAACGTATTACAGATGATAAATTTGTAATGGCGATTGACTTAGAAAAAAGTGGTGCTTCGGAAGAAGATGTTATGGAAGCTTTGAAAGCATCAGGTGCGGCAGAGGTTAATGTTAAAGAGATATAATAGAAGAAATGAATATTTTGAAAAATAAACTTTCGATTTCCTTATTAGGCTGTGTGCTTTTAGGTGTGGCAATGATCTCTTGTAATGATACTGAGAGTACTGGTTGGGAGTATGCTCCTAACATGTATAACTCTCCAGCTTATGAGGCTCAAACGCAATACAGGTCAAATGACATAAATCCTCATGGAATGAGCATGAGAGAGCCTGTAGAAGGAACAGTAGCAAGAACTAATTATCAAACATCTTTTTTACAAGATGATGGTACCGTTTTGAATGACCTGATGATGTATAATATGACTAAGGATAGTTTAAATTGGGCTGCGGCTAATTTAGTAAATCCAATTCCTTGGTCTGAGAATGCTGAAGATGAGGGTAAGGTTCTTTATCAAAGAAATTGCATGCATTGCCACGGTTCTAAAGGAGCTGGTGATGGAAATGTAGCTGAAAAGTATAAAGGTATTCCTAACTATGCTTCGGATGCTTTAAGTAGTGTAAGTGGTGGACATATTTATCACGTCATTACTTTTGGAAAAGGTAGAATGTGGCCACATGCGTCGCAGGTTACACCAGAAGAAAGATGGAAGATTGTACATTATGTACAACGTTTACAGTTAGGAATTTAATTTAAGAATTTAACAAGTTTTTCCGTAAAAGGAATAATAATAAGAATTAGACATGGCTCATAAGCACGAAACTCCTTCAGTAGAAGAATCTTATGATTTCTCCCCAGAGCTAAAACGAAAGCTGTTAATCGGCGGTGTTATTGGCGTAGCTCTAGTGGCTATCGGAGTATTTTTGATAAATATGGGATGGTGGGGTCCTGACGGGTTTGCCGGTGGGGCTCACGAGGCACATGGTGCTGTTGATGCTCATGGTGCTGCAGAAGCAGCTCACGGGGCCGCCGCAGAACATGGTGCTGAAGGACATCACGAAGCTACGTTATTAAATAGAATTGTTGGGAATCTTTGGATGAACTCAATTTACTTTTTAGGGCTTTCGGTAATTGGGGTGTTTTTTATCTCTTATAATTACGTAGCTAAGGCAGGTTGGTATACTTCTTTTAAAAGAATTCCTGAAGCACTTCCGGCATTCATGATAATACCGGCAGCGGTTATTTTAATCTTAATGGCCATTCCTGGTTCTAGACATATTATTATGCACTGGACTCATGAAGGTATAATGGATCCTTTAAGCCATAATTTCGATGCTATTATAGCAGGAAAGTCGTGGTGGTTGAATATGCCATTTTACATGTTTAGATTGGTGGCTTATTTTGTAATATGGTGGTATTTATGGAAACAAATTAGAAAATACTCTTTATTAGAAGATGTTTCTGGGAGTTTAGAAGATTATAACAAAAGCAGGCTTTATGCTAAGTTCTTTCTGATATTCTTCGCTGTTACAAGTTCTACAGCGGCATGGGATTTATCTATGGCAGTAGATGCTCACTGGTTCTCTACCATGTTTGGATGGTATCATTTATCTAGTTGGCATGTGGCAGGTCTTGCGGCCATTATGTTAGTTATCGTTACACTTAAAAGTAAAGGGTATTTAAAAGGTGTTAATGATT
Organism: Arcticibacterium sp. GJ41-1; assembly: GCF_055808875.1. Classification (NCBI taxonomy): domain Bacteria; kingdom Pseudomonadati; phylum Bacteroidota; class Cytophagia; order Cytophagales; family Leadbetterellaceae; genus Arcticibacterium; species Arcticibacterium sp. GJ41-1. The sequence continues at coordinate 5,162,466 of NZ_CM147888.1, read as the reverse complement.
CAGCTATTCAAGATTTGGGTAAATTAATGTTCGGTTTCTCAATTTTCTGGACATACGTGTGGTTTAGTCAGTTTTTCTTGATCTTTTATGCTCATTTACCTGAAGAGACTATTTATTTTAGAGAGCGTTTGCATGGATATGGTGGAAGATACTTATTCCCATTTTATGCTAGTTTAGTTCTGAACTTTGTGTTCCCATTATTAATATTGATGGCTAGAAGTTCAAAAAGAAATTATACATTCTTAAAGATTGCTTGTTGGGCCATTCTAGTTGGGCACTGGTTTGATTTCTATCAAATGCTTATGCCTGCAATAGCTAAAGATCAAGGAGGTATTGGTTTGATTGAGTTGGGTATTACAACGGTTTTCGCTTGTAGTTTTATATATGTGATTTACTCGCAATTGAGCAAAGCAAATATGTATGCGAAGAATCACCCATTCTTAGAAGAAAGTTTACATCACGATATTTAATCATTAAAAAGATTAATTGAATTTATTTCTGAAAGGAGATTGAATAGTTAATTATATGACAATTATAATAGGAATTTTAGCTCTTGTGTTTGTTGCCTTAACGGTAATCGTGATTGGAAAAACACAAGACCTGTTGAAAGGCGTACAGGGTAAAAGTGAGGAAACGGAAGACCATCAGTTGGATAGTTCAAATGATTGGAATGCCATTGGTTTATTCATATTTTGGATAGTTACAGTGGTTGGTTTGGTCTGGTCTTTCTTAGATGCAAGAAAGGATTTCTTACCAGAAGCTTCATCTATTCATGGCCGTGAAACTGATTTTTGGTTCTGGGTTTCAATGAGTGTTATAATGGTGGCATTCTTTATTGTAAACTCATTATTGTTTTACTTCCCAATTAAGTATAAGTATAAGGCTGGTCATAAGGCTACGTTTTATCCTCATAATAACAAATTAGAGGTTATATGGACTGTTATTCCAGCTATTGTTATGGCCGGTCTAGTATTCTCAGGACTTCGAGTTTGGAATAAAATAATGGATGATGCTCCTGAGGACGCTGAAGTCATTGAAATAATGGGTCGCCAGTTTGCATGGGAAGTAAGATACCCTGGTGTAGATGACAATAAATTAGGAGATTACGATTATCGTTTAATTGATGATGCTAAGTCAAATTCTTTCGGAATAGACTTTTCTGATCCTAACTCGTTTGATGACTTTACTAGTGCAACGGAGATACATATTCCTAAAGGAAAGCCTGTTTTATTGAAGATTAGAGCAAGGGATGTATTGCACTCTGTTTTTATTCCTCACATGAGAGTGAAAATGGATGCTGTGCCAGGAATGCCTACTAAGTTTTGGTTTGAAGCTGATAAGTCTACGGAGGATATGAGAAAGGAATTAAACAACCCTGACTTTAATTACGAAATAGCTTGTACTGAGATTTGTGGAAGAGGTCATTTTAGTATGCGTTTGCTACTAATTGTGGATGAGCTTGAAGACTATGAAGCTTGGAAAAAAGAGCAAACACCTTTCTTATCAATGAATCCTGATTTTATAGAGAAGGTACCTGACAATTTAAAAGCTAGAGCACTAAAGTATATTGAATCAGATGATTCGGATGCAATGGTAGAGGTAATAGAGGCTACAGTAGAGGAGTCAGCAGAATAATTTGAAAATTTGATTTAATTCAATAAGATATATGTCAACGGTTTTATCACATACAGACGCTCATGACCACGGTCACGAAGAACACCATGAGCTTGGTTTTATTAGAAAATACATATTTTCAGAAGATCATAAAATAATTGCTAAACAGTATCTTATTTCAGGTATAGTTTGGGCTGTTATTGGTGGTTTGATGTCTTTGGTTTTCCGTCTTCAGTTAGGTTTTCCTGACATGGATATGACATTCCTTAAACCTTTCTTAGGTCAATGGATAGATGCTCAAGGGAAATTGGATCCTAACTTTTATCTGGCATTAGTTACAATGCATGGTACCATTATGGTATTCTTTGTACTAACGGCTGGTTTGAGTGGAACATTCTCTAACTTTCTTATTCCTCTGCAAATTGGAGCAAGAGATATGGCCTCGGGTTTTCTTAACATGTTGTCTTACTGGTTCTTCTTTGTTTCTAGTATTATCATGTTTTGGTCAATTTTTATTGAAACGGGTCCTGCTGGTGGTAGCTGGGTGATTTATCCACCTCTAAGTGCTTTACCAGAGGCTAATCCGGGCTCTGGACAAGGGATGACCTTATGGCTTGTAGCTATGGCTCTCTTCATTGTATCTCAATTATTAGGTGGTGTAAACTATGTTTCTACTATCATTAACTTGAGAACAAAGGGTATGACCTTTGATAAGTTACCTTTAACAGTTTGGGCATTTATGTTCACGGCTATTTTAGGAATTCTTTCTTTCCCTGTTCTTTTATCAGCTGCTTTACTTTTGATATTTGATAGAAGCTTTGGTACTAGTTTCTTCCTTTCTGATATTTACATTAACGGACACGCTTTACCTAATCAAGGTGGTAGCCCGATTTTATTCCAACACCTTTTCTGGTTCTTAGGACACCCTGAGGTTTATATTGTTATTTTACCGGCATTAGGTTTGGCATCAGAGGTTATTGCTACAAACGCTCGTAAGCCGATATTTGGATATAAGGCAATGATTTTCTCTATGGCTGGTATTATGTTCCTTGCATTTATTGTGTGGGCTCACCACATGTTTATGACAGGAATGAATCCTTTCTTAGGTTCTGTGTTTATGTTATTGACCTTGATTATTGCTGTACCATCGGCAGTAAAGGCCTTTAACTATATCACTACATTATGGAGAGGTAATATAATATTTACTCCTGCAATGTTATTTGCTATTGGGCTAGTATCTTTCTTCGTATCAGGGGGATTAACAGGTATTATACTTGGAAACTCTGCTTTAGATATTCAATTACATGATACATACTTTGTGGTAGCTCACTTTCACCTAGTAATGGGTTCGGCTGCAATATTTGGTATGGTGGCTGGTGTTTATCACTGGTTCCCTAAGATGTTTGGTAGAATGATGAATAAGAGCCTAGGTTATATTCACTTCTGGATTACTTTCGCTGGTGTTTACGCTGTGTTTTTCCCAATGCATTACGTAGGTATAGCTGGTTTCCCAAGAAGGTACTATGCTTGGTCTGGTTTTGATACATTTAATATATATGCTGATTTGAATGCTTTTATGACTATTGCAGCCATATTGACATTTGCAGCTCAGTTGATTTTCATATTCAATTTTATTTATTCTATTTTCTGGGGTAAAAAGGCTTCTGCTAACCCATGGAATTCAAATACTTTGGAGTGGACGACACCTGTAAATCCGGGTCACGGAAACTGGCCAGGAGAGCTTCCTACTGTTTATAGATGGCCTTACGATTATAGTAAGCCGGGACAGGAGGATGGAGATTTTATTCCTCAAAACGTTCCTTTTTCTGCAACACCTGAATCTAACTTACCTGAGGAGAATGAGTTAATCGCAGAAGAAAAAGTTATAGAGGCTATTGAATTTGATAAGAATATTCCAGATTAATTTCTAGGTATTATTTATTAACCAAGTGCGAAGTATTGGGATGTAATACCTTATACTTCGTACTTTTTGTTTAAGGATGTATAAGAAATTTGCCATCGTTACTATTGTAGCAGTGTACTTCCTAATTTTAGTTGGAGGTATAGTAAGGGCTACTGGCTCTGGAATGGGATGTCCGGATTGGCCAAAGTGCTTTGGTACTTGGATTCCTCCGACTAGTGTAGAGCAATTGCCTGATAATTATCAAGAAGTTTTCGGTCAAAAGCTAAAAGGAGAGGTAGAATTTAGTGCCGTTAAAACTTGGACGGAGTATGTCAATAGGCTTGTAGGTGTGTTGATAGGGATATTTATTTTTATAACACTTTTGTTGGCATTTAAGGAGTATAGGGGAATTAAAACGGGAATAGTAAAGTATTCGCTAATCGCCTTTATATTGGTTGGTTTACAAGGTTTTTTAGGCTCTATAGTAGTATCTACCGAGTTGCATCCTGGACTGGTAACGGTTCATATGCTGCTAGCGATAGTGATAGTGTTATGTTTGATTTATGCACTGTTTTTAGCCTATAAATATGAAGGTAAGGGATTAGAGACAGAAAATAGGTCTTTGCGGTTTATTACATTGATAGTGCTAATACTTAGTGTAGGTCAATTAGTTTTGGGTACTCAAATTAGGGAGATGGTAGACCATCTTTCTTTTGGAAGTTTACCAAGAAGTGAATGGGTAGATTCATTGCTAGGAGGTAAGTTTTATATACACATTGTTTTGGCGGTTATTTTGCTTGTCGTTCACTGGATTTTATTTAGAGATGGCAAGAAGGTTTTAAAGGAAGGTGGTTTAAAAATCTTGAATCTGTTGTTTGTGTCTGTAATAATGGAATTTGTAATTGGTGGGGTTTTAGTTTTTTTTGATATACCTGCTTTCTCTCAACCTATTCATCTAACATTGGCAACATTGATAATAGGTTTGCAATATGCATTATTTTTAATTTTTGGTAAATCGAAAAAGTCGCTTAGCTGAAATGGACGAATTAGTAATTTCAAGGAGTATGGGTGGTAAGGCTAAAGCTTTTTATGAGCTGACTAAGTTTAGGTTATCTGCTACTGTAGTATTTTCTAGTGCTATAGGTTTTATGCTAGGTGCCACGGTTATTAACTATGCTTCTTTAGCATTGTTTGCTCTTGCTGCTTTTTTAACAACTGCAGCCGCAAATATTGTGAACCAAATTTGGGAAATAGATCTGGATAAACTTATGACAAGAACAGAGGGAAGACCTTTGCCTTCTGGTAGATTAAGTGTAAATGAGGCTGCTGTTTTTGGTGGGATATGTTTGACAATAGCCATTTTTCTATTGTTATACTTTTTCAACATAAAGGCTGCAGGGATTTCTTTCTTGTCTTTTGTACTCTATGGCTTTGTGTATACACCATTAAAGCGAAAAGGGCCAATTGCAGTTGCTGTAGGTGCTTTACCAGGAGCTTTCCCGCCGATGATAGGCTGGTTGGCTGCAACTAATCAATTTGGCTTAGAACCAGGTATACTTTTTGGAATTCAGTTTTTCTGGCAGTTCCCTCATTTTTGGGCAATAGCTTGGGTGCTGGATGATGATTATAAGAAGGCAGGTTTTAAACTTTTACCTTCAACTGGTGGAAGAAATATTAATTCTGCGATACAAATAATGATTTATACAGTGGTTTTATTACCACTTTGCTGGGTTCCTATGTATCTTGGGATGACAGGAATAAATTCAGCAATGATAGCTATGTTATTTGGTGTTTTATTTTTGATTCAAACTTTTCATTTAATGAGGAAAATGGATAATAAAGCGGCATTACAATTGATGTTTGGCTCTTTTATTTATTTACCTGTAGTTCAAATCGCGTTTTTACTTGATAAAATATGATGGCAATTTCAAAACAAGAAGCGAAGCCAGTTTTAAGCGTAAATAAATGGAAATTTATTACATGGCTTTTTATTATTACTATTTTGATGCTTTTCGCATCGCAAACTTCCGCCTATCTTGTAAGAAGGGCAGAAGGAAATTGGGTAGAGTTTTCGTTACCGGCTGTTTTTTATTGGAGTACGGGAGTATTGCTGATAAGTAGTGTTTTGATGCATCTCGCACTTAAGGCGGCTAAAAAAGATGAGTTTTCTAAGTTAAGAATGTTCATTTCGGGTACTTTCGTTTTTGGAATGGTATTTCTAGTGATGCAGTATATGGGGTGGCAAGAACTTCAGGCTGCGGGAGTATATTTAAAAGGTAACCCGTCTGGTTCGTTTATGTATATTCTAACAGGTTTGCATGCATTTCATTTACTTAGTGGTTTAATTGTTCTAGTATTTGCTTTAATGGCCGCTTTTAAATTGCATATTCACGCTAAGAGTTTAGTGCAAATTGAAGTTTGTGCTACTTACTGGCATTTTTTAGATATTCTTTGGATTTACCTATTTGTGTTTTTATTGTATTTCAGATAATTTTTTAACCAATACTCTATTCTCAAGGCATTTTTACAAAAGATGATTAAATTTGCCGCGGTATAATAGAAAAAATTAAAAGCGTTTTATGTCAAGTCATGCTTCTTCTACGCCAGAAAACCTTCTTTGGAAGGGTGGTGTACAACCAATGAGAGTTGGATACGGTAAACTGATGATGTGGATTTTCCTTTTGTCAGATACATTTACTTTTTCTGCTTTATTGATTTCTTATGGATTAGTAAGATTTAGTTATCCTACTTTTAAGGATCTTAATCCAGGTCAATCCATTGCGGATTTTGTTCCGTCTACAGAATGGTGGCCTACTCCTGAAAAGGTTTTTGAGGCTGTACCTTTTTTACATGGCTTAAGTTTGCCATTGGTATTTGTAGGAATCATGACCTTCATTTTGATATTTAGTTCTGTTACTATGGTTTTGGCAGTAGAGGCTGGACATAGGATGGATAAGGCTGATGTAGAAAAATGGATGCTTTGGACAATTTTAGGTGGTATTACTTTCTTAGGCTCTCAAGCTTGGGAATGGTCTCACTTTATACACGGAACAGGTGCAGGAGGAGCTAACCTTATTCAGAACGAGTATGGTCCTACAGCGTTTGCAGACTTTTTCTTCTTTATAACAGGTTTTCACGGAACTCACGTACTCTCCGGAGTAATACTTAATATTCTCATTTTTTATAATGCCTCAAATGGTGTTTATCAAAAAAGAGGACACTATGAAATGGTGGAGAAAGTTGGTCTTTACTGGCACTTTGTAGACCTTGTTTGGGTGTTTGTATTTACTTTCTTTTACCTAGTTTGATCACATTATTAAAGCATATTAAAAGATGGCAGAACATATAGAAAATATAGATGCAGAAAAGCAAAAACCACAAACAAAGGAACTTTGGAAGGTTTTTTGGATTCTGCTAATAATTACGGCGGTTGAATTTGTGATTGCATTTCAAATCAGCTCAGACAGTGATTTTGGGAAATGGTTGAAAATATCACTTTTCATTATTCTAACATTTGTAAAATCGTTTTACATAGTAGGTACATTTATGCACTTAAAGCATGAGGTCAAAGCCTTAATCTGGACAGTGGTATTACCTGTGATTTTTGTCTTATGGTTTATCTTAGCTCTTGTATACTTTGAGGGTGGCTACATAGGTTCGCTTAAATAAGATGAATAAAGGTTATTTTAAGGCCGGAATACTAATTGTATTATTAGTAATTCCGGCTTTGTTTTTTGTATTCCTTAAAACATTTGGCGATAATCAGTTTAGCTTACCTAAATATTTTCCGGTTTTAGATGAGTCTGGTCATGTTCTAATTACTGAAGGAGATACTGTTTTTAATACTATTGATGATTTTACTTTAACCAATCAATTTGGTGAGCCCCAAGGTTTGTTTGAGCTAGGTGACGGAATCAAAGTGGTTAGCTTTTTCTTTAGTCGTTGCGGTACTATTTGCCCTATGATGAATGAAAACTTGGGCAGGGTACAGGGAACTTTCAAAACTGACAGTAGTGTCAATTTCTTAAGTATTACAATAGACCCTGAGTTTGATACTCCAGAGGTACTTTTAGCGTACGCCTCTGAGTTTAGTCCTGAGTTTAAACAATGGAAATTGTTAACTGGAGAAAAAGAGTATATCTACTCACTTGCCATTAATGAGTTTAAATTACCAGTTGCAGATTATTCCGGTTTAGATTCATTGGGTAATCTAGATGTAGATAAGGCATTCATTCATTCAGAAAGAGCTCTCTTATTAGATCAGAATAACTTTATTCGTGGAATTTATGATGCTACTGATTTGTTAGAGATAGACAGATTGAAACTGGAGATTAAAGTGCTAAAAGATATTAATCAATGAAAAAGGAATACTCACTGAGAACAATCAATATCATATCGGTAGTTGTACCGGTTGTAGTGGCTGTTTTGTTAGGGATTAGGTCAAAACCTTATTTAGGTGAGTGGACCAGAGCATTGCCGCATGTTAATGCTGGTATAAATAGCCTTACGTCGGTTTTATTGATAACTGGCTTGGTATTAATAAAACAAAAGAAGCAGATGGCTCACAGGTTAGTTATGACGTCAGCATTTTCTTTAGGCGGACTGTTTTTAGTGTGTTATGTGCTTTATCATTTGACTAACCCTTCTACTAGTTTTGGTGGGGAAGGAGCTGTAAAATATTTTTATTACTTTATTTTAATTAGTCATATAGTCTTGTCGTTGGTGGTACTTCCATTGGTTTTAAGAGCCTTTTATTTTGCATGGGTTCAAGACTTTCAAAGACACATAAAACTGGTTAAATTTGCATATCCTATCTGGTTGTACGTTTCTATAACAGGAGTAATAGCCTATTTAATGATATCACCATATTATGCTTAAGAGAAGTTTCTTATTTAAAGTCGGGTTTGTTTTACTAGCGGTAATGTTAGTTTCTAACGTTAGTATGGCACAGTGTGCCATGTGTAGAGCTACGGTGGGTAGTAACTTGAGCGAAGGTAGAGGAGTAATAGGTACAGGCCTTAACTTTGGGATTCTGTATTTACTTTTGACACCTTATTTGCTAGTTGGTGGTGTCGCTTTTTTCTGGTTTAGAGCAAGTAAAAAAGAGCTTTCGGAAAAGCTCTCTCTTACTAATTCAATAAAGAAAATATACAACTAGTTTAAATCTTATTGATAAGCCTATTTTCTTCAGGAATATCATCTACTTCTACTAGTTCTAGTCCAAACCTTAAATACGCAGGAGTATTTTCAATGTCTTCTTTGACATCATCGTTTTTGGCAAAGCTGGTTACGCTCTCTCTTAATTTTTCTTCTGCTTCAAATAAACCTACCTGATTCTCAGGAATCGGGTTCTTCTTTTTACTCTTTTGACTTGCAATTCCAGGCATGCCAAAGGTAGAGAAAGGGCTATCACTGTGGTTTGATTCGTTGTTGTCACTTTCGTCCTCTTTCTTAGTTTCAGGAACGGTGTTAAAATCAGTAATTCCAGCTGCTACTATAGTTACTCTGATGCGGTCTTCTAAACTACGGTCAATTGAATATCCGTGCTTAACTATTTTAGCCTTGGTTTTGATTTCATTTTCAATGAAACGCATAATCATAGCTTGGTCACTCATTTTGATTTTGTATTCTGGCTTTTCGTCAGAGTAACAAATAGAAACCAATAATCTTTTAGAACCTTTAATGTTATTGCTATGCAGTAGCGGCGACTTTAAGGCCTCTTCTACGGCTATTTTAGCTCTATCTACACCAGAAGCTTCTGCAGAGCCCATAACGGCTTGTCCGGCGTTTTTAAGCACTGTTTTAACATCCGCGTAATCAAGATTAATAATACCTGGTCTTGTTATCAATTCGGCAATGCTCTTAACGCCATTCGCTAGTATCCCATCAGCTCTTTCAAAGGCCTCTTGAATATCCATGTCATGAAATAGGTTTTCCAACCTATCATTTTTGACAATTAACACAGTGTCGCAATAGGTTTTCATTTTTTCAATTCCCTCTAAAGCCTGCTCAATTTTTTCCGTGCCTTCCCAGCTAAATGGATCGGTAACCACACCTACTGTCAGCATGTTTTTTTCTTGAGCTATTCTGGCTATTACAGGAGCGGCACCTGTACCAGTTCCGCCACCCATACCAGCTGTAATGAAAACCATTTCTGTAGGCTCATTAAAAAGCTGATGAATAGAATCTTCGCTTTCAAGTGCGGCTTGTTCTCCAACTTTAGGAATTGCACCTGCACCTAGTCCTTTTGTTAGTTCAGCCCCAAGCTGGAGTCTCGTAATCTCTTTTGGCAAGTTTTTTAGAACTTGCAGGTCTGTGTTTGCCGCTACAATATTGACATCCTTGATGCCCATTTTGAAAAGCGTTTTAACAGCATTTCCACCTGCACCACCTACACCTATTACTGTAATAATATTAGGCATGTCAGATTGGAAATCTAGTCCATAGTCTTGAGGGTATAACATAATTTCTAATTTAAAGTGAAGGCTACTAGTTATAAGTTTGTCTTAATTCAGGATCCTCCAACCTTTCAAGAAAGGAAGAGATAGGATTGTTTTTAAATGAAAAGATAGTCTTTTTTCTTTTCTCTTTCAACACGTTAGTCATTGGTAATCTGTCGTCTGCTGGTTTCAGCGTTGATAACATTAAACCAACTGCAGTACTATACTTTGGGTGAGAAAGCTCAAAGAAGGTATTATTGTCAATGTTTCTTACAGAATCAGCGACCCTAACGGTCAAAGGAGAAAAAGAGTTTTGAAATATCTTTTTAACCAAACCTAACCTTGCAACAGCTCCAGAAACTATGACACCATTTCCTAGAACCCTGGCATAATTGCTTTCAATAACATTTGAGGCTATTAGACCTACTATTTCTTTTAATCGGCTTTCTATCACAATAGCCACAGACCTTTGCAATAACTGTTTAGTAGGAAGGCCATCTTTTCCCTCAAGCTCCAGTACTTCGTTTATTTCAATTTCTTTGCTACTCTTATCTGAACTGGCTCTTAATACCTCTTCTGCTTGGGCTTCTGTGATATTAAATGCTTGAGATAAATCTTTCAAAATAGCTAAAGAACCAATTCCTAAAACGGCGGTATGTCTTAAACCGAAATCTTTATAAACTGTAACTTCGGTCAGTTGAGAACCTAGGTTAATAAGTAAAATTCCGTTTTGCTTATCTTCAATAGAAAGTGCCGCTGCAGCATCAGCTACGGGCGTATAAATCAATTGGTCTACGGCTACTGGGCTTGGTCCTTTCCTGCTGCTTTCTAAAAAACCATAAGAGAGTTCGTTGGTACTTTCTAAAAAGTTGTTGACTTTTTCAACTGGTGATACCACAAAGTTGAAGTTGCAGGTCAATTTATTTCCTGTAGCACCTTCTGGGTATTTATTTATTTTTTCACCGTCTATAAAAAAGTCTGTAGGTAAAGAATGAATGCACTCTGCTTTGTTACGCTTGTTAAAATTACTCTTGGCAGTTTTAACCAGCTGTACTAAAGTGTTATCATTTACTGTAAACTTATTTCCTGAGTTGGTGTATTCTTCACGTTCTCCTTTTAGTGTAATAAACTCGTTTGAGTAATTACAATTAACCGAACCAATATCTAGGCTAGATTTATTAGCTAGTTTTTGTAAAACTCTGCTAGCTGTTTGTTCAAAATTCTGTGAGTTTTTTGAAAAGCCTTTTGACATAGACTCATAGTCAGGGTCATATCTTTCTTCTGCATAATGCAGAATACTGATTTTACCATGCTCATCTCTTTTACCCGCTACGGCACACATTTTGGAGTTTCCGATATCTAGTCCTACGGAATACATTGGTTCTTTTTGTTCTTTCATTTTTCTCGATTATTAGGATTCACTTTTTTTATTCGCACACAAGTTGGTTGGCATATTGTAATTTGACTTTCGAAAACTTATCCCAGCCTTTTACTGTCATAACCTGTTTATAGAAAACTTTCAGTTTATGAAGTTTCTGTTCTATGTTTTCAGCCTTTCCAAATTCAATAATGTGATTTCCTAAAACTGGGACAAGTTTGATTTGTCCACTTTTGCTGACATCCATTTGAGATATTTGAGCATCCCAAAAGTCGTCTGTCTTGATGACTTTTATAAGTTCCATTAAGGAAGCGTCATCCTGTTTTTGAAGTGATTTCTTTTTATAAAAATAATCTCCAGAAAGTAAGAGAACTCTTTCGGAGTGATATTTAGAAAGTGGGAAAAAGTGACCGCTTTCGTTTAAGTATTGGTCATTTTTAGAAATATATGAGCTGAGTCTAGCATATGGGATGTAAGGTTTTACTTTCACATGAAGCATTCCTTTAAGGTCGCCATAAACTTCGCAATACTCTATCTGGTCTATTTGTTGAATACGCTCTTCCAGTTTTCCTAAGTCAATTTCAGAAAGCACTTTTCCTTCAAGCGGTTCTAAACCGTTTTTAGTTATGTATTTCTTTACATCTTCTTTAGATATATAAGACTGGTCATTATTCTTAATCATTTTGATGTCTATTCCCTGACATCGTTGTACTCTCGATTTCTCATTTACAAAAGCAATGAGCGACAGCAATACCACCAAGCCGATTCCTGCAAATCCGTATTCCTTGAAGTTATTTAGTGATAGTTTCATTGTTATAGTTGGTTTAGGAAGTTGTTAGGTTCCTCTAGATTTTTAAATCTATCTGATGTTTTTTCTTCTAAATCGGTCTTACAGTATTCTTTTAAGAGTTTTACGTCTTGATTCCAATGCTGACCGTCCCAAAACTCTAAACCTTTATGATCTCTAATTTTATAAAGAGCTGCAGGTTTATACGCGGTGCCTAAGTATACATAATCTAATCCTCTTTCTTTAGACCAGTTAATAGCACGCCACATCATCCATTTCCCTAAGGAATGGCTTTTCATATAGTCTGTGTCAAAAAATGAGAACCAGTAGTGTAACATGCTATCCGTTAGGCTAACCAGAATGTAACCTAAAGTTTTATCAGCATTCTTAAACTTTAGAATATGTGTTCCAATACTGCTTTTCAATATATAATTCCAACGTTCTTGGGTCATATTAGAGTCACCAATTCGTTCGGTAATGTATGCTTCGCAAAGGGCTTTGAAAGTTGGCTCTTCAAGGTCAAACTTGTCTTTCTCTATCAGTTCTACACTTACGCCAAGGGGTTCTATTTGACGACAAATCCTCCTGTTTTCAGAAGTGTCTTCAAATCTTGCCAAGTCTACACGTAAGCTTCTTGCTAAATAGAAAGTTTCAGACTCAAGTGTTATGTTTCCTGTATATGGAAGAAAACCTTTATCATAAATAGGTGAAACATCTTCTTGCCCCTCTCGCATAGCATAAATAGCATACGAAAAAGTATAGCTGCTGTAGTCCACGTTATTTTCTGAATAAAATATCTTCATTCCTATATTAGGCTTAAAATTTGGTTTACAATATCTTCCGCAGCCTTAGGCTTGGCGAAAGCTTTAATATTTTTACTTAACTCACCTTGCAAATTGCTGTTTGAAGCTAATTCCAAAGTAGTTTTAATGAGTTCTTTATTTACATCAATGTCTTTAACCAATAGAGCAGCATTCTCATTTACCAAACTCAAAGCATTCATGGTTTGATGGTCTTCCGCAGCGTTAGGAAAGGGAACTAAAATTGACGGCTTATTGGTCAGACAAAGCTCAGAAACTGATAAAGCTCCGGCTCTAGAGATAACAATATCTGCTGCTTTATAAGCTAAGTCCATTTCATAAATAAATTCTGAAATGTAGGTCTTAGAATCTGTAGGAAATGCTGATTTAAAGTTTTTACCGGTTTGCCAAATGACTTGAAGGCCTGCCTCCGTTAAATCTTTGAGGCCTCCTTCTATGGCTTGGTTAATACTTCTGGCACCTTGGCTACCGCCAATAATTAATAATGTTTTTTTGCCTTCAGCTAAACCGAAATGGGCGAGTGCTTCCTTAAGAGTCTTGTTACTTTCAATAATGTCTTTTCTTACTGGATTCCCGGTGAAAACTATTTTTTCACTAGGGAAAAAAGTTTCCATTTTAGGATAGGCCACACATATTTTTGAGGCCTTTTTCGACAAGAATTTATTTGTAATTCCTGCGTATGAATTTTGCTCTTGAAGCAAGGTTTTTACGCCTTTAAAGTTTGCCATTAAAAGAGTTGGTCCACTGGCATAGCCACCCACGCCTATTGCGGCATCCGGTTTAAACCTGCTTATTGTTTTATAAGCGAGTCTAAGGCTATTGATAAGCTTAAATGGAAACTTTAAGTTAGCTATCATATTGGAACGGTTAATTCCCGCTATTGGTAGCCCAATAATTTTAAATCCAGCTTTAGGCACTTTTTCCATTTCCATTTTGCCTTCAGCTCCAACAAATAAGATTTCAATATCGGCAGACCTTGACTTTAATTCATTAGCGATAGCAATGGCAGGGTATATGTGCCCTCCAGTACCACCTCCACTGATTATTATTTTGTAAGGTTTACTCATCTTAATTTGTTTGCGGCTTTAGCCTCATGATTTTTTGATACACTTAATACTATCCCAAGTGCAATGGAGGTAAATAGGATAGAAGTTCCTCCTTTACTAATCAATGGTAATGTTTGACCGGTAACGGGACCAAGGCCAACGTTTATAAACATATGGGTCAATGCCTGAAATACGATACTTAAGGTTAAACCAATACTTAACAAACCTCCAAAGGCATTGGTGGTGTTTTCAATGTTTTTAAAGCCTCGTGCTAAAAGCCATAGATAAAGACCTAGAATGAATATGCCACCAATGAGGCCATATTCTTCAATAATTATGGCGTAAATGAAATCTGAATAAGATTCGGCCATTCCGTGTTTTATGGCACTTCTACCTGGTCCTACACCAAAGAGTCCACCTCTTGCCACTGCGGCTAGGGCTTGGTCTTGTTGGATACTATTGCTACCAACTGTACCGCCAATTAGACTATTGCCATCTAAATCTGAATTTGTGAAGGCTTCTACTCGATCAATAACTGTTTGGGTTCTTCCAAAATCTTTGTCAAAAACTACCTTAGAAATCCAGCCTGCTCCAAAAGCAAGTATTAAACCCATGAATACCGAGCCTGTAAGCCAGAGAATGTATTTTCTAGGAATACGACCTATGATCATAATCATGAGGCAAGTCAGCCCCAGAATAACCGATGTGGAGAAACTAGAAATAGCTAATAAACCACATAGTACACCACACCAAATAATGATAGGCCAAAGGTGTTTGAAGTTGTCTAAAGTATTTTGCTTTCTTGCCAACATGGCAGAAAGATTGGTGATAAGTACTAGACGTACCAAATCTGAAGTTTGGAAAGTCCAACCAAAAACAGAAATCCATCTTTTGGCACCACCCACTTCTCTTCCTGAAGAGAGGGTGTAAATAAGAATCAATGGGGTTAGCCAAAGAAGAATTTTGGCCAAAGGAGCTAAATTGATAAAGTCAAAGCGATGTATGAAGTAGGTCACAAAAAAACCGATAGCTACAAAGAAGGCATGCTTAAAAATGACCATTTCTGGCGTGGCCGAAGTTCTATAAACCAAAGCTGATATAGAGCTATATACCGCAGCAATACCAAAAAGAGACAGAAAGATAGTGATGACCCAAATCTGCATGTCGCCTTGCAGATGGTCCTTCAGTTTGAACCTATTCATTACATGTTTTATTAGAAAAGCTTGATATTAATCTAATTAGAGTTAGTAATTAGACCTTTGTTGTTCAAATTTACGTTTAAAAAACGCTTCGCAAAAGATAATCTGAGTTTTTAATTTGGGTCAAAAGATAAAAAGGGAGAAACGTCTCGTTCCTCCCTTTTTGGTTCTATATGTTCTCTGAAAAATTACTTTTTAAGAGAGTCTCTGATTTCTTTTAGGATATCTAATTCAGATGGTCCTGCTGGAGCTGGAGCAGCTACTGGCTCTTTTGTTTTATTGTAAGCCTTAACAATCATAAAAAGAACAATACCTACTGTGATAAGATTAATAATGCTATTAATCCATACACCATATTTGATTGCATTTTCAGGAGTTGCTACAGTCCCATCTTCAGCCATAATAGCTGGGTCTAAAACGACTTTTAGGTCAGCGAAGTCAAGTCCACCAGCAAAATGACCAACTATTGGCATCATGATGTTTCCTACAAAACCACTAACTACAAGGCCAATGGCTCCGGCTAAAATTACTGCAACTGCAAGGTCAATGACATTTCCTGTCATTATGAAATTTTTGAATTCTTTAAGCATTTTGTTAAAAGATTTATGTTTGAAAAAAATTAAAGGGCAAGTGAAAAGCCAGCTGAAAGGCCTTGGCTAAGTTGGAATTTCTTTACTTGGTCTTCGTCGTAAATACCTATTAAAGAAAAGTTTACATTAAAATATTTACCAATTTTTGAAGTAGCAATTAAATTAATGTTATGGTCAATAGGCTTAGTTTCGGGAGCGTATGCTACAAATGCTTGATACCTCCACTTAAGATTAAAGTTTTCTGTAAGGTTTTTATCAAATGAAGCTACGGCTTGTACGCCTAGTTCATTAAGAATGTTTTTACCTTCATCCACTCCATAAGCCCTTCTAATAATCTCTCCATTTTTAGCTTCTACTTCTATAGCTTTATTTTCAAATACTTCATCATTGAAAACAAGTGTTTGTCTTACTGTAGCACCACCTAACTGTACCGTAAAGTATGGCTTAGGAACCCATTCCAGGCCAATGCCTTCTGATAAAAAAGCAGGTGCGAAAAAGTTTGAAATCATATTACCTCTAACACCATTCTCATCAAATTCATACCCGCCGCCAAGCTGAGAAAGAAGGTTTACACCTGCAAACCAGTTTAATTTTGGAGAAATGCTACTGGCATATTTACTTTCCGCAAAAAGCCTATCAACACTTTTTCTTAAATCAATTCCTTTGTTTTTTAAGAAGCCATATTGGAATTGAATGTCATTTGTCCACACTCCTTTTCCTTTATGCTTGACCGCAAGGTTGTTGAATAATAGGCCGATTGCAAAATTATTCACTCCACCGCCTTGCCAGTTGTTATTAAAAGAGGCTTGAGAAAAGTTAACGGCCACCTGAGTGTTTCTGTCCCACCAACCTACGCGTAATGAATCTTCTAAATTATTCATAACTATTTCTTGTGCAGATGCACCAACAGCCATTAATGAAAAGAAGACTAAAGCTAAAATTTGTTTTTTCATCTTAATTAAATAAGGGGTTTGTTTATTGTTTGTGTATTGTTACTTTTTCCGATTGTAAAACTCTTAATGGGAAAACGGTTTTTGCTTCGCCATTTTGAATCGTTATTGTTGTGTTATCAACTTTTAATATCTCTCCTTTTATACCGTCAATCTCAATGATTTCTCCAGCAGCATACTTGTTCTTTGAGTAGAAGGAACTTATAATATTAAGCAATATTTCTTTAGAAGCAAAGCCGTAACCTATTGAAAACGAAAGGATAATGCCAGCTATTAATATATTGAAACTACTTTCTAAAAGAGCAGTGTTTATGCCAGCTTGGCCTAAAGCCGCTATAATGGTTATCACCAATAGGAAGAAAAAGACACCCGTTCCTATTAGTTTTCCTGAGGCTATATTGAAAGATTCGCATAGACCTACCACAAAAGATTTTACAGCATCTGCCAGTAATAGACCAGCAAATATCATGATGGTAGCGGAGATAACTTTTGGTATATATTCTACCACCATTGCAAACATGTTAGAGATGGCCGGAACGCCTAATGTTTGAGCGGCTTGAATTAGAAAAACGATAAGTATGAAGAAGTATACAATCTTTGATACAACCTTACTCAATTTAATATTGAGGTCAAATTTCTTAATTGCGTCTATGTTGTTTATTTTCTCTCCAAGCTTATCAAGACCAATTTTTGAGATTATGTTTTTAAGAACAGTACTAGCTATTTTGGCCGTAAGCCAACCTATTAAAAGTATAACGACAGCACCAATGAAATTGGAGGTAAACTCTCCAAATTGTGTGATTAGATTTTGAAAGGTACTTATTAGGATATCCTTAATGTTAGGTAATTTATTCATTTGTTTTTTTTGTAGTTTTATTGGCTTCTATTTCTTGAAGTAAAGCAGCTCCCAGTTTAAATGGCTCTCCTATAAACATATTGACCATGACCATGGCTTCTCTTATGATATCAATTTCTGATACCAGTTGGTCTTTAACCTTGTCTGAGCCCTCAAAGGCCTCATTTGTGTTTATGTCAAAGTTGTTATTTGCCATGTTTATTTTTTTAAGAATAACAGTATTTTTAGTGCAATAAGGGCAAATAAAGCAACGTGCTCTAGGTAGAGTTTTTTCATTTTCTCCTTTGTTCTCATTAACCTCATTTTAGTTGCACTTTCAGATAATTCAAAAGTTTGTGCAATTTCCTTTATGCTAAAGTCATCTTGATACTTCATCAAAAGCATTGCTTTTTCTTGGGGAGATACCTGCTCAAGACTTTTATGCAATCCTTCTGCTTTCATACCTAAAAGTTCGGTGTCAACCTCTTCTTCCATAAACTCCATTCTATCATCCCACGCTTCTTCTCGCATTTTTTTCTGTTTCCTTATATTATCCATACAGTAATTATATGTAATGGAATAAAGCCAGGTAGAGAAACGAGCATTCTCTTTAAAAGTACCAATCTTGGTAATAACCTTTAAGAAAATGTCATGAGCCAAGTCTTCTGCTTTAGCGGTGTCTCCAGTGAATGAGAAGCATTTACGGTAAACTTTTTCGGAATAGCGATCATATATCTCTTCAAAATAGATGTTCTGCTGTGTAGAAACATATTCCCGAACAAGTTCTTCGTCCTTCATCTTATCGTACAACTGACTACGCATATTAGACTAAGCAATTTGATTAAGTAACTAGAAATTAGGGAAAAGTTTGAGATTTTTACTTTCAAAAAGCAAATATCCTAAAAATATTAACGGTTTTGGTATGCTTAAGCCTAAAATGTATCTACAAGATAAGCTTTTGAGTCGTCTAACGTGAAGGCTAAATCACGATTGAGAAGTGTAAATTGTTATATTTACAGAAAAAATAACAACAAACTAATGAACGCTAGAGAATTCTTAGAAAGAGTACCTAAAAAGGTAAATCCAGAGGAAAATAAAGATTTGAATACCGCTTTGCACTTTGACTTTAACGAAGAGCAATATACACTTGCTGTTAAAGATGGTGTGGCCGAATTTTTAGAAGGATTGGTAGGAGAGCCAGAGGTGACATTAAAAGCAAAGGCGGACGATTTTGCAAAAATTGCTGCTGGTGAAATGAATCCAATGACCGCTATGATGTTTGGGAAATTGAAAGTGTCTAACCCTGGAGCAATGATGAAGTACGCTAAAATGCTAGGCTTCATGTAAGAACAATTTTTCAATTATCACTTCATCAAACAATTAAAATGGCAAGTAAATATTTTGACAGAAAAACCCTAGATTTTATTCTGGAGGATGTGCATAATGCGTCATCCTTAAGCTCCTTACCTTATTTTGAAGACCATGATTCAGAAACCTTTAAAATGGTTCTTGACTCGGCTGAGCATATTGGAGATACCGTCATGTTTCCTAACCTATCGGCTGTCGATAAAAATCAACCTGAATTGGTAGATGGCGAAGTAAAAGTTCATCCATCGATTAAGGCTTATTTAAATGCGATAGGTGAGGCAGGACTCTTATCAGCAGACTTCTCTTATGAGGATGGTGGCTCTCAGTTACCATTGACGGTAGGGAGTGCCGTTGGCTTTACCTTGATAGCGGCGAATAATGGGATGCTTTATAGCGGATTGACCGCAGGTTCAGCAAGGTTAATTACTACTTATGGCTCTGATGAGTTAAAAGAGAGGTATGTAGAAAAAATGTTATCAGGTAAATGGCAAGGTACTATGTGCCTAACCGAACCTCAAGCTGGTTCGTCCTTATCGGATATTAACGCTTCAGCTACAAGAGAAGAGGACGGTATATTCAAATTAACCGGACAAAAAATATTCATTTCTGCGGGAGACCACGACTGCTGTGATAACGTGGTGCACTTAGTTATTGCTAGAATTAAAGGAGCCCCGTCTGGGTCAAAAGGTATTTCATTATTTGTAGTACCTAAGATTTTACCAAACGGAGAGCTTAATGATGTGACCAATGTGGGCATATTTCATAAACTTGGTCAAAAGGGAGTGCCAGCTATGCATTTGGGCTTTGGCGATAAGTCAAATAGCTGTGTAGCGTATTTGATTGGCCAAGAGAATAAAGGGCTGAGTTATATGTTCCAGATGATGAACGAGGCTAGAATAGGTGTAGGTGTAACAGGAGCGGCTATTGCTTCTGCAGCTTATCAAGCTTCATTAGAATACGCAAAAGAGCGTCCTCAAAGCAGAAGACTTAATGAGAAGTCGGCCGTAGAATCACCACAAATTCCTATCATTCAGCATCCAGATGTAAGAAGAATGCTGTTCTTTCAGAAAGCTGTGGTAGAAGGTTCTATCTCTCTTTTGACAGAAGTATCTAAGTATTATGATTTATCACATAGACTAGAGGATGAAAAAGAACGAATGAAGTATCATATGCTATTGGAATTACTTACGCCAATAGCTAAGACATACCCTTGTGAAGCTGGTGTCAAATCAATTTCTGACGCGGTTCAGGTTTTTGGTGGTTATGGTTTTACAGAAGATTTTCCTGTAGAGCAGTATTATAGAGATATTAGAATTACGCCAATTTATGAAGGAACCACAGGAATTCAGTCGCTTGATTTATTGGGTCGTAAGGTTTTGATGGCAGATGGGAAAGCAATGTTCCTTTTGGCAGAAGAAATAACAAAGACTATTAAAGAGGCAAGTCAAATAGAAAAGCTAAAGCCCTATGCAGGGAAATTAGGTGATGCGGTAGAACGGCTGTCTAAAGTAACCCAACATCTGATGAAGGTAGCTGCTACTGGCGATGTGGAGCTTTTCCTTTCTGATGCTACACTTTATATGGAAGTGTTCAGCTTAGCAACAATTTCATGGCAATGGCTTAAAATTGCAAATGCGGCAGCAAATGGTTTGAAAGATGCAGGAATTAACGCCGAGCAAAAAGCATTTTTAGAAAGTAAGATTAAAACCATGCAGTTTTTCTTCCATTATGAGCTCCCTAAAACAGAAGGATATATTACTCGACTTATGGATAGTGAGGTCATCACGGTTTTAAGAGGAGAAGAGAAAATGGTTTTTTAGAATAAAGGCATTTTTAGAAACAGAAGGCGGAGGGCTTATTCTTTAATAGAATCAAGCGTTTCGCCTTTTATTTTGTCTTGAAGTTTCAGAATTCCACCTATTAAGGCTTCTGGTCTTGGAGGGCAACCTGGTACATATACATCTACAGGAATAATTCTGTCAACACCTTTTACCACATGGTATCCATGCTCCCAGTAAGGTCCTCCACAGTTAGAGCAGCTTCCCATCGAAATTACATACTTAGGGTCTGCCATTTGCTCATATAGCCTTTTGATTCTATCGGCCATTTTGAACGTAACAGTTCCTGAAATTATAATAAGGTCAGACTGACGCGGAGAGTTTCTTGGGAAAATCCCGAAACGCTCTAAATCATAATTTGACGCCATAGAGGCCATCATCTCAATAGCACAGCAAGCCAAACCAAAGCCTAGCGGCCAGAGTGAGTTTGCTCTAGCCCAGTTGGCTAGCTCGTCTAGGTTTGTCAAAATGACTTCCCCCTGACCATCTTTAATTCTTTCGCTATTTTCTAAGGAATCAAAATTCATTGATACTTTTCATTAATAGATTCGTAGGCAGACATTGGTACTTTCGCTTCAAATTCTGTTTGGGTAACAGAAGACTTTATCCAATCTAGATGGCCTTCTTTCCAGGCATAAACTAGACCGAGGGTCAATAAAAATATAAAGACAAACATTTCACCTATGGCGTACCAAGCCCAAGCTCCTGCCGTTTCGTTTATTAGGTTGGCATTTCCGAAAACTGTAGCCCAAGGAAATAATAAAACCAACTCAACCTCAAAAAGTAGGAATATAATGGCTATTACATAGAATTTGATGTTAAAACTGACCACTGCATCTCCCTCAACTTCTTCTCCAGATTCATAAGAAGAGTTTTTTTCAGGGTTTGGTTTGTCAGGTCTTAGTAGTTTTGCAACTCCTAAAAGCACGGACAGCATTAAAAATGCACCGAGAATAAATAGAAATATGAAAGTAAAGTTTTGAGCCATTTTTTGTCCTTAGGATACAAACCTAGTTATTTAATTTAAAAATGTGACATATGGTTTCATTCTCGTCCAAAAAATGGTGTAAAATTTGTTACGCTTTGTTGATTAATAGCGTATTTAGTTTTAGCAGTCATTCATTTTAAAATTTATGTTGTTTGATCGAAGTTTAATTTTGTTTTGTGTCCTCTTGCCTTTTTTAGGTTTTGGGCAAGAGTCGGCTATTCCTGAGCCAATAGTTTGCCATGCTGATAAGCATGATGCTTTCTTTCAGGTTTTAGCAGAAGATTCAGAAAAAACAAGAAGAACTGTTACGAGCAGTATTGATGTTTCTTATACTGACTTTCCTGATGTAGCTGAAACTGCCTTTGAAAAGGCTGTAAGTATTTGGGAGACCATTTTGATTTCAAACCAACCTATCAGAATTAATGCAAAATGGGAAAATATAGGTGGTGGTACCACTTTGGCATATTCTGGAGCTACTAGAATTTATAGAAATATCGATAATGCTCCTTATAGAGATGTATGGTACGTGTGCCCATTAGCAGAGGCTATTGCAGGTAAAGATTTGAATAACGGAGACTTTGATATCAATGTGACTTTAAATAGTAATACAAATTGGTCTTACAGCACTGATGGAACTACTTTTTCAGGAAAGTTTGATTTAGTTACCGTTGCATTACATGAGATAGCTCATGGTTTGGGTTTTTCTTCATCTATGAAGCTAATTAATAATGAATCTGAAGGTCAATGGGGGCAATCTAGCTTCCCTTATATTTTTGATACGTTCGTTCAAACTGAAGAAGGAGAGTCGCTTGTAGATAAAACTAATTATCAAAACCCTTCTGAAGATTTGAAAGAAGAAATGGTCAGCAATGCATTAATTTTCAATGTTACCAACAATAAATACTTAGGAAGAACACCAGAGATATATTCTCCTGAAACGTATAAAGAAGGAGCGAGCTTGTCACATGTTGACTTTCGAGATGCCAACGCTAGTACAGATACTCCCAATGCATACTCCATAATGTCTCCTTCCATACTTGCGGCTTTGGCTATTCATAAACCCAGTGGCGAGGTTTTGACTATTCTTAATGAGATAGGGTGGCCGGTTAATAATCTAGAGACCTTTGTAGTACTAGCAGAAGAACCAGAGCCTAAGATTCTAGTTTTTCCAAACCCTGTTCAGAAGAAGTTAGCCATTGCTTTGCCAATAGAATTGAGATCAGAAAATACAGAAGTTACTATACTTGATAGCCGCGGTAAAGTCTTATTTGAAGTACAAAAAGATACAGTTTTAGAGCCAACCTTTTACATTAGCCTTACTGATTACGCTTCTGGAATTCATTTTCTGACGGTAAATTCTGAGAAAGGTCAATTTACTAAGAAGCTGGTGAAACGTTAGTTTCAGAGTTTTTGAGTGCAAATAAACCCGCAATAGTTAGCATTCCGTTTAAGAGCAAGTTTTCAAAACCAAAACGATATGCTGTTTGGGTTTCTATTATTTGAACCAAGACATAGGTAAGTATAGGGGCCGCAACACATACATAAGGAACAAACTTGTCTTTCACCCCTCTCTTGGTATAAATACCATAGGCAAATAAACCTAACAAAGGCCCGTAAGTATAACTGGCTATCTGAAAAGTAGCGGAAATAACATCAGTGCTATTTAAGGCATGGAAAGCCATAATCACTACAAAAAAGAGTAAAGAGAAGCCTACGTGGGTAATATTTTTCAATCTTCTTCTTTCTGTTTCTGGTTTTCCTTCAACGTTTAAGAAGTCAATGCAGAACGCTGTAGTAAGTGCTGTCAAAGCAGAATCAGAACTGGCGTAAGTGGCTGCGGTAATTCCTATTAAAAACATAACGGCTACTAGCATGCCAGCCATACCAAAGTCTAAACTACCAAAATGCTGTAAGGCCATCATAGGGTAGAGGTCGTCGGTTTTTGCCGGAATATCAAGGCCTTGTTTCTGTGCATAGATGTACATTAATGCACCTAAGCCTAAAAACATTAAATTGACAAAAACTAGTACTATGGTAAACCAAAGCATGTTTTTCTTGGCTTCGCCAATGTTTTTACAAACCAGATTTTTCTGCATCAAATCTTGGTCAAGGCCAGTCATGACAATGGCAATAAGTGCTCCGGAGAAAAACTGTTTAAAGAAGTTTTGGGGGTCTGACCAGCCTCCTTCAAAAAAGAAAATATTAGAATAAGAACTAGAAGAAACGGTATCAAGCATTCCACTGAAATCTAAGCCCATTTCTGCCGTAATTAAATAAATAGTTAAGGCTACTGCAGATACCAAAAATGTAGTTTGCAGCGTATCAGTAATAACAATTGTTTTAATACCTCCTTTAAAAGTATAAATCCAAATAAGAGCAATAGTGATTAATACAGAAAGCCAAAAGGGAACACCCAGTGGGTCATAAATGACAATTTGGAGCACTTGTGCTGCAATATAAAGTCTTACGGCTGAGCCCAGTGTTCTACTCAAAAGGAAAAAGGCAGAACCCGTTTTATAAGACCAAAAGCCAAAACGTTTCTCTAAATAAGTATAAATAGAGATAAGGTTTAGTTTATAGTAAATGGGCATCAGAACCGTGGCAATAAAAAGATAACCAAGAGTATATCCCAAAACCATTTGAAAGTATGAAAAGTCTTTGGTTCCTACAGCTCCAGGAACAGATATAAAAGTAACCCCAGAAAGAGATGTACCTATCATTCCAAATGCCACCAAATACCAAGGTACTTCCTTGTTGGCATTGAAAAAAGAATTGGTATCAGCACCTTTAGAAGTTCTGATTGAAATGAAAACTAGCACAGCGAAGTACACTAAAAGAATGGTGATGGCTAATCCGGGACTCATAAAGTAAGGCTTGGTTATTCAGAAAGGCTCAAAGATAAGCATAAGAAGGTAGCTTTTTTTGATATTTTTGTGTCGCTTTAACAGAGTTAAGTAAATGAAACCAGAAGAAAGTCCGGAAATAGAAATTGTCACAGCCCTAGACGAGGTAGTAGAAAACGTTAAACTATGGAGTCTTGTGGTTTTTAATGATGACGTTAATACTTTTGACCACGTGATAGATACGCTTGTGGATGTTTGCGATCATGAACCTACACAGGCAGAGCAATGTGCCATGATAATTCATTTAAAAGGTAAATGTGCTGTAAACTCAGGAGAGTATGAAGAATTGGTAGGGCAGCGAAACGAAATATGCAAAAGAGGTATTTCTGCAGAAGTGATGGTTAAGTAAACGCTAATAGTTCAAAAATAACAAGTGAATTACCCTTCCAAATTTATTGAAAATGCAATTGATGAGATTTCTAAACTTCCAGGAATAGGGAAGAAGTCTGCATTGCGTTTGGCCTTGCATTTACTGAAAGCCGACGAATCAAAAACCATGGCTCTTTCCAAAGCATTGATTGATTTAAGAACAAAAACTACGTACTGCCGTCAATGTCATAATATCTCTGATGATGTCTTGTGTCAAATATGCACTTCTATAAATAGGGATGAACAGATTATTTGTGTAGTTCAAGATACTAGAGATGTATTGGCCATAGAAAATACAGCTCAGTATCAAGGGCAGTATCATGTTTTAGGGGGAATAATATCACCCATTGCCGGCATAGGTCCAAACGATTTGAATATTGATACACTAATTAAAAGGATTTCGGAAAGTGGTCAGGTGAAAGAAATCATTTTAGCACTTTCGCCAACCATGGAAGGAGATACCACTGCTTTTTATCTTCAAAAGAAATTAACAGACTTCAATTTGCACATTACTACTATAGCGAGAGGGATTCCGATAGGTGGAGATTTAGAATATGCTGATGAAATTACTTTGGGAAGAAGTATTGCTAGCAGAACAAGGTCTGACTTACATTAATAGATTTTTGTAGGTCGAATAAATTAACGTCATTGATATACTTCTAAACGGTTTCTTTGACAAAAGAGCAATTAAACTCGTATTTTTGAATAACAATTTTCACAAGAATATGTCTCAACAAACACTTTTAGACACTATCCCTTCGATTGACTTAGCTGAGTTTACTTCGGGAGATTCTAAACTCAAAAATAAATTTGTAGGTGAGTTAGGTGCAGCCTTTACTAATATAGGCTTTGTCGCTTTGAAAAATCATGGTTTATCTGACGAATTAAGAGAGAAGCTATATGCCGCAGTGCAGAAGTTTTTTTATCAAGAGGGTGCTCTAAAAACAAAATATGAGTTTCCAGAGTTAGCGGGTCAAAGAGGTTATATTGGTAAAAATAAAGAAACTGCTAAAGGTTTTAAGAAGCCTGACTTAAAAGAGTTTTACCACGTAGGTCAGTTAAATCCTAGAGAGGACATGCCTGGAAATGTTTTTCCTGAGGAGGTTCCTGAATTTGAAGAATTCACAAAGGAGACTTTCCGCATCTTTGAAAATACAGGGCGTACTTTATTGAAGGCCATAGCACTTTATTTAGAGTTGCCAGAAGAGTATTTTGAGGCGAAAGTGTATCAGGGTGATAGTATTCTTAGAGCTTTGCATTATTTCCCAATCGAAAATCCTGAATTATTAGAAGAAGGGGCTGTTAGGGCAGCGGCTCATGGTGATATAAATTTGATAACGCTTTTAATGGGGGCATCGGCAGATGGACTGCAGGTATTAAGAGCAGATGGAGAATGGATTTCTGTGACTGCATTGCCTGACCAAATAGTAATAAATGTGGGTGATATGTTAGATAGGTTAACAAATCACAAATTAAAATCAACCATTCATAGGGTTATAAATCCTCCGGTTGAAAAAATGAAGACGTCTAGGTTCTCAATCCCATTTTTTATGCACCCACGTGCAGAAATGGATTTGACCTCATTAGATTCGTGTATTTCTGAGACCTCTCCTAAAGTATATGTGGATATGACTGCAGGAGAGTTTTTAGAAGAAAGATTAAGGGAATTAGGACTCAAAAAATAAATAATAACAAAAATGAAAAAAGTACTTTTAGCCATGTTTGTGACATCTGTAATGGTGTCTTGTAATTCTTCAACAAATACGGAAGAAATAGAAGAAACGACAGAGGCCACGGCTTATAATTTTAATTTGGCAAAGTCTACATTGACTTGGACGGCCTTTAAAACACCAGATAAAGTAGGTGTACCAGGAAGCTTTGATGAAATTAGCCTTTCAGGAAATGAATTTACGATCAATGCAAAAAGTGTAAACACGAACAACGAACCACGTGATGCTAAGTTGGTAGAGTTTTTCTTTAATAACCTTTCTGACTCATTAATTACTGGTTCTTATGGTGTTGCGGCAGATGGCCTTATTCCTGTAACATTGAAAATGAATGGTGTTGAGAAAACTTTTGACTTCGCTATTGCAGAAAATGATACTGCTACTATAGTAACAGGAAGTATTGATATACTTACTGACTTTAGTGGAAACGCGGCTTTAGAAGCTATTGGTGAAGCGTGTAAAGAACTTCACATGAACAAAACTTGGTCTGACGTTAGTCTTCAGGTAGTAGAGATGAAATAGGCTTAAATTTCAGATAGAGAAGCTAAAAAAAGAAATCGGTGCGTGCATCGATTTCTTTTTTTAGTAGATTGTGGTTCTAAGCCAAAAGGAACTCGCAGTGAAATATGCGTAAAATAAGATACTTTATATTTTTAAGGGATGTGCTTACCATAGCATTGACTGGTTTTGGTGGACCAAATGTTCACCTAACCTTGTTTATAAAGTATTTTGTTATTCGTCATAAATACTTAACAGAGGCAGAACTTATGGAGCTTCAGGCTCTCTGTCAAATACTTCCTGGCCCCACATCTACACAAACTTTAACGGCCATAGGCTTTAAGCTAGGAGGGCCTGTTTTAGCCATTATTACACTTTTGGTTTGGATATTACCAGCTACCATCATAATGGCTGGTGCGGCACTTGGGGTGTCTTTTATTGATAAAGATTTATTGCTAAAAATGACGCGGTTTATAAAACCGATGGGGATCGCATTTATTTTTTATGCTGCGTATGTGATAGGGCGTAAAGTGATACATTCAAAAACGAGTTGGGTTTTGATGGTTTTGGGAGCAGGTATGGCTTTTTTATACCGTTCTCCTTATGTTACCCCTGCTCTTATTCTTTTAGGAGGAATAGTGTCTTCTTTTAAGTTTGAAGAACAAGAGGTGATGGATAAAAGCCCTATAAAAATAGCATGGAGAAATTTCATTTTGTGGGCTGTGATTTTTGGAGCATCCATCACCGTAGGTTCTATTACTCAAAACCTTCCTATTCGTCTTTTTGAGAATTTTTACAGAAACGGTAGTTTGGCTTTTGGAGGAGGTCATATTATGAAACCTCTACTTTTCAATGAGTTTGTAGAGTTTAAACATTATTTATCTGCAGATGAATTTCTTTCAGGAATTGCCATAGCAGAGTTGGTTCCTGGGCCTACATTTTCAATAGCCTCCTTTGTCGGTTCATTGTCAATGAGAGATTGGGGGGTAAGTGGTCAAATTCTAGGAGCAGGAGTAGCCGCCTTAGGTATTTTTCTGCCCGGAATTTTGATGATATTTTTTGTGATTCGATTCTGGACTCAATTAAAACAATACCGAGCTGTGAGAGCTTCATTAGAAGGTATAAATGCCTCCAGTACAGGTTTAACCATAGCAGCAGGAATTTCACTTTTTGAAACCATGTCTGGCTCTATGATATCGGTATGGACTATCATAATAACCTTCTTGATTTTGATTACTACCAAAATACCTTCTTACGTAATTATTATGGGTGGGCTTTTTCTTGGTTTGATTCTAAACTACTAGTGCTCAGTCTACTTCGTTTTTTTTATAGTTAGCGATTTTGGACTAAAAGGGTACAGAAAACGTATATAAAATATGAATAGAAAAAATTTAAGTTCAGGAACGTCTTGGGAGGAGTCTGTCGGCTATTCTCGTGCCGTACGAGTGGCTAATACCATTGAAGTAAGTGGAACGGTTTCTATTACCAATAGTGGCGAAATAGTAGGAGAGAATGACCCGTTTTTACAAACCAGATTCATTTTGATGCGAATTCAAAATGCTATTGAGCAGCTGGGTGGAAAACTAGAAGATGTGGTTAGAACGAGGATTTATGTAAAAGATATAGATCAATGGGATAAAATAGGAAAAGCCCATTCCGAGTTTTTTGGTGAAATATTGCCTTGCACCACCATGATAGAGGTAAGCAGAATGATTCAGGAAACCTATTTAGTAGAAATAGAGGCTACCGCAATTTTAAACCATGATTAATTGATTTTTTACAGCGAAAGCCACTAAACTGGCCGTGTTTTTAACGCTCAACTTTTCCATTATTCTGGTTCTGTGTCCTTCTACAGTCCTTGGGCTTAGACATACTTTATCCGCTATTTCTGCGGTAGTTTGTCCTTGACAAATAAGCGTTAAAACCTCTAGCTCTCTTTCAGATAAGTCCTTTTTGTAATTAAAGAATTTTCCCGATCGTGGCAATTTTTTGAGCGTAGCCTTCCTAAGCATAACACGGCTTACAAAATCGGTAAAGTAAATTCCCTGCCCATTCACTTTCCTTATAGCAAGTTCCACCTCATCAGGTTCGGTGTCTTTTAATAAATAGCCGTTTGCACCTATTTCTAATAAATGAAGAATATACTGGTCTTCATTGTGCATGGATAGGATAATTATTTTGGGCTGCTCCTCATCTTTTTTTCTTAAATGCTCTGTGACCTCAATGCCATCCATTTCTGGCATTTGAATGTCTAAAAGAATTAGGTCAACGGTAGTACTTGGGAGCTTTTCTAAAAATTCTTTTCCATTTGACGCCTCTAATACCACTTCAAAGTCATCAATTTGCGAAAGTATCTGAACCATACCATGTCTAAAAAGGAGATGGTCGTCTACAATAGCAAGTTTAATTTTATCTTTCATGGTTTATACTTTTTGGGGGATAGATATCAAATATTCGACACCAGAATTTTTATTGGTGTTAAAGGTGTATTCTCCATCAATTACAGAAAGCCTAGAAAAAATATTTCCTAAGCCTAAGCCCTCTTTTTCAGAAGAAAGTACACTTGCAAGATCAAAACCTTTTCCGTTGTCTGTAAACTTTATTTGCAGTTTTTCGGAAATAACTCTTAAGTCAATTTCAATCAAAGATGCTTCAGCGTGTTTCAAGGAGTTATTAGTTAGCTCTTGAATAATTCTATAGACCGCCAATTCTAAATCGGGATGGAATCTTTCTAAGTCGTCTTCATGGCTGAAATGAAACTCAACGGATGCGGCTTCCTCCATTTTTTGAATAAATTCTTGAATGGCCAGCTCGAGACCAAATTTCTCAAGAGTACGAGGTATAAGGTCACGCGACAAGTTTCTGACTTGGGTTAGTGCTTCAGTTACAAGCTGTTTTGAATGGTTTACCCTTTCCACTACATTGGAATCCACCTGTTTACTGAGAGAGCTAATGCTAAGCTTTGTGGCAGAGAGTAGCCCGCCTATTTCGTCGTGGAGGTCATTGGATATTTTTCTACGAACTACTTCTTGTACGGCTAGAGAGTTGCTAAGCATTTGCTTTTGATGCACTTCTTTTAATTGCGTTAGGGCTCTTTGGCTTCTAATTTGTTTTCTTTGATAATATACCACAAAACCAACGACAGAAAACCCCATTAAGGTTAATATAACAGTACCAATAAGAATAGATTGAACTACCGGATCCATTAATTAAATTGTTTGCTTAAAATGTTTATTATCAAGAAATATAGCTATGGAAATAAAGGTAACAAAGATGTACTTGAAGAAGTCTCTTAGGTGCCTGAAAGTGGGGAAGTAATTATTAATGTGAGTGGTATACTCGGTGAAAATAAACATAAAAAGAGTACCTAAACTACTTATCAATAAACCTGTGAAGAACCAAAATTTTGGGTATTGGAAGAGGTTTTTTACTTCTAGTTTTTCTAATAATTCATAAAAGAACATGAAAGACAAGCCAATGAAAAGGAGTCGGTTAAAAGTGAATATTTTGCCAGAGTAATTAACGAGGTCAAAACCAATAAAAATAATAATGGCAAAAATAATGTAAATGATACTTAAGGCTCTTAATGAAAGCCCGTGGAGCATTTTGTAAAGCACATAAAACAACCAGCCAGCAATAAGTATTTCTTGTAAGTTAGCCCATTTATAGTTGTTTATACCTTGGAGAGCAGTCCACCAAAGTGAAATATCAGTCAGGGCTAATATGGCAGTATAGCCCCACATTAGTTTAATATCTGGCGTTAGTCGTCGCCACCTTACTATTCCTAAAAATAAAGGGATTAGAATACATGCACTTTCAAATACTGAACTTGGGTATTTTGAGATAAAACGTAAAAAATTGTCTAGCGATGTCATATTTTTTTATCAACAATGATCGGGACAAACGGGGCCATCTCCGCCACGATTGTCGCCATCATCACCTAGGCCACCATTTGTTGGTTTATTTACAATGTCGCCATAAGTGTCTATAGGAGTTAAAATGATGTTGGGGATGAGGTTTTCATTTATTCCATAGGAAAATCTAATCCCAACTACCGAGTCTCTGTTAAGCATTTCTTGTAAAATATCAGAGCCATAAAATTGGGAGCGTACGGCATCTGGGTCTCCTATGGCTATCATATAAGTGAGCTCGTTGTCTAGAGCTTTGGTATTACTAATATATTCGCCAAAAGTGGGTTTGAATTTTGGTTCTTTATTCATGTCTATGGTTAGATGGAAATATAAAGTTAATTCTAAATGCTCAAACCTGTTCAGTAAAAATGTGTCTAAAATGAAGCTCTTTTACAAATGGCTTGTTTTTAGCTAGTTATTCGGTTCTGCCGTGTAAATGGTCTAAGCAAGTCCTTTAAGGTCTATAAAAGGGATTATAACGACCTGTTCTGGTAGGTTTGGGCTAAATTGATTAGTGAATTCTTTTAAAAGCATTAACTTAGTGTGTTCTTTGCTAAATTCAAATGAGAAACCACTTCATGGAAAAAATTAAATACCTTGTAGAAAGTAGGCTTTTTGGCGTATGTTCTAAAATTGGTCAAAAGATGAATTTCTCGGCCAGTAGCATTAGACTGTACTTTATATACGCATCTTTTTTTACGCTTGGTTCTCCTATTATTATTTATATGGTTTTAGCTTTTTGGATGGAGGTTAGGAAGCATCTCAGAAGGCATGAAAACCCAAGTGTTTGGGAGTTGTAATTATTACCTGTCTACTTCACCCATTACCACATCAATTGAACCTACAATAGCGACCAAGTCAGCTATCATTGTTCCTCGCGATATTTCGGGTAGTATTGATAAGTTATTGAAAGAGCAAGCTCTTACTTTCGCTCTTTCAGGAATATCAGATTTTCCGTTTGTCTTAAAAAAGAAGCCTAACTCGCCCTTAGGGTTTTCAGCTCTGCAGTAAAACTCCATTGCTTTTGGCCTAATTTTCTTAGGAACTAAAGCTTGTGGGTCAAAACTTCTATCTCTTTTATGTTCTTTAGTTAGCTTTTCAAGACATTGCTCAATAATCTTAACAGACTCTGTGCATTCTTGAACCCTAACATTATTTCTATCCCAGCAGTCGCCTATGGTTCCCATTTCTCCTTTACCCACAGGTATGTCAAAATCAATTTCAGGGTAAACAGAATAGGCGTCAACTCTTCTTAAGTCGTATTTCAAACCGCTTCCTCTAAGGACAGGTCCAGAGCAACCGTAATTTACTGCCATCTGAAGTGGTAAAACGCCTACATTAGCGGTTCTGTTAATGAAAATATGATTGTCAATAATTATTTGACGAAGCTCTACCAGTTTTGGCTTAAGGTAATTCACAAACTCCAAGCACTTTTCTTCAAAGCCAACTGGGAGGTCATAGAACAAACCACCAATCCAGATATAATTATAAAGCATTCTTGCTCCAGAAGCCCACTCCAGCATTCTCATGATGGTTTCACGGTCTCTAAAGAGCCAAAGAAATGGTGTAGCTGCTCCAATATCCAAGCCATAGGTACCTATCGCAATAAAATGAGAGGCTAGTCTATTTAACTCAGCTACTAAAACGCGGATGTATTCTACTCGCTTGGGAATGTCATTTTCTATGCCGAGCATTTTTTCAACACCCATAGCCCATACATGTTCAGAATTCATGGCCGCCACATAATCTAACCTATCCACAAATGGGATAGCTTGATTAAAAGGAACTGATTGAGCATGTTTTTCAAAGCAACGATGTAAATATCCCATATGCGGGACCACGTCTTTGATTATTTCGCCATCTGTAACTACCTCTAGTCTTAAAACCCCGTGGGTAGATGGATGCTGTGGGCCAATATTAATGAGCATTTCCTCCGTTTTTAACTTGGAGGCGTCATATTTTACTGGCTCTGAGAGCGTCAGATTTTCGGGTTTGTATTTGTATTGAATGCTTGACATTTCTTATCGGTAAAGTTAATAGAGAAATGTTCAAGTTTTTATTTTTTTCGAATTAATGGTATTCACCTTTCTTTAAAATTGAGAAAGACTCCCTTAATTTGAAATTATTAAGGATTTTATGGGAGTAATTTACCTTCCTTTTGGCTCAGCAAAGTTTATGGAAATAGTCTTTCAGAAATCTTGTTAATTTACATCGGTATTGATTTAAAATATAGACAATGATGAAAAGTCACAGTTGGTATAATGGGCAAATAATGCCTTCGGAAGATATTACGATTAGTCCAAACGACTTGGGTCTACTGAGAGGGTATGGCCTGTTTGACTATTTCAGGACGTATAACGGGAAGCCTTTTCAGTGGGATTGGTATTGGCAAAGGTTTAAAGGTTCGGCCGATTTGTTAAATATTCCTTTTGGTATGAAACAAGAGGATGTTTTTGGAATTTTGACAGAGCTTTATAAGCTTTCAAACGCTGAAGAAGTAGCTTATCGATTTTTACTAACTGGTGGAGATGCTCCAGACAGTTCTACCATGACAAAGCCGAATTTTCTTATTCGTTCAGAAAATCTATCACAAATGCCAGCTGAGGCTTTTGATGAAGGAATTTCAATAATTACGCATGAGTATTCTCGTGATATGCCTACGCTTAAGTCTACAGATTATAAAAGAGTGATGTCACTTCAGCCGGCTATAAAGGCTGCAGGGGCTATTGATGTTTTATATCATACTGGCGGTCTTCTATCTGAAATGAGTAGGAGCAATATCTTTTTGGTCAAAGACAATCAAATTAAAACACCTGCCACAGGAGTTTTAAGAGGTATTACCAGAAGGACAGTTATGGAATTGGCAAAGTCAGACCATGAAGTGAGCGAAACGGATTTATTTTTAAAAGACATTTTTGAGGCAGACGAGGTGTTCACCACTTCTACCAATAAGAAGGTTTTACCCGTGACTAAAATTGACAACGTTACTATCGGAAATGGCATGGCGGGTACGGTTAGTAAAGAAATGTTGGCACGTTTTGATGAATTTATCGTTAATTGGTAAGAACCCAAATATTCTTTTAGATTTTTAATGCACGACATAGAACCTTATCATAATTGGCAAAAGTATTATCAGGCAGATAAAGACATGCGTTCTCCGTTTTTCGGAAGGGAGTATAGCATTTATTATGAAAATGATGTTTATGGCTACTATATAGACCCTCGCTGGGATGATATTGGCTCAGAAACACTTTATATAAAATTACTTTATACTGATTACACTAATAATGTGGCGGTGCTAGAGCTTTTTGGCGAGTGGAATGATACCCTGCATAATGACATCATGCATCTGAAAAGAAACGTGATTGACAGGCTGCTGAAAAACGGAATTGACAAGTTTATCCTGATTGCTGAAAACCTGTTTCAGTTTCATGGTGGAGACCAAGATTATTACGAAGAATGGTTTGACGATGTGGAAGATGGCTGGGTAAGTATCATAAACGCACCAGAGTTTATTCTCTCGGAAATGCAGAAATATAGACTTGACTATTATTTGAATTTTGGCGGGACGCTTCAGTTTGACAATTGGCGTACGCTAAAGCCCAAAAGGCTATTTGACCTAGTAGAGGCTTTAATGCAGCGGAGGTTGGGTGCTTGACTCATTGTTTTCTTTCTTAGAAGGCTTTTTTATACCTATTTTGTAGAAAAGGTAAGCAAAACCAATAAGGAAATGGAGGATAACTATCGCAGCTATGAGGTAAGTGAAATCCATCTTTTTTTCTTCAAAATTCGGGTTCTTTTTCTGAAGATAATATGACTTTTATCACCAAAAAGAAAAATTAAAGGAGACGTTCTATAAAGAAAAAGGAAGAGCCAAGCCCTTCCTTTTTTGCCGTTTAGGCTCTTAATAATAATGTAGTTTTTGGTTCTACTTACTGAATAGAATCATAAACCTTAACAGTACTCCAAAGGTGACTATAGTCTTCCACAAACTTTAAGTGAATAGGGTCTACTTGGTACATTTCTTCTTCTTCCATGTTTTTGAATAGGCACATCCAGCTTACTGCATAGTCTTTCACTATTACTTCTCTGTCTGTAGCTGCAGGGAAACCAATGTAATGTTTCTGAATAGTTTCTACTTTAGCTAATTTGTTCAAACCTTCTACCAGTTTTGCTCTGTCTTCGGCACTGTCAGGGTTATTCAAGTAGAAATATACGTGATGAATAAATGGGTTTTCTAATTCAGTGACAGCCTCTGTGATAGTTTCTGTTACTTCTGCTGCTTTTTCTTCTACTGGTGTACAAGAGAAGGCAAATGATAAAATTAAAAGAGATAAGATTGATTTCATTTTTTTTGTTAAAATATAGAGTGATACTAAGCATAAAAAATGCAGAGAAGATAAATTACTTTAGAATAGTTTCGATTTGAGCAAGCTCCTCAGCAGAAAACGCTTTGTTTTCTAAAGCACCTAAAGAGTTTTGTAATTGAGAAACACGTCTAGCACCAATCAAGACAGTAGTTACTCTTTGGTCTTTTAATAACCAAGCTATGGCCATTTGTGCCAAAGACTGTCCTCGGCCTTCGGCCAAATCGTTTAGCTTTTGAATTTTTGCTATCAAGCCATCGCTTAGATCCTCTTTTTGCAAGAAACCGTGGTCTAAAGCCGCACGAGAACCTTCAGGTATTCCTTTCAAATATTTACTTGTCAATAAGCCTTGAGCTAGTGGAGAGAAAGGGATACAGCCTACGCCATTGTCTCCTAAAACATCCATAAGGCCAGCTTCGGCATCCCTAACTAGCATGCTGTATTTTGGCTGATGAATTAAACAAGGTGTTCCTAAGTCTTTCAATATCGCTAAAGCTTCTTTTGTTTGCTCAGGGTTATAATTACTTAAACCCGCATATAATGCCTTTCCAGAGCGAACAATACTGTCCAAAGCACCCATGGTTTCTTCCATTGGCGTGTCTGGGTCTGGGCGGTGCGAGTAAAATATGTCTACATATTCTAAGCCCATTCTTTTTAGACTTTGGTCGCAGCTAGAAATAAGATATTTTCTAGAACCCCACTCTCCGTATGGGCCAGGCCACATGAGATAGCCAGCTTTAGAAGAAATGATAAGTTCATCTCTGTAAGGCAAGAAGTCCTTTTTAAGAATAGAGCCAAAGTTTTCTTCAGCAGAACCTGCAGGAGGTCCGTAGTTATTTGCAAGGTCAAAATGTGTCACACCTGCATCAAAAGCAGTATGTAAAATAGACCTATATGTTTCGTAAGTATCTACACCACCGAAATTATGCCACAGGCCAAGAGAGATTTCAGGAAGTCTGATGCCGCTTTTGCCACATCTACGATACTCCATTTTGTCATATCTGGCCGGATTTGCTACGTATGTCATTTGTGTAATAATTAAGTTTAGGTTGGAAAATTACGCTAAGGTAATAAGCCCATTCGAGGTCTGCTTTGTTTTTGGATTCAAATTATCTTTTGACCAGCTTATTTTGACTTAGGCTAGTTTTCTGATAGAATGTCTATATTTATTATTGAGTTTTAAATCAATGCCCTCCATGAAATATTTACTAAGGCTTAGCCTTCTTTTATTTTCAATGAGCCTTACGGCTCAAAAGAAACCAGTTTCTGGTCAATTTACACTCTTTGATGTAACGTTTGACTATACAAAATTTGATGCTGATAATGCTATACCAAATAAATCGCACTACTACGTCAAAGGCGATTTGATTAACGCAGAAAGGCCAAGCGATTGGACTTCGCCAGTTGATTATAGAAACGGAACAGTTCATATTCGTATTGAAGTCATAGAAAAACCAGAAGGCAGCGAGCCGACCAAGTGGACGCTATGTTATATTCCAAACAAAGGACAAGGGAACGGCTACGGCTGTACAGGAACAGAGCTATATACAGAGGAAGGAGTCTATGAGCTAGATGTTGATATGCATGACTTTTGGGAGAACGAATCCATTATTTGGTCAGAAGGAATAAAACAAATGGACTTAGTCATAAAAGACGATAGCGGCGGACAAGGAAAAGCTCACAAAAGAGCAGACCACGAAAAGTTTTTCCCCACCAAAGTCAGAATCTCCATGGTACAGGTTGCTGCTGGATTGGAGTATGATGCTGAGCTATTTGAGTAGGGGGGGCGTGATTTTTTTAACGATTACACAACCTTTGGTTTTTTATCGAAATCCATATACTCGGCTATTGTCAATTTTTAGAAAATAGAAGGCTTGACTTTCTAATAAACCAGACCCTTAAAAACAGTTGTATAGAGGCATTTTTGGAAGGAAAGTGTAGGAAGGTTTCGAGCGAAAAGGTGTAATGAAATAAGGAATTTATGAATAGAAAATGTGTTTACCAGTTACCTTTTGACAAATAATAAGTGAAGTGTTCTATTTATTCTAAAGCTTATATATGCCTTTCTTTTTTAATTTACTTACAAATTTTTCAAAATCCTCATCTAGCCCTTTATAAGAGTCGATGTAATCAGGAACATCTTCATTTGTCATGTTTTCTTGCTGTTTCAGCTTTAGTAAATCCTTATAGTTTAAGTACTCTAAATAGTCGTTTATGATATCATCTATAAATGAAATAGATTTTGTTTTCCAAAGTTGGGTTTGGGTATCTTCATCAAGTTTAACAAGAAGTTGTAATTCAAGATTTAAATACTCTTTCACTTTACTAAGTTTGTCAATGTCTTTGAGATCAAGGTAGCAGATGTTTGTTAAGGGTGTTTTTAATAGGATAGATTGTATTCTTATTATGCCATTAGAATAAAAAAACTTACGCATTTCGTTAAATCTATTGTAAACAATAGAGATGTATGCTTTTTGGCTATTAACCTTAGAGTTGAAAAAGGCGATTGTTGAAAGAAAGTCTTGAAACAGGGTGAAAAAAAACTTTGGGTATTTTTCAGGTATGATAATTTTAGAATTCGTTTTAGAAAGAAGGGGTTCGTCAAAAATTAAATAGTCCATCATTTTGGAATAGTATGAACTTGCATCTTCGGTTGTATTTAAAGCGTTCTTCAATTCAAAGTTCTGTAATTTATTATCAATCAAATCTAGTTTTCTTATGGTTTCTAGAAATATCGTTTCTTCAAACTTATCCGTTCTCTCATTATCTATCTGTTTTTGAATTTTTCTGTTGGCCTCTATTTGCTGGTCAATAGTTATGTATATTAAAATAGCACTTACCAAACCAATAAAAGGAGACAGTATACCCCCGATTGTGTCACCAATTTCATTAGGCTTGGAGGTTCCTAAGTCATAGGCCCAAGAGAAGTGAGTAATCAGAAAGGGCAGGAGAAATACGCCTACAAAGGCTAGCGTAATTACCGCTATGGCCCATTTTTTCAAGTTCTTTGAACGTTTATTGTTGTTCTCAGAGTTCTCTAGTTCTGGCAGATGTGATTTTGGATTCATGTTCTAAAAGTATCATGAATTCCTCAGAAATTCGGCAGAATTTAAAAACTGGGCATAAAAAAAGCAGCAAGAATGCTGCTTTTTTGCTCCTTCTCTTGGGCTCGAACCAAGGACCCTCTGATTAACAGTCAGATGCTCTAACCAGCTGAGCTAAGGCGAAGTGCCCATTAATGCTTGAAAAGGGTAACTCTCCTTAAGCTATTTAACAAACCAGTCTCTTTTACATATCAGTGTTGTTCATTTTGTTGTTCACCTAAAATATGTAAATCATGAGTATAAAGAGACCTACATTTAAAATCATTCAAGACCTAAGAAAGGCTTCTAAGGAGAATACTTTTCCTGTAAAGCTTAGAGTCACCTACAATAGAAAGTTTAGAGTATATTCTTTTGGTTATAATCTATCAGAAGAGGATTATGCCAAGTTAGAGTCTCCAAAACTTAGGGATAAGAACCTATTAGCTATAAGAGAGTTTTGCCAGTCAGAGCTTCATAGAGCCAAAGAAATAGCTGATGTATTTAATGTATTTGATTTTCAAACTTTCAAAAATACCTTTTATGGCATAGAGTCGGAATCTGAGTCTACCTTGGCTGTAGTCTCATTAGAATCCTATTTCCAAGAGTATATATCAAAACTTAGGAAAGAAGAAAGAGTATCTACTTATCAATCAATGGAAAATGCTCTTGCTTCCCTACAGAAATTTAAAAGAGATGTTGATTTTCAGGATATTATACCTGAGTTTCTTGAAGAGTATGAATCTTGGATGCTTGAACAAGGCAGAAGTACTACTACAGTTGGTATTTATATGAGAAACCTCAGGTCTGTTCTTAATTGTGCTATTGAAGCTGAGGATTTTAACAAATCACAGTACCCTTTTTCTAAGAAGAAGTATCAGATTCCTTCTAGCAGGAACATTAAGAAAGCCCTAACCAAACAGGAAATCAAGCTAATTATTGACTATAAGGCTGAATATATGTCTATCAGAGATAAGGCTAAAGACTTTTGGCTCTTTAGTTATTTATGTAATGGCATAAATATTAAGGACATAGTTAACCTTAAACAGAAAGATGTAGAAGCAGATAGAATACACGTAGTAAGAGCAAAGACAAAGAGAAGCTTAAAATCTATTCAGAAGCCTATTGCAATTCCCCTACATCCTTTGGCACAGGAAATCCTGAACAAATGGTCTTATCCATATTTAGGAGATGAAGATTATGTGTTTGACATTTTGACTAAAGAAGTCAGTCCTTTAAGAGAAAGACAACTTATTCAGAATTTCACTCGTGTTATAAACAGTAATATGTCTAAAATTAGTAAGGAAATTGGTCTGAATAAGCTTGTAACTACTTATGTAGCAAGGCATTCATTTGCATCTGTACTCAAATCAAATGGAGCACCAATAGAATATATTTCAGAAGCTTTTGGTCA
This sequence comes from Arcticibacterium sp. GJ41-1, assembly GCF_055808875.1. Classification (NCBI taxonomy): domain Bacteria; kingdom Pseudomonadati; phylum Bacteroidota; class Cytophagia; order Cytophagales; family Leadbetterellaceae; genus Arcticibacterium; species Arcticibacterium sp. GJ41-1. The sequence goes on along the minus strand of NZ_CM147888.1, from coordinate 5,122,440 downwards.
TACTAGTTTGAAGACGACACAAGCCTATTTGGCTAATTTTGACCATCAGACAAAGAAGAAATATAGTAATCTTCTTACAGAGTAATAGCCATTTCAAATGTCATCTACAGAATTAGTAGGTGACATTCTTTTTTACTTCCTTTGCGAGCTAATTTTAACACAGCAACAATGATTCTACAAAAATCCCTCTTTATCCTTATTCTTCCATTTTTATTGTCTCTCAGTTCGTGCAAGAATAATGGCAATAATATAAAACCAGAGACAGGCATAGTTGGTGCATGGAAAGTGGTATATGTGATTGAAAATGATAATGGTGATGAAAGAAGTGAGGTAGTGGACAATAGTGGTCCTTACTCTTATATTGAGTTTTATGAGGACAACCTCTTTTATTCAACTTTTGAGTTCTTTACCTTTGGATTTGATAATTTCCGTCCTTTTTCAGGCAAGCAAACCATATCTGGCAATACTCTAACCCTTTCCTACTATTTGGCTTCTATTGAAAAGGACTATAATACTGTTTTTCAGATAATCTCTATAGATTCGCACGAACTTGTACTGAGATTTAACCATTCAGATTATGCTTCTTCACTTGTAGAAGCTGGTGTAATTTCATCTATTTCAGATTTAGGTGAGCCCAATTTTACATATGTGGAGTTCACTCTAACCAAACAGCCCAATGGCATGCCAGAGGAACTTAAAAATTAAGCCTTGTTTTTTTATTCCTGTAAATCCCTTGCAGTAAGTCTATTGAGAAGTGTTTTCAGGATTCCTTTTCTCCCTAGGAACTTAATAGGCTCTTGAAATGTCTCTTTCACATACATATGTAGGTTTCATTTTTTTGTAACTTATATAGTACATGGAAGTACGAAATTACTTTCAGGGTCTCTTAGAATAATCCAAAGAGGTCTTTACAGTAGTCTTACCTAAGAAACCTGTGGAAAGGTCACTCTCAGTCTACTAATTTATTACGAAGACCTAGGTCTTCGGTTGTTACATAGTCTTGTTTTGACACTAGTAATTATGGTGTCTGGGCAGTTCTATGCGTATTCCAAAGTTTGGAATACTTTGAACTTAATAAATTAGTAAACTAATGAATTTTTTTACTGTAATTCCCAATTTCCAAGGTCAAGGAAAACCAATCCCATCCCCAAACATAGAACTATTTGGAGATTCCATGTTTCTAAGTAGAAAAGCCCCATGGGTTCTCAATTGTGAAAACCAAATGGCATATGGCTTTGTTGAATTTATTCGACTAGTCAACAATTTAAAGACCACAGAAGAAGCCTCTCAGTTTATTCTTGATAAGACTGGCATTCTACTAGAGCCTGATGAGTTTAAGTGTAAGAAGCATGTTCCACAAAATATTGATTCTTTTAAACCTGAAAAACCTAAAAGGATATCTAAGGAGCCTGATACAGAGATTAGTTTTGATTTTTCTGATGAAGAACTTAAAGAAGCAGGGGTAGAACAGTCTTCTTCTGAAACTACTCAGAATTACAAAAAACTTCCTCAAAAGCAACAAAAAGCTTTTGAAATTGAAGAAGAGGAAGAAATATACAAGTTACAAAAGAAATACAACTGGCTAGGGGATTTGATAAAGTCAGAGAAAATCATTAGGAAAACAGCCTCAAAATCCATTGTATGGCGTGAGCCATTAATTACCTATTTAGGATTTCCAGTAATTAAGAAAAACACCCTTAATCTTATTCAAGGACAGTTTGGCAGTCATAAAAGTAGACTAGCTAGTTTTTTTGCATCACTATTACTTACCCATAATAAGGAAGGAAAACTTGGATTTAAAGTAGGGAGTTCTACAAGGTCTGCAGTTGCAATTATTGATTCAGAAAGAAGCATTAGTGAGGAGTTGCCATATGCATTAGCACAAATGAACAAGCATACTAAACTAGACTTAGAGTCAGATATAACTTTTTTCTGCACATCAATAAAAAATATTCCAAGAGAGCATAGGCAGAGAGCCATAAAGCAGTATTGTAGATATGTAGAAGTACACGCATTATTTAAACCATTGATAATTCTTGATGTAGCAAGTGACTGTATTCAAGATTTTAATTCAATAACTGAATCCAACCAACTTTTAGACTTCTTAGGGAATTTATGTGAGGAGCATGATGCTACAGTTTTAATGATTATACATGAAAACCAAGGCACTACTAAAGCTCGAGGACATTTAGGAAGTGAGGCTGCAAACAAATCTAGTAATGTGTTTGGTATCAGCCAAATTCATCTACAGGATGGTACAAAGACAGAACTCATTAGAGTAAATTTTGTCAAGAGCAGGATGAGCAAGCAAATTCCCCCACTTTATCTTAAATACTCTGATAAGTTGCAGGATTTTGAGAAAGCAACACCACAGGAAGTTAAACAACTAAAAAGAGATACAGAACAATCTGCACCTACAGAAAAAGTAGCAAATGAAGTATCACTTATGCTTGGTGAAATAGGTGTCATTAAAGAACAGAAGGACTTAGTAAAACATCTAACTGTAAAGTTCGACTGTAGTATTGGAACTATAAAGTCTAGACTGAAATCTGTAGAAGAAGACCAGCTTATTTTGACCAATAATAAAGGACATAAATGCAAGCTTAAAGCTATAAGTGTATCTGGGAAAGCTACTAAATACCAATTAGTAGAAATCTAACTATTAAATCTTAGTAACACAGTATTGTGATTCTAGGTAATACTTTCCACTTACAATTATTGCAGAAAAGGTACTCGTATTGAGTGGATACAGCATACTCAAAAATAGGGTGAGGAATTAATTAAATCATAAATATAATTTTAATAAACATGTTAACAGCTACAAAAAAAGAGATTTTAGAAGAGATAATAGTCTGCCTTTCAAATGAAGGGTTTGAAAGTAAAATGGAGAATCATTTGACATATTTATTTAAAGGAAATGACTTAGGTTTTACACTAAAAAATCAAAAAGGGCTACATAAAGGAAGTAGCCTCTTTCTATTATAGACCTAACCAAATCAATATATATATATATATAAGGACAAATTAGTCTGGATGGGTAATGATTTTCAAGTTCACCTACATTGATATGGTTTAAGAATTCTCAACCTGTAGGTGTTTTTTGCAAGAATTTTAAGCAGTTCACCTACATGTTGAAATAGTAAGATTAGAGGTCTGTGGGAATATAAAAGTTTGAGTATTGCCAAGTAATATTTAAAAGAGTCTGATTTGCTTATTGTTTAAGTTTGATGTACACCTACCAATCCTGTAGGTGTCCTTTCCTATGGGTTTATTGCATATCAATAAGAGAACCTAAAGAATATTTATGAAAGACCCAACCAAAACAAAGTCTCCCTATATATATATAAATTTAGTTAGGTATGTATTTCTTTTTAAAAGAAGAATAAGAAAGTCTTAAATGAAGTTTTTTTTAACAAACTCTGAATTTCAAGAATTGACAAGTCCTACTATTTTCAAGAATTAAGAACCTTTACTTAATCTAAAGATGAAGCCAACCAAGATAATTGCCCCTTATATATATATTGATTTAGTTAGGTATATTAATATTCAGTTTTAAAGATAGGAGTATGATAATTTGACTGATACACAATCATTGCTAAAGGAATCTTTTTGCTCTTTTATAAACAAAGTGCTAGCACTCTTTACATAGCTTGCTTATTGTGTATTTACTGGTCAAAGTCTCTTTTAAGATTTTGTTGAATTTCTTCTAACACCTCCTAAACATGTAGATGAATTGCATTTTTGATAGTTTTATGGCTAACTCTTAGCAGATGTCACCTTTCAATATTTTATATTGCAAGCTAAAAGCCACTCAAACCCTATGTCAACCCATCAAGAAATCTCCTCCTTTATCTGGAATGTATGTGATGATGTCCTTCGAGGACTATTTAAACAGCATGAATATGGAGATGTTATTCTACCATTTGTTGTACTTAGAAGACTAGATTGTGTACTTGAACCTCAAAAGGAACAAGCCCATAAGCTCTATGAGGAATATAAAGACAAGATTGATGACCCAAGTCCTATCATTAAAAATGCTATTAAGCATAGTTTTTACAATTACTCTAAATATGACCTTTCTAGCCTTCCCTCTAATAGCTTAAAGCTTAATTTTGATAACTACTTGAATGGATACTCTAAAAATGTCTCTGACATTCTTGAGAAGTTTCAGCTAGAGAAGCCAATTGAAAAGCTATTAAGAAACAACAGGCTCTACCTATTGATTTCTAAGTTCAAAGAGGTTGACTTACACCCTGAGATAATTAGCAACCATACTATGGGGCAAATCTTTGAGGAACTTCTACGAAAGTTCTCAGAGATGAGCAATGAAACTAGTGGAGAGCATTATACTCCTAGAGATGTTGTCAAGCTTCTAGTAGGTCTGACATTTTCTGAGAATAAATCAGACTTAGAAGGAGAAGGTAAAATAAGGTCAATATTTGACCCATGCTGTGGTACTGGTGGAATGCTAACAATAGGCAAAGAATGGATACAGGAAAATATCAACCCTAATATAGATATCAAGCTTTCTGGCCAAGAGTTAAATCCTCAGACCTATGCCATATGTAAGTCAGATATGCTTATTACAGGAGAAAATCCTGAGAATATACACTTAGGCAGTAGCTTGTCTGATGACCAACTACAAGGAAAGACTTTTGACTATATGATTACCAATCCACCTTTTGGTGTGTCATGGAAATCTGAACAGGAACAGGTAAAGAAGGAAGCTCAAAATCCCCAAGGTAGGTTCTCTGTAGGAACTCCTAGAAGTTCAGATGGTTCCCTTTTATTCCTACAGCACATGATTTCTAAGATGGAAGAGAAGGGCAGCAGAATAGGAGTAGTTTTTAATGGCTCTCCACTTTTTACAGGAGATGCGGGTTCAGGAGAATCAGAGATAAGAAAATGGATAATTGAAAATGATTGGCTTGAGGCTATTGTAGCACTTCCAGACCAGTTATTCTTTAACACAGGCATTAGCACCTATATCTGGATTGTGAATAACAAAAAGAGAAAGGAAAGAAAAGGTTATGTACAGCTAATAAATGCCACAGACTTGCACCATAGTATGAAGAAGTCTTTAGGAGATAAGAGAAAGGTTATTTCAGATGCTCAAAGAGATGAAATAATTGCCACTTACTTAGACTTTAAAGACTCTGATATTTGTAAGATTTACCCTAACACCTACTTTGGTTATAATAAGGTAACCATAGAGCAGCCACTTGTAGATGAAGATGGAGAAGTCATTAGAAATAAGCAGGGAGAGCCTAAGCCAAACAGTAAGCTAAGAGACTATGAGAGAATTCCTTTAACTGTAGATGTTGATAGCTACTTTGATGAAGAAGTACAGCCACATTTACCTCAAGCTTGGATGGACAGAGCTAAAGATAAGGTAGGTTATGAGATTAACTTCACAAGGTATTTCTATGAATATAAGCCACTCAGAAGCTTAAAAGATATTACTGATGATTTGTTAGAGCTTGAAAAAGAGAGTGATGGTCTATTTCAACAAATCCTTGAGAAATGAGTAAAATAGACTTGATGAGTTTTGAAGAAGCAACAAATTGGATTGGAATCAAAGAAGGGGCATTACATCTTTTAGCACCTAGAACCACATGAAGACATACCCAAAATATAAGCCGACCAAAACTGAATGGATAGGAAATATTCCAGTTCATTGGTCTGAAAAAAGCCTGAAATATTTAATAACTATCAATGATGATACATTAAATGAAAAAACTGATGAAAATCTCGAAATCAATTATATAGAGATTGCTGATGTCAATGCTTCAGAAGGTATTAAGAATAGCACTCTCCTTATGTTTAAGGATGCTCCATCAAGAGCAAGAAGGAAGGTGATTCACGGAGATGTAATAGTTTCTACTGTAAGAACATATCTTAAGGCTATTGCTACCATAAGGAATCCTATAGGAAATCTAATAGCCTCTACTGGATTTGCAGTTCTAAGACCTAGAAAAATAGAATCAGGCTTTTTGGGATACTTTGCTTTAAGTAACTATTTTATTGATTTCACTATATCTAATTCTTATGGTGTTAGCTATCCAGCTATAAACAGTTCAGAGATTGGAGAAATAAAGTCATTTTTACCACCCCTCAATGAACAAAAAGCAATAGTCACCTACCTAGACAAAAAGACAGCCCTAATAGATGATTTACTAGCCAAGAAGGAAAGGAAAATAGAACTACTTAAAGAGAAGAGAACAGCACTAATTAATCATGTAGTCACTAAAGGGCTTAATCCTGATGTGAATCTTAAAGATTCAGGTGTAGAATGGATTGGGGAGATTCCTGAGCATTGGAAAATAAAGAAAAACAAATACATTTTTGAAATTATAAAAAAAATCTCAGGAGAATTGGGTTATGATGTACTATCAGTAACTCAAAAGGGGATAAAAGTAAAAGATATTATTTCAGGAAAGGGACAAGTGTCAATGGATTATTCAAAATATCAATTAGTTGAAAAAGGTCATTTCATAATGAATCATATGGACTTGTTAACGGGCTATGTTGACATTTCTAAGCAGCTAGGTGTAACTAGTCCTGACTATAGAGTATTTAGGTTAAAAGACATCCAAGCTATAAGTGCATTCTACCTTTTCATTTTTCAACTGGGTTACACCAATAAAATATTTTATGGCTTTGGTCAGGGAAGTTCAATGTTTGGAAGATGGAGGTTACCTAGTAAAGCATTTGAACAGTTTGGATTTCCATACCCTCCAATGTCAGAACAAAAGAAAATTGTAGACTATCTTAAGAAGCAAATTGAAATAATAGATAAAACAATTGAGATAGAAAAAAAGAAGATAGAAAAGCTAAAAGAATATAGGCAAAGCCTTATCTCTAATGTGGTTACAGGAAAAATATGTATACTTGAAGACAATCTGCTATCTGACTAATTTGCCATGACTGAATTAAGGTTTGAAGAATACATAGAAAAGTACTTAACAACTACAGAACAAAATGGATTAAAATATAACTCAACCAATAGAAATCTATATAATAGGGAGTTTGGTTTGGTTGGGTCTGAGGTCATTGAGTTCATTTCATCTACACAGCCAGAATCTTACCAAAAATGGCAAACAGCTTTTGGAGAACAAGCTGATGAAAAGCTACTAAAGAGACTGTCAAGTAGTCTTAAATCAGAGGGTATAATCAAGGTCTTAAGAGATGGAATAGTAGACAAAGGCATTTACCTTGACTTGGTTTATTTCGAGCCTAAAAGTGGCTTAAATCAAGACCATAAAGAGAAGTATCTAAAAAACAGACTCTCTGTAGTAAGGCAATTAAAGTACTCTACTAAGAATGAGAAGTCTATTGACATTGTACTCTGTATCAATGGAATTCCTACTATAAGTATTGAGCTTAAGAATCAGTTTACTGGTCAAGATATTTCTAATGCTATAAGGCAATTCAAGTTTGATAGAGCCCCTAAAGGTGAGCCACTTCTACAGTTTAAGAGAATGTTGGTACATTTTGTAGTTGATAATGACAGTGTAGGAATGACCACAAAGCTTAGTGGTTCAGATACCAAATTCTTGCCTTATAATAGAGCCATTGAAAATCCAATAGTTGACAAAGATTATAAGGTCTCCTACCTGTGGAAAGAGGTTCTAAGTCCTGCATCTATATTAGATATTATAGAGAATTTTGCTTTAGAAACTGTAGAGGTAGATAAAGTATGGGATGATAGATTAGGTAAGGTGATTCAGAAGAAGAAGAACCTACTAATATTCCCTAGGTATCATCAGCTAGATGTAATCAGAAAGCTTAAAAAGCAGGTGATACAAGATGGCACAGGTAATTACTACTTAATTCAGCATGCTACAGGTAGTGGAAAAAGCTACAGCATAGGTTGGTTAGCTCATGCTCTTTCATCTCTGTATCAGAATGTCACAGACAGAACTAGAATGTTTGACACTATTGTAGTGGTTACTGATAGAAGAGTATTAGATAAACAACTACAGAAGACATTAAGAGATTTAGAGCAAACAGCAGGAGTAGTAAAGTCTATTGACAAGAATTCAAATCAACTAAAAGAAGCCCTAGCCAGTGGAAATGACATCATTGTAACTACAATTCAGAAGTTTGGTGTTATAGCTGATGCCATGTCTAAGCTAAAAGGCAGGTCTTTCGGGGTTATCATAGATGAAGTACACTCAAGCCAGACTGGTGAGACATCTAAGAAGTTAAAGAAGTCATTATCTGTCAATGTTGAAACATCTACAGAATCTGTAGATGAACTGGCTAATGGGATAATAGATGATGAGGAAGATACAGAAGAGACATATGATGATTTAATTAATAAAGACCTTGCTTCTAGAGGTAAACAACCTCACATATCATTCTTTGGTTTTACAGGTACTCCTAAGAATAAGACACTAGAGCTTTTTGGTAGAAAAAATAATGATGGGCAGTTTGTTCCTTTTCATACCTATAGCATGAAGCAATCTATTGCAGAAGGATATACACTGGATGTACTAGAGCATTTCATGCACTACAAGAGATGGTTCAAAGTAAAAGAAGGTGCTAAAAAGAATGAGAAGCCTTTGCCAGAAGGAAAAGCCACTCAAGAACTGATTAAAAAAGTAGATTCTCATGAGATTACTATAAAGAGAAAGGTCACTATAATCCTGAATCAATTTGTAGGTCACACTCAAAAGCAGATTGAAGGAAATGCCAGAGCAATGGTAGTGGTAAGGTCTAGAAAGCACTGTGTATTATTTCAACAAGAGATGATAAAGCAGATGACTGAATTAAGACTACCATATTCATGTCTAGTAGCATTTAGTGGCTCTATAAAATATCAAGGTGCTGAGCATACGGAGAGTTCTTTAAACTCTGCCAATGGGCTACAGCATAAAGTAGATATTCCTGATGGATTGAAAGACCCTAGATTCAGAATATTGATTGTATCAAGTAAGTATCAAACAGGGTTTGATGAGCCACTTGTACATACCATGTTTGTAGATAAGAGACTTGGAGGTGTTCAGGCAGTTCAAACTCTTTCTAGGCTCAACAGAAAAACTAAGGGTAAGACAGACACTTTTGTGCTAGATTTTGTGAATGAGCCGGATGAAATAGTTACAGCATTCCAAGACTTCTTTACATCTACCTATCTAAGTGGAGAAACAGACTCCTACAAGCTATATGAGTTAGTTACAACAATAAGTAAATTTCAACTCTACACTAAGTATGAAGTAGATGAATTCTGTAAGCTTTTTTATACTCCAAGAGCTACAGATGAACTACTGCAAGCACCTATAGAAATAATAGTCAAGAGATGGAAGGAGATAGATGAACCAGTTCAGAGGGATGAATTTAAATCTGTGATAAACTCCTACTGTAGATTATATTCTTACATCTCACAGATAATGAACTTTGAAGATGTAGAATTAGAGAAGCAGTTCATATTCCTAAAGTACCTTAAGAAGAGGCTGCCAAAGAGAGAGGGAACTACAGTAGACTTGACTGATGCAGTTGATTTGGATTCTCTAAGGATTCAAAAGATAGGAGAGATGAAACTGAGTCTACAAGATAAAGATGGTGTTCTAGACCCACTTTCATCTACAGATTCAAAACAGCCAGAAGATGAGGAAACTTTACTTTCTATCATAATAGCTAAGATAAATGAAGCTCATGGACTTAATTTAAAAGATGAGGATAGGCTAAACTTTAATTCAGTCTATAAAAGAATCATTAAAAGTGAAGAACTAAACAAGGTAATGAATGGTGATAATTCAGAAGCTAATAAGAAAGAGTTCTTTAGAGAGATGTATAGTAAAATTGTTCTTGAATTTGTGAACAATCAATTTGACTTCTATAAGACTGCTGAAAGTTCTGAATACAAGAATGTCATTTTAGATACCATGTACCAGCATTATTTGAGAGGAAGCAAATGAGCATATATAAGATATTAGATGAACCTGAAAAACTCAAGAAAATAGCCTTTTGGTCAATTGTTTTAGGGTTGTTAGTGATTCTTCTTTACTTTATTATACTTTGCTTCAAGGGCTTTATTAATACTACTTACGAACTTGATACAGCCATCATAGGCCAATTTGGAGACTTTATTGGCGGTCTTGTAGGCTCATTATGGACTTTAGCAAGTGTGCTGCTATTTGTGGCAGCTCTTAAAATGCAACAAACAGAAATCTCTAATCAACAGAAAGAAATTAGGAATCAGACTTCTGCACTGAACCTACAAAGAGAAGAGTTTGAGGTTAATAGGATAACAAATTTGATTTTTAAACTGTCTGAGAGGAATTCTAATTATATCAAAGCAATAAGTTATACAAAAGATAAAGTAAGTGTTGACCCCATATTTTCACTTATACATGATAAAACTGTAATCTATTCCTTACATAAGAACAATTCTGATTATTTAAGATGGATTGATTCTTTAAGACAAAGCAATTCGACCTTCTTAGCACTTTTAAATGATGTCAAAATCCAAGATTCTAATATTGATTATTTGGCAAGGTTATATTGTAGCATGATGAATTTAAATGAATTCAAGAATTGTTTTAATAACCTAGAAGATATTTTCAGTATGGCTTATTCTAATAAAAATGTTGTTAAAGGGTATGAATATCTGAGTCCAGAACAAATTGATGAAGCAACAAAATTCTACTCACAACTAAATAGGTTAATTAATATGGCATTAGACTATAAAAGCTCAAACAATCAATCAAATACAAAGAGTTAAAACATTAGAACATAATAATATTTTCAAGTATGGAAGAAATGGTAATGCCAAATAGTAAAGAGGAATTGGAAAAAGAGATTGAGATGTTTAGGGCGAGAATTAATGATAAAATGAAACTTGAGAATAGGCTGTTTTACAATTTTTTGCAGGACAAGTTAGAGTATCTAGAAAGAATTAATAAAGGCAATAGCTTTCTTGAATTCCCTGATTCAATTCATTTACTTAATTTACTCCAACTAATTAAAAAGTTGGATTTCTCCAGACACTATAGTTTTAATACTTTGGCAGTATTTAATTCTTCGGGAGATGCTTTCATGTTTTTTATTAAAAATATGGAATATCTAACTGATGAGGAATATTGGGATGGTTTAGCTTATTGCTATATACATAATTCTGATAATACACTTCCAAATAGAAAATTGATAGCTCTTTTTCAATCAGAGAGACCAGATAGAGAAAAATATTTGATGGAGCTTGAAGAGCTTGAGGTGTTTAATAATTTGGCTGATGAAATAGTAGTTTACAGGGCTATGTCAAATGATGAATTTCACTCTGGTGAATTTGGAATCAGTTGGACTTTAAGTGAGGATGTAGCCATAAGCTTCCAAGAGAGATACGAAATAACAGACCCAGATGAATACACAATTTGTTCACTAACCATTAAGAAAAGTGATGTTGTTTGCTATTTCGGAAGAAGGAATGAAGAAGAAATCATTTACTTCCATAAATAGGAGACAGCCCTCTTGTTAAGGTATGTATTTAGTGTATTCTTAAACTAAACTTTTTATTCCATTTCAATAGGGGTTGTTTGTAACATAATCTGTAATACTAACAAAATTGGCAATGTAGTTTTATCCAATCTTTTTGGCAAGAAGTAGAGGAATTATCAGAAAGAATATATAAAGAGAAGATACAATGATGATGACTTTGACCCTGAGTTAGCAACTAGAAGACTTTAATTAAATTTTTATTACCATTATGGGATGGCTTACATCTGAAAGTGAATTAAAGAAAGAACTTAGACAAGTTGAGACAAAATACAGAGATACTCGTAATACATTGAAATCTGCTATAGAAGAGATGCATAAGGCAATGGAAGAGACTAAGCAAATGAAACTTGAAATTGCTAAATATCAACCTGTTAGAGATTTAGAGAAACAGCTTAAACAAGCACAAAGATATGCTGATAGGTTTGAAGCTTCATTTAAATTTCTTCATGATAAGATTGCAGTCTTGGAAGAGACTGAAGTTAAATCTAAAAAAGAAATAAATGACCTTAAGTTAGAATTAGAAAAGGTAACAAAACAAAAAGAAGGGGCTTTAGATTCTTTAAAAGTAGAATTGGAGAGTAAATTAGTTCTTCCTGAAAGAACAGTTACTATAGGTATTTTAACTTCAATTAGAATTGATGGTTATGACATTATATTGACTGTAAAGAATAAATACAAAGAGTACACTGTGTATACTTGGGAGGAGGAATGGGAAGAAGTACAACTGAGGGCAAGAACACCTCGACAAATAAAGGAGGATTTTGCTAATGAACTAAGACCAATAAGGGAAGGTAGTACAGTAAAGATATTTATTGATTCTATTATAAAAGAAAAGACCTATTTCATACATAAAGGTGATAAAGTAATGCATAAGGGTACATCTGAAATATTACATAGTATTGTTCTTCCTGTAGGGGATGAAGTATATCAATCTCCTTGGAATGAATTTTTCAAGAAATGGTAGAGGTATAGTGTGTCTCTACTTTTTTAAATCATTATGGATATAATATATGCTGTCGTACTCATTTGTACTTTATTCTTAATTATCTGGTTAATTGCTAGTTATAAATTAGAAGACAATGACTTAAGAGATAACAACTTTGTTGTAGAACACTTAAAAGAGTATGCAAGGCTTTCTTGGATTCTGATATTCCAGAAGCTGAACTAGAAGCTAATATATATTCATGTGATATAGATGTTCAAAAGTTTATTGAGGAAGATGATATTGATTCTTCTACTATGAAAACTACTGGTGATTTTGTCTCTTATCTAAAATCTCATCCTATTCCAGAACCAAATCTCTTTACTGGTTATAATTCAATAATAGTAAACAACAGAGACAGTGAATTAGTTAGGAACAAGTAAGTCTATATGTTATCTCATATCAGATTAGAAGAGCTATAAAGTATGCTCAGAATAATGGTTATGATAAGAGTGAAAGCCCAGCTTTGTTTATCTGATACGGACTAGAACTAATCCTACGGAAATTACACCAACTTATTAACCAATTTAAAAGTTTGTTTTTAAACTACACTAAATACATGTACTGCATAAGGTAGTTAGGACTTCAGCCCCATAAGCTTTCGAACAGGAAGGTTACCCCCCCATCATTATTTCTAATAATCAAAGAGTTGCAGCCCCCACAAATACTAAAGTATTTGAACAATTCTGAGCAGATTAATGTCAATTTTCATCTATTTATTAATAGCATAGATTGTGGTGGGTGCCTCCTGTTTTTAATTTATTTATAATTTTTAAACATTCAAGTCTTATGCAAAATCAAAGTTTAATCCTTCCAGAGTACACTCCTTTTGAAGAAGTAGAGTTAAGTACAGAAAAGCCCTTCATTGTATCCAACACATCTCCTATGACTCAATTTGAGTTAGAACATGAACATATCATACCTGTGTTTGTGAAAGATAATGAGACTGTTATTTCACATCAGGACTTCATTAATACTACACAGGAGGTAGTAAACTATGTATTCCAAAGAGAGTCTATTCTAAACCCTAGCTTAAGAGTCTCACACCCTATCAAAGGTAGAATACCAGAAGCTAAAAATAAGCCTGCCAAAGAACTCTTAGACCATGAGAGAACCATCTACTATGAGAGAATGGCTTTCATAATTGAAATCCCTAGTATAAGTACAGAAATCAATGGGAATAAGCTATCTCTAACTGTAGGAGGGGTTAAGTCTTATAACCTAGATAACCTCTACAATAGGAAAGGAGCTGAGGAACACTTTAAAGTCTTTATAGGCTTCCAGAATAAGGTATGTACTAATCTATGTGTATGGTCTGATGGTTTTACAGCAAACCTAGTTGCTAGAAGCATGCAGGAGCTAAAGAAGAAAGTTTATGAGCTGCTTTCTAGATATAAGATAGAGAGACATATCAATCTAATGACTACACTTCCTAACTATTCTTTAAATGAACATCAGTTTGCTACATTGATTGGTAGAGGAAAGTTATATCAATACCTCCCTAGTAAAGAGAAAAGACTTGTTCCTGATTTACAGTTTGGAGACAATCAAATTGGTATAGTTGCTAAAGACTACTACAGAGATGATAGTTTCTGTAGAAATGATGATGGCTCTATAAATCTATGGAATGTGTTTAACTTGTTCACAGGAGCTAACAAACAATCCTACATAGATACTTTCTTGGATAGAGGGCAGAATGCCTTTGAGTTTCTAGGAAAGATTCAATCTAGTTTAGATACAGGAAGAACTAACTGGTTCTTATCCTGATATAATTATAATAAAGACTTTCTGTGATACTACCTTTGGGGAAACTTACACAGTAGAAGAAGTAAGTTTCTCTGATGTAGAAGTTGTGGCATATGATTTAGGCTTTTTAAAGCCACTTGCCATTCACCTACAAAAGGTAGTTTAATAGAATCAGGTTTATGCTGTATTTTCTGCACACATCTTTTGAGATGGTTTACCTGATTAAAACAAAACCCCTGAAAAGAAATGTGATAGATTAATTAACTATTAAAATTAATTTCTACTAATTTTAATTTATCTGAGTAAAAGGACTGGTGTTAAGTAGTTTAAGAGTGTAGTTGTTGTTCATTTTGTTGTTCATAGAACATAAAAAAAGGAGTTACATTTCTGTAACTCCTTGACCTTGTGGCTCCTTCTCTTGGGCTCGAACCAAGGACCCTCTGATTAACAGTCAGATGCTCTAACCAGCTGAGCTAAGAAGGAAACTTATTCCGTTTCCGAAATGGAGATGCAAAAGTATAGCCTTTGTTTTAACTGAGCAAGCTTTTGCTGAAAATAATCTTACTTTTTTTAAGTATTTTTTTTGACGCTTGTGGATGTTGTTGAAATACAGTCAAATAGCTTTTAGCAAAGCGAATTTAAATTTCAAAAAGAAAAAGGGAGGTGCCATTGAAGGATTTGAAATATATTTGTTTAAAACAAAATCATCAACATGAATTACAAACATTTTAAAGTGGACATTGCTAGCCACATTGCCGAAGTTCGGTTTAATAGGCCACAGAAAGCAAACTCACTGGACGGCCCAGCTTGGGAAGAAATGCAGCAAATTTTTGAAGAGCTAGATAGCACTGAAGAGGTGAGGGCTATTATTCTTTACGGAGAGGGCGATAACTTCTGTGCAGGAATAGACCTAGAAACTTTAATGAATATTCAGGAGTTTGCCAGTATATCTTGCGAAGGTCGAAAAAGAGAGGCTCTAAGAGGTTTTATCTTTAAATTACAGAATACTATATCAGCTATTGAAAAATGCCGTAAGCCTGTTATTGCGGCTGTGCACAAGGCTTGTGTAGGTGGCGGCTTGGATATTGTTTCTGCTTGTGATATTAGATACTGTACAGATGATGCTTATTTCTCTATTAAAGAGATTGACCTTGGCTTGGTGGCTGATATTGGTACCTTACAAAGGCTGCCAAACATTGTAGCTCCAGGCATTGTGGCCGAAATGGCCTACACCGGAAGAAATGTAGTGGGTAAAGAGGCGGAACGCATTAATTTGGTAAACCAGTCTTTGGCAAATAAAGATGAGCTCTTAACTGCAGTAAGAAAATTGGCGGCAACTATTGCCGAAAAATCGCCACTTAGCGTTAGAGGAATTAAAGAGATGTTGCTTTATAAAAGAGACCATAGTGTAGCGGAGTCTCTAAATTATATGACAGCTTGGAACGCGTCCATGTTTTTGTCAAACGATTTACAAGAAGCTTTTACCGCATATATGGAGAAGCGTAAGCCCGTTTTTGAAAATTAATTTTATCTATTAGAAAGAATAAGAATGAAGAATTTTGAAACTATAAAAGTGGCAATTGAAGAAGGTATAGCCACATTAACATTATCAAGACCAAAGGCATTAAATGCTCTTAATGCTACTTTAATGGGGGAGTTGTATCACTTTTTTACAGAAGAGTTGAGTAGCTTAAAGTTAAAGGGAATTATAATTACTGGGGATGGTGAGAAATCTTTTGTTGCCGGTGCTGATATCTCAGAATTTGTGGAGGTAAAGCCAGGCGAGTCTTTTAGCCCAGAAAGCGGTCATAAGGTTTTTAATGCTATTGAAAGTTGTCCTATTCCTGTGATAGCCGCTGTTAATGGTTTTGCTTTGGGCGGAGGTTGCGAGTTAGCCATGGCTTGTCATATCAGAGTGGCATCTGAAAGTGCTTTGTTTGGTACACCAGAGGTTAAGTTAGGAATAATTCCAGGTTATGGCGGTACGCAAAGGTTGTGTCAATTAGTAGGACGCGGAAGAGCATTAGAACTAATGATGACAGCCGACATGATAGACGGAAAAGAGGCATACAGGATTGGTTTGGCTAATCATGTGGTACCTGCCGGTCAAGAAATAGCTAAAGCACAGGAGATTTTAGGTAAAATAGGCCAGAAGGCTCCATTGGCCATTTCAAAAGTGATTGACAGCGTAGGTGCGTATTACGCTCACGATAGAGACGGCTTTAAGTCGGAGATTGAAAACTTTGAATATTTAACCACCACTCAAGATTTCCGTGAAGGAGCTGCAGCTTTTTTAGAAAAAAGAAAAGCTTCCTTTAAGGGTGAGTAGGTATTTTACTTCAAAATAGAATCGCCGTAAATTTTTACGATAGAGTCTTTCCAAGACTCAGGGATAGCCGCTTTTTTCAATGCTTTAAAGTCATACGCCATGACGGAGCTTTTGGAGACAGCGGCTATTCTATTATGACGGTTTGAGTAGATTTTGCATTCGCCAATAATGCGGTCTTTATGGAGTTCTATCACATCAAAGGTGATGGTCACGGTGTCTGGATAGGTGACTGGGAATATGTATTTGCAATCTTGCCAAGCCAGAATAATGCCTACCGCTTTAAAGTCAAGGTCTATGCTTCCTAGCTTTTCGTAAAACCCTATTCTGCCAGACTCAGCCCATCGCAGATAATTAACATTGTTAACATGTTGGGCGGCGTCCATTTCTCCCCATTTAACAGGCAGTTCGGTTTTGAAAAAAGCCTTTTCTATTTCTGCGTTTATCATTTGTTCTTATTGATGAAGTGGGCATAAGTAACGAATGGCTGATTAAAAATCAAAATACTGGCATAAAAAAAGACTCACCCTTAGGGTGAGCCTTCCAAATCAAATGTCTTTAAGACTTATTTTGTCTTTGACTTAGGTGTTACTGAACCATTGATGGTCAATATTACCGTAGAGTTTTCTGCATTACTTGTTACAGTAATAGTTTTCTTGAAGTTTCCAGGACGGCCAGAAGTGTTGTATCCAACTTTAATAGAGCTAGATGCACCTGGTAAAATAGGGTCTTGGCTCCACTCAGGAGTAGTACATCCACAAGAAGCCATAGCTCTTGAAATAACTACAGGGGCTGTTCCCGTGTTTGTAACTTTAAATGTATAGTTAGCTACAGGACCTTCTGCAAGTGTCCCAAAGTCATGCTTTTCACTTTCGAATTTAAGAACACCTTGAGCACTTGATGCTACTGCGAAAGCCATTACCGCTATAATTGTGAATAATACTCTTTTCATTGATTTCATCTTTTCTTGAGTTTGTAATTTGAACATTTTATTAGACTGCATTACAAATTAACAGCCAAAAGGGGCTCAATACAAATATTTAACAGCCCGTTAACAAAGAAGAAACGATGTTTTAGCGGGCCTCGACTGATTGATAAATTCAGGAAATGTGGTAAATTGCAGCTCTTTTCAATAAACACGCTAAATGTAATTGATTTAGCACATAAAACCTTTACAGAATGAGTGATACCTCCAGTCAAGCTTCAATCTCTTCTAAATTCATTATTGATAAGAAAGAGGTTCTTGAAGATTATAGAATGGCGGTTGAGAGTAGGGAGGTTAGCCTTCTTGGTAGAAAAGAGGTTTTTATGGGTAGAGCTAAGTTCGGGATTTTCGGTGACGGAAAAGAACTTGCTCAGTTAGCCATGGCAAAGGTTTTTCGTAAGGGAGACTTTAGATCGGGTTATTATAGAGACCAAACTTTTGTAGCCGCTGTGGGCGGAATGACTTGGACGCAGTTTTATTCCCAGTTATATGCTCATGCAGATGTTAACCACGATATATTCTCAGCAGGTCGATCTATGAATGGTCACTTTTCTAACCCATGGTTAGATGATAAAGGAAAGTGGCTTAAACAGACTGATTTATATAATCAGGTGATGGATGTGTCGCCTACTGCCGGTCAAATTCCACGAAGTATTGGTATAGGCTATGCTTCGAAACTATATAGAAACAACCCTGAACTGAAAAGTTTAGATGGCTTTTCAAAGAATGGAAATGAAGTTTGTTTTGCTACCATTGGTGATGCATCTACTTCTCAGGGAATGTTTTTTGAAAGTATTAATGCCGCAGGTGTTCTTCAAATACCTGTCATTTTTGCTGTTTGGGATGATGGCTATGGCATTTCTGTTCCTTCGGAATTTCAAACGACTAAAAGTAGTATTTCAAAAGCTTTAGCTGGTTTTCAGTCAAACGAAGATGGTCCAGGTTTAGAAATTATTAGAGCAAGGGGCTGGAATTATCCTGAGCTTATAGAGGCTTTTCAGAAAGCGGCAAGATTTGCTAGAGATAAGCATATGCCTTGTTTGCTTCATGTATATGAAGTTACGCAGCCGCAGGGGCACTCTTCTAGTGGCTCGCATGAGCGTTATAAAGGAAAAGATAGATTAGCCTGGGAGGTTGGAATGGATTGCAACCTGAAGTTCAAAGAATGGATACTAGAGGAAGGAATAGCCTCTGAAAATGAATTGGCTAAAATAGAGGCGTCGGCCAAAGAGGTAGCTAAAAAGGCAAGGCAAGATGCCTGGCAAGCCTTTAGGAAGAATATTGATAAGGATGTCAAAGAGGCCATTTCGCTACTTGATACTGTTGCCAAAAAGAGCTCGAAAAAAAATGCATTAAATGCAATTAGGAAGTCTCTAGCGAGTAAACAAAACCCGCTTAAAAGAGATGCTGTTTCGGCTATTAAAAAGGCAAAAAGAACATTGATGAAGGAGCAGGTAGGTAAAGAGTTTACTCCTTATCTGGAAAGATTAGCTTCTGAAAATTCGCATAATTATAGTTCACATCTTTACAGTGAGTTTGAGTCTTCTCCTTTAAATGTTAGGGAGGTTAAGCCTAAATTTGGAGGAGAGCAGCAAGTATTAAGCGGTCATCAAATAATCAATAAGTACTTTGACTTACTACTAAAGAAAGACAAAAGGGTTTTTGCTTTAGGGGAAGATGTAGGTTCTATTGGAGATGTAAACCAAGGTTTTGCAGGATTGCAAGAGAAATACGGTAAGCTTCGAGTTGAAGATACTGGAATTAGAGAGGCTACCATTATTGGACAAGGTATAGGAGCTGCCATGAGAGGGCTGAGGCCAATAGTGGAGGTTCAGTATTTTGATTATATATATTACTGCCTATCTATTTTAACGGATGATTTGGCTTGTTTGAGATATAGAACCTTTGGTCGTCAGATGGCTCCGGTTATTATTAGGACGCGTGGTCATAGGCTAGAAGGAATTTGGCATTCTGGCTCTCCGCTAGCTGTCATGATTCATTCTTTAAGAGGAATGCATATTTGTGTTCCAAGAAATTTTGTTCAGGCAGCAGGTCTTTATAATACATTACTAGCTGGAGATGATCCAGCACTAATGATTGAGCCTTTAAATGGTTATAGGTTAAAAGAGAAGTCACCAAGTAATCTAGGTGATATCTGTGTACCATTGGGAGAACCTGAGGTGCTTAAAAAGGGAACAGATATTACAATAGTTACTTATGGTTCTATGTGTAATATAGTGATGGCTGCTAGCGAAGAACTTGAAAAAGTAGGAATATCTATGGAAGTGATTGATGCACAAACGCTTCTTCCTTTTGATAGAACAGATACCATCTTAAAGTCACTGAAAAAGACCAATAGAATAATATTTGCAGATGAAGATATGCCAGGCGGAGCTTCGGCTTATATGATGCAGCAGGTAATAGAACTTAAAGGAGGCTACAAGTATTTAGATTCAAAAGCGACTACCATTTCAGCTAAAGAGCACAGACCAGCGTATGGTTCAGATGGAGATTATTTCTCTAAGCCTAGTGAGGATGATGTGTTTGATGTGGCGTATGCCATCATGAGAGAAGCTAAGCCAAAGAGCTATCCAGAGATTTAGAATTAGTACGATAGTCTTAACATAAAAAGAGCCGAGTTTCAAATTGAAACTCGGCTCTTTTCGTTTTGGAAGAGTCTATCTTATTTTAACAAGAACTCAATTCTTGTTCCAGTTCTCTTTCCGTCAGCATTAGTATAATAGCTGGCTGTATCTTCGTCACCAAATCCGTCATAAGAGATTCTAGATTTAGTTAAACATTTCTTTTGTAAGAAGTACGTGTAAATAGCACAAGCTCTAAGTTTTGCTAATCTAATATTGCTAGAAGAAGAAGCACCGTCATTGTAAGCATTTACATGAATAGCAGCATCAGAACATCTAGCTAGTAAATCACAAACTCTCTGAAGAGACTTGTAAGAAGATGGACGTAATTTGTTAGTTCCGCTATAGAATTCAATTTGCTGTGCAGCATAATTTAATTCGTCTAGTTCAGAAGCTGTGATTTCACATCCGCTAGCAGTTTTGTATCCTAAAGCAGGAGCTACACCGTTAACGTATCCTTCAGGACAACCTTGGTTTGAAATTAAACCTGGTACGTCAGGACAAAGGTCTTTGTTATCTGGAACGCCATCACCATCAGAGTCTGGGCAACCGTCTGCATCACCAGCTACGTTTATGCAATCATCTTCGCTATCAGCTACACCATCACCATCAGCATCAGGACAGCCGTTAGTAGCTGCAGGACCTGGAGAGTTAGGGCAATTGTCATCTTTATCAGCAATACCGTCACCATCAGTGTCAGGGCAACCGTTTAATTCTACAACACCAGCTACATCTGGACACTCATCATCTTTGTCAGCTACGCCGTCGCCATCTCTATCAGGACAGCCATTAAGAGCAGCTAAACCGTAAAGAGTAGGGCACTCATCATCTTTATCGGCAATACCATCACCGTCAGCATCAGGACAACCCTGAAGTGAAGCTGGGCCTGCTAAAGTAGGACATGCGTCAATGTTATCAGGAACGCCATCACCATCAGTGTCAGGGCAACCTTGGAATTTACGAAGACCAGGAACGTCTGGACAGATATCACATTTGTCTACAGTGCCGTCTTTGTCACTATCCTTATCCCCAAATCTATATGAACCCATTAAAAGACCTACAAAGTAACCATCATTACGTTGGTCGTTTGCAGCCATGCTAATTCCGTCTAAGTAATCTGAAAGAGAATATCTATAGCCACCTTCTACACCTAGTGTAAATCGCTCGGCTAAGTTCCATTTCGCACCCAAACCAAAAGGAATTACGGCAGCCCATTTTTTAAGGCTACTTGCGTCAGCTGCAATATCACGTGGTAAAGGAGGGAATGTAGTTCCTGGTTGTACTTCTACGGTAGGATTGGTATATGTTACACCAATACCACCAAAAAGATAAGGAGCTAATGTTTTTCTTGTAATACCTTCGCAGGTAATGCTTCTTTCTTTAAATGGATATATCTCTCCAAGAATAGAAGCCTCCACTAAAGGAGTTTTAAATTTCAAACCTCTGTAATCCCAGTATCCGTCTGGCTGAGAAAAATCATTTCCTGCTAAGCCTCCAGCTAAAATTTGAGGACGAACTGCGAAATAATCGCTAAGATGTCTTCTGGCAAATACGCCACCAATGAGTCTATTTCCTGCTGCATATGGCATGCTACAGTGAACGTCTCCAAAATATTGTGTTAAGCCTATTGGGACTCCAATTTCCCAAGGGAATGGCTTACAAACCTTACAAGTATCTTGTGCTTTTACAGAATAGCTTGCTAAAGTTAAAACAGCGATAAAAGCGAATATACCTTTTTTCATGTGTTCTAATTAATAGTATAAATTTCTAATAACGGATTACAACTGACAAAAATAAACTTATTGAAGTCAAAGTTACGGTGAAAAATCAATTTTTAACAAAATTGACCTTAAAAACAATTCTTTTTATTTGGGGAAGATATACTAAACGAGGACACGTTTCGCGAAGATTCACAAAAAAAAACGGAAAAGTCAAATGTAGGTCACTTTATTCGTACGATTTGACGACAAA
The DNA here is from genome assembly GCF_055808875.1 of Arcticibacterium sp. GJ41-1. NCBI lineage: Bacteria > Pseudomonadati > Bacteroidota > Cytophagia > Cytophagales > Leadbetterellaceae > Arcticibacterium > Arcticibacterium sp. GJ41-1. The sequence continues at coordinate 5,100,292 of NZ_CM147888.1, read as the reverse complement.
CTGTGGATATAACTGCCGTTAACAATCAAATATATGCTAGGAAATAGGTTTTTCATCAAGAAAAAACTTAATTCGGGTAATATTTCTTATGAACAAAGGCACTTTTACATCGCTGGTTATTCTCTTTTTTGTTTTTGCTTCTTTTACAGATTCGAGCAAAAAGAGAATGTCTGTATTTAATCGGATAGCGAATAACGTTTCAGAAAAAGGAGCGAGCTACCAAAAGCTTCAAGAGGTTATCAACCTTACCAATCATCGTCTTACTGGTTCTGAAAATGGGAAAAAGGCAGAGACTTTTGCTTTTGATACCTTTAAGGCTTTTGGCTATTCGGATGTAAGCTATTCCCCATTTGAGGTAGAGTCATGGTCAAGAAATAGGGTTTCTCTTTCTATAGTACCTAGTAATAGTGATAATTTTAGAGAAGTTAGTGTGGTCTCTTTGGCTCACTCGCCCAAAGCGGCTCATGTAACAGCTCCTATTGTAGATTGTTTTGATGGTTTGGATGCTGATTTTGACAAAGTCAAAGATATCTTAGCCGGAAAAGTGGCTCTTTTCAATATTAATATTCAATCAGAAGAAAATAAAGGACAAAAGAATTTACATCGTTCTGAGAAAACCGCTTTGGCGATAAAGCATGGAGCAGTTGGCGTTATGATTGCAAATTCGGTAGAAGGCGGTGTGCTTTTGACTGGAACGGCATCGGTTACAGGTTCTTTAATTTCAATTCCTGCAGTTTGTATTTCTTTAGAAAGCGGAAAAGCTATTAGAGAATGGATTAGTGAGGAACATAATTTAGAAGCTCACATTGAAATGCTTAATTACAATAAGCCTGTAAGGGCTAGAAATGTAGTTGCGAAGCACAAAGGGCAAGGGAAGTATAACAAAGAGAAAATTGTGATTGGTGGGCATTTGGATTCTTGGGATTTGGCTCAAGGAGCTGTTGATAATGGTTTAGGTGCTTTTTCCGTTTTAGATGTCGCTAGGGTTTTCAAGGAATTGAATTTGAAAACTAAACGCCCTATTGAGTTTGTGCTCTTTATGGGAGAGGAGCAAGGTTTGCTAGGCTCTAAAAGTTATATTGAAAAAGCTGAGAAAGACGGAAGCATTTCAGATGTGGCTTTAATGATGAATCTAGACATGATAAATGACGCTCATGGTTTTAACGCCTTCGGCAATGATAAGTTAAACCGCCTTTTTAATAGTATAGGAAAGGAGATTCAAAGTATTGACAAAGGGTATTTGAATAAAAATCGTAATGCGGCAGGACTGCATAGCGACCATGCACCATTTATGGTAAAAGGAATCCCAGTTTGCTCGCCCGTAGGTCAATTAAGCCGAGCGGCTCTTAACTGTTATCATGCAGATTGTGATGATATAGAGTTGATAGACAAACAAGAGCTAGATAATAATGTTAAATATACGGCCATGATGCTTTATGCTCTGGCTAATTCTAATAGTCTTCCTAAAAGGAAAACCAGTGAGGAAACCAGAGATTACCTCATTGCTCAAAACCTGAAAAACGAACTTATTTTGGGGGAAGAATGGCTCTGGGATAATTAAATTAAACCACAAATGCTGGCAACAACTTTTGGTGCAGCCGTTTACGGCGTAAGTGCCACACTTATCACGGTAGAAATTAGTATTATTAAAGGTGCAGGAACCAATGTAGTGGGCTTGCCTGATAATGCGGTAAAAGAAAGTCTTCAAAGAATAGACGCTGCTCTGAAAAATGAGGGCTATAATCAGGATAGAAAGAAAACGGTTATAAACCTGGCTCCTGCCGATATCAGAAAAGAAGGCTCTTCCTATGATTTGCCAATAGCTTTATGTCTAATCAATATTTCTTGTGGGGTTACTTATGCCAAAGACATATCTGAATACGTAATTTTGGGAGAATTGGCTTTAGATGGAAGCTTAAGGCCTATCAAGGGTGTGCTTCCGATTGCTATTGAAGCTCGAGCTCAAGGGAAGAAAGGTTTTATACTGCCAAAGGAAAATGCGGAAGAAGCGTCTATTGTTAATAAATTAGATGTGATAGGCGTGGAAACGCTTGACGAAGCTGTTCGTTATTTAAAAGGAGAACTAGAGATTACGCCTTTAGTTACAGATACAAGAGAGATTTTTCAGCATACGGTTAATAATTATGAGGCCGACTTTTCTCATGTTCAAGGGCAAGAAAATATCAAAAGAGCCATGGAAATAGCGGCGGCAGGTGGTCATAATGCCATCATGATAGGCCCTCCTGGAGCAGGAAAAACGATGTTGGCAAAAAGGTTACCATCTATTTTGCCTCCTTTAACATTAGCAGAGGCTTTAGAAACTACCAAGATTCACTCGGTGGCTGGGAAGCTTGGCGGAAAAGCCACATTGATTTCCAAACGACCTTTTAGAAACCCTCATCATACTATATCTGACGCTGCTCTTGTAGGTGGCGGAAGTTTTCCACAACCTGGTGAAATATCTTTAGCACATAATGGTGTGCTTTTTTTAGATGAGTTGCCAGAGTTTAAGCGTACCGTTTTAGAAGTAATGCGTCAGCCGCTAGAAGAGCGAAAAGTAAGTATTTCTAGAACTCGCCTTTCGGTAGAGTTTCCATCTAGTTTTATGCTGATAGCCAGTATGAATCCTTGTCCGTGCGGTTACTATAATCATCCAGAGAAAGACTGTACTTGCCCTCCGGGAGCGGTAGAAAAGTATTTGAATAGAGTTTCAGGTCCACTTTTAGACAGAATTGACCTTCATGTGGAGGTTACCCCCGTGAGTTTTGACCAGATTTCATCTACACGAAAAAATGAAACCTCTGCCGAAATTAGAGAACGCGTGGTTAAAGCACGCGAAGTACAAATAGAACGTTTTAAGGAATATCCAGATATACATTCAAACGCCATGATGCCTGCAGAAATGGTCAAAGAAATTTGCCAGATAGATGATGCAGGAAAAGCCTTACTTAAAAAAGCAATGGAAAGACTAGGCCTAAGTGCAAGAGCCTACGACAGAATCTTAAAAGTAAGCCGAACTATAGCCGATTTGGCAGGTTCTGAAAACATCAGAAACGAACAACTAGCCGAAGCTATTCAATACAGAAGTTTGGATAGGGAGAATTGGGCTGGGTAGAAGTAAAATTTTAGTTATTAAATCATTTTAAATCAGTTGTCGTTGTGAAACCACTATTTTTTTTACTTTTCATTTTTAGTTTTAAATCTTTTTCTCAGACGGATACAACCAGACTGTATTTTGATGAAAATTGGGCAGAAACCACGAAAAACGATGCCAAATATTACAGTATAAGGTATCAAGTAAATGATAGTTTGTGGCAAATGAATGACCATTTCATAGATGGACGCGTTCAAATGACCGGAACATATATGGATTCAGGCTATGAAAATGAAATAGGAGAATTTAGATATTATTCAGAGGATGGTTTTTTGGAAAGTTCAAAGCACTATTATACAAAAGAAAAATTCGTCCAAGAAATACACTATTATAGAAATGGTCAGGTAGATGCTATTCATGAATATAATATAGAAACTGGGAGGTTAATTTTCTCAAAATATTTTAAAGAGAATGGGGATGAAAGTAGTTTTATAGAGCCTGCTTTCAAGGGAGGAATTAGAGAAATGTATTCATTTATTTCAAATAGAACTAGATACCCAAAGGCTGCACGAAAAAGGAATATTGAAGGACAAGTATTCGTGAAATTTGTAATCGAAAAAGATGGCTCGATTGGAGATGTTTCAATCACCAAAAGTGAAAACGTTTTACTGAATGAGGAAGCAAAAAGAGTAGTAAGTATTATGCCGAAATGGATTCCGGGTAATAGAGATGGGAACCTAATTAGATTGTATTACAGAATACCTATAGTCTTTCAATTACAATAAAAATCAGTTCCTTGAATAAACCAGTTCAAAAGATTAGACAGAGGACTAGGCTGAGTGATTATTCAATTGCTTGGAATTAGTAGAAGGGGTAGATTGTCCTAAATCCACCCCTTCCTTATAAAAGTCAGAGCTTTTACTTCTCTATTGTCTAAATTCATCTGCTCGGGTATAATTAGTAAGCCAAGCTAGTATGGTCATCAAAATAAAACAGCCAAAAAAGTAAAAAATAAACATCCAAATCTTCCTGTTTTTCTTTGACATATCAATCTCATCCGGCTTAAGTAAAGGAATGAAATATCGGAAACAAACTGGATAAGCCAAAGAGTTGAAAATTACTCCCGAAACAAAAACAAGTTTTTTAGAGCCAGTAATAAGTCCATTTATTAGCGGAATGTCTAGCATGATATGAATTCCCAACCCTCCAAACAGAAAAAACATTGGTAGAGGAAATACAAACTTGATATTACCTTTTACTTCGCTTTCGCTTTTTTTAGGGTCATTGTAAAGTATGTAGATACCTTCCAAAGCCTCTTTGATAAAATTGATCATTCTTTGATGTTATTAACACGGCTCAGGTTGACCCAAAACACAATTAAGTACAAAATTAATGATTAAAAAAAGCCGAACTATAGCCGATTTGGCAGGTTCTGAAAACATCAGAAACGAACAATTAGCAGAAGCTATTCAATGTAGAAGTTTGGATAGGGAGAACTGGGCTGGGTGAGCTCCTAATACTTACCCTTCCCCTCATCTAAAAACGCCACAAATTCCTCTTCCGTAGAGTAGCCCAATGGCTCCATTAATGTATTTCCTTCAGAGTCTACTATGACATAATATGGCTGAGCATTATTATTGAACATCGTAATTTCTAAATCCATGTTTTTGCCACCCACGGTGGTTTTTAGCTCATTATCATAGGTAGAAACATAATGTTTCTCTTTAGGCAGTTCGGCCTTATCATCCACATATAAAGAAGCTATCACAAAATCATTTTGAAGACGACTTAGTACTTCAGGCTTTGGCCAAACAAACTCTTCCATTTTTCGGCAATTAGCACAAGCATAACCCGTGAAGTCAATCAAAACAGGTTTGCCCACTTCGGCCGAATAAGCTAAGGCATCATCATAATCTTTAAAACTCTGCAAGCCATGAGGGAGCTGTTTCATTTTAGGATGCTCTAGCTTAGTAGCTATGTTGCTTACAGGCATAGGAGGCAAAATTCCCGACAATAAACTCAAAGGCTTATTACTCAGTCCAGGAACCATATACAGCGTAAACGCAAAAAACAGAGCCGCAAAACCCCACCTAGAGAAAGACCTTTTCTCTACTTTAGAATCTTTTGGAAGTCTTAAAAAACCGAGGATATAAAGCGTAATCATAGCAGAAATCAATATCCAGAACATTAAGAAGTAGTTTCTGTGAATTAATTCCCAGTGACGTGTAAGGTCAATATTGCTTAAAAATTTAAGAGCCAAGGCAAATTCTGCCAATCCAAAAACGGCTTTGAGTTCGTTTAACCAGCCACCAGATTTTGGCAATTTCTTTAAATACTCAGGGAAGAAAGCCAAGCCACCAAAAACTAATGCGAAAGGAAGTCCAAAGGCAAGCATGCCTAAAAATGGACGCCAAACATCACCCTTGGCAGACAGTATCAGCAAGCTTCCTACCAGTGGAACTGTGCAAGAAAACGAAACTAAAACCAGCGTTAACGCCATAAAAAAGATGCCGATAAAGCCCCCTTTGTCAGACATAGCGTCAATCTTATTGACTGCAGCATGCGGCAGCACTATTTCAAAAGCCCCCAAAAGAGAGATTCCGAATAGAATAAATATGATAAAGAAGATAAGATTTGGAACCCAGTGTGTACTCAGAAAATTCAAGAATGTTGGCCCTAATGACATGGTCACCAAACCCATCAATGAAAAAATAATAAGAATACAAAAACCGTAAAAAACAGCCTTTACTTTTCCGTTTTTCTGTTTTGTGAAATAACTCACCGTAATAGGCATTATCGGGAAAATACACGGCATAAAAATACTCGCGAATCCCACACCAAAAGCTCCTAAAAGAAAAGTGAAAATAGATGTATCGGCTTCTTCCTTAGGTACAGCAGCAGGTTTGTCGGTGTTTACTGGTTCCGTTCCCTGCTCTAAAACAGCTTCGTTCTCTTTAGTATTTTCAGTATCTAAGCTTGCCATTACCTCATCGGCTGCTTCTTTTTCCTCCTCTACCGAGGTCGATATTGCTACAGTTTCCCGCTCGTCGGGCACCGGCACTACAGCAGATGCTGCCGCCGCTTTAACATTAAAAACGAATTTTTCTTTCCCGTTTACACACCTTCCGTCCACATCGGTGCAGGTTTGAAAAGAGATTTCTCCCGTTATTTTAGCATTAGGTTTAAGAATTTTTACCTTCTGAATAAACTGACCTTTCTCCTTAAAATAAGTGATGTCACCCTCCCAAATATCGTCGTATTTCTTTTTAGGATGAATAGGCGTAATTCCACCTACCAGCTCATATGAGTCGTTTGGCTCCAACTTTACTTCCGTTACTATTGGCCCTAAATCGGGGGCAAAATCAGAGGAGTATAAATACCAGCCCTTATCTATGGTGGCATTAAATTCTAAGTTTATGGTCTCACCTACTTTTACCTCGCCACTTTTGGTGTCAAACGACCAAGTAGTAGGTTTCAGAATTTGTCCAAAGGACACAAAAGATGCCAAAAGAAGGAAAATAATTGGCGAAATCGCTTTCTTCATAATCGATTAATAGAGTCTTAATGGTCTTGTTATAACCCCAAAACGGAGTAAATCATTACGCATAGTATGTAAAAGTATCAATTTGCTTGCCAATGCTGCATATGAAGTCTTTCAAATATCTAAAAAAGGAAACACTTTGGCTTATCGAACCTAGTAGATTACTATTTATTTGGGGCTTACCTTTCAGGTCGGGCTTTCGCTACTCGCCCTATCGGGCTCAAACATGCCGCTCTATCCCTAAGCCGGCTTACGCAGGAGGGAATTGCTAAGTTTTTTATCATTTTTTGCACATAGCATAAAATTTTAGCAGATTTGTGCTAAATATTATTGCAAGAGAACGTTATGAAAAAAATCTGTAAGAACATCGCCCATTTACGCCATTTGAAAGGTTTCTCCCAAGAAAACATGGCGGAGCAGCTAGGTATCACACGTTCTCGTTTGAGCTCATGGGAAGAGCACAGAGCCGCACCACCTATTGATATGCTGATTAAGCTTTCAGATTATTTCAATATTTCGGTAGACTCTCTTGTGAAAATAGACCTGACGAAGGTGCAAGACCTTCGTGATTTACTAAAGATAGGAGGGAACCGAATCCTGTTTCCCGTCATGGTAGACCAAGACCAAAATGACTTGATAGAACTAGTGCCACTAAAAGCATCTGCAGGTTATCTAGATGGTTATGCTGACGAAGAATTTATAGAAAACCTCCCTCGTATAAGTTTACCTTATGCCACTAGTGGAAAATTTAGAGCTTTCCCTATAAAGGGAGACTCTATGCCGCCACTAGAAAGTGGAGCTTACGTAATAGGAAAGTACGTAGAAAACATAGACGACATAAAAGATGGCGACACCTATGTGGTGCTTACGCAAAACGACGGCCTAGTTTATAAAAGACTTTATAACACCACCAAGGCAGACGGAACCATTCAGTTTCATTCGGATAATAAAGCCTATTTGCCATATAACATCAAGCCAGAAGACATTTTCGAAGTATGGCATTTCGTCTGTAGTCTAAACCCAACAGACAGACCAGTCTCAGATTTGCTCTATAATGCCATCCAAGATATCCAGAATAGCTTGGTAGGTTTTAAATTGGATGCGCGTAAAATGATTGCCCAATCGTAGGTTTTTGATAAAAAGGAAAAGTGCGGTAGGGACGTTATGTCGGTAGAAAACATTTCGGAAGCATTAAGAAAGTCCCGCTAGGGACGCAACCTCGGTAGCTCGGAAGAAATGTGTGAGGAATAAAAGGGAGTCCCGCTAGGGACGAAAATATCGGTAGAAAACATTTCGGAAGCACAAAAGGAGTCCCATTAGGGACGCAACCTCGGTAAGACAGGCGATTATGTAGGTATCAAAAAAGTCCCTTAGGGACGTAACATCGGTAGAGAACATTTCAGAAGCACGAAGAGAGTCCCGTTAGGGACGTCATATTGGTAGAATGAGAACAACGCCAAAACCACAAACATTTCACCAACATTCATAAAATCATGTCCAACACATACACACAAATACATATACAAGCGGTTTTCGCTGTCCAAAACAGAGAAAGTATTATTTCCAATTCATGGAAAGACGGATTATATAAATATATCACAGGAATAATTCAGACCAACGGTCATAAATTATTGGCAATAAATGGAATGCCGGACCATGTTCATGTTTTATTTGGGATGCGGCCAACACAGTCGCTTTCAGATTTGATGCAAGATGTAAAAGGGCATTCGTCTTTGTGGATTAATAAAAATGAACTGGTTAAAGGTAAATTCTCTTGGCAAGAAGGTTATGGTGCCTTTTCTTATAGCAAATCTCTGGTTCCTGCGGTGATAACTTATATTGAAAATCAAGAAAAGCATCACGAAAAGAAAACGTTCAAGCAAGAATATGAAGAGTTTTTGGATGCGTTTGAGGTCGATTATGATAAGCGATTCGTATTTAAATCGGTAGATTATTCGTGAGGGATATTAATGTGTTTTGATGGGCTTACCGCTGTTGCGTCCTTAGCGGGACTTTTTGGTATTGTTTCCTTCTTTTCTTCTACCGATGTTGTGTCCCTACGGGACTTTTCGGTTTGTGTTTTCTTCTTTTTTTTCTACGGATGTTGCGTCCCTAGCGGGACTTTTTCGATTTGTGTTTTCTTCTTTTTTCTCTACCGATGTTGCGTCCCTACGAGACTTTTAGATAACCCAATTTTTTGATGGAATCATTTCTTAAAAGATTCTAATTTATATTTTTGTTGGAAGTAAGTCGCTAGATAAACACCATGATTACTATAACACGTACCACATCTGATAACCTTGACTTTATTAATTTAGTAGCCGCTCTTGATAAAGAGCTCGCTATTATAGACGGGGACGACCACGCCTTTTACAGTCAATACAACAAGATTGATAAGATTCAGCATGCCATAGTAGCTTATAAAGATGAGATTCCTGTTGGATGCGGAGCCATAAAGCAGTTTGACCCAAGCAGTATGGAGGTAAAGCGGATGTTTGTAAATCCAAAAGGAAGGAATATGGGAACTGCGACTGCCATACTAAAGGATTTAGAAAATTGGGCTAAGGAGCTAGGTTATAAAAAATGCTTACTAGAAACTGGCAAAAGGCAAGAAGACGCTGTGGCTCTATATACCAAAAATGGGTATGACCTGATTCCTAATTATGGTCAATACGAAGGCGTAGAAAATAGCGTCTGTTTTGAGAAAGTGCTGGACTAGATGCTTTTCTGCTTATATTGGATTATTACATCATGGTTTTAGTCATTAACTTAATAGCACAAAATGAAAATCTTTAAAAGTATTCTCACATATCTGATGGCAGCCTTCATGATTTATGGTGGTGTAAATCACTTTTTGAAGCCAGCCATGTATGTCCCTTTTATTCCTGACTTTCTCCCTACAAACTTTATTAATTATGGTTCGGGTTTGCTAGAAATTATTCTTGGTATCGGGCTTGTGATTCCAAAATTTAGATATCAGGCGGCTCTCGGAGTCTTGATTTTGATGTTAATATTCCTGCCACTACACGTTATGGACGTGTTTGCCGAAACGCCCGCCATAGGAAGCCACGAGGCCGCTATTGTACGCCTTCCAGTTCAGTTTCTATTTATTTTATGGGCTTGGTTTGTTAGTAGGAAAGCAGAGGCTTAAAGTTTCTTAAAATAGGTTTTAGGAATGTAATATTGATTCCGTCTAGTGTAAATTGTCGGAGATTACTCACCAATTCACTGACCTCAATATGCGATTAACTCTTTTAGCTTTATTGTTTCCTTTCTTCTCGTTTTCTCAGAATTTTGAACCGATTGAAGATAAAGCTCTATACTTTCAATTAGCCATTGAAGGGGATAGAATTGATTTTATTCTAGCAGACACATCTATATCTGTTAAAAAGCCAGTTTTTCTTTTTTGTCAAGGTTCGCAGCCAATACCGCTATTTATAGAGTTCGAAGATTCTGGTTGGTTTATGGCTGGGGGTGGTATATCTAATTTTGATTTAGAATACATTAAGAGATTCTATCATTTGGTGGTTATTTCAATGCCTAAAACACCTGTAAAAGCGAAGAAATCAGAACTTAATTCAAATTATAATTTTACTCAAAACTCGGGAATACCAACTGATGGGTTTATAGAGGCAGATTACCTTGAAAATTATGTAAAGCGTGGGAATATCGTTTTGGAGTATTTAAGGAAACAGACTTGGGTTAATGGCGAAAATCTTATAATCGCTGGGCATTCACAAGGTGCGAAAATTGCTACCCAGTTGGCTATTGAGAACAAAACGGTAACACATTTGGGTCTGTTTTCTCCAAATCCGTTTGGACGAATAGATGAATTTATTCGTCGAGCTAGGAAGGATGCAGAAATGGGCAAAATAGCATGGAAAGAGGCGGATGCCGTTATGAATGAGAATTATGAATTTTATAAAATGGCGAACAATAGTGATTCACTGGCAAGGCATCCAGAACTAAAATCTTGGAATACTTTTTCAGAGCCCTTAGTTGATGATTGGCTCTCATTAAATATTCCCATATATCTTACTTACGGAACTAATGATGTATCAGCGGAACTATGTGACATTATTCCCCTGTACTTTATAAGAGGTAATAAGGGGAATCTAACTTTCAAAAGACAGCTTGGTCTTAATCACAATTTTTTCGAGTTTGATGAAAATGGAAAAATCAATCAAGATAAGGCTCATTGGAAAGAAGTTATGAATAGTTTTGTGGATTGGACATTGACCAGTCTATAGTCAGCTCAGCTTAAACAAAAAAAGACTCAACCATTGCTGATTGAGTCTCATTTCTAGCATATATCTTTTCCTAAAGGATTCCCTTTGCCATGCTAAGGATTCCGCCTAATTGATTAGGAAGAGCTTTCTCAGCTCCTTTAGCAGCTAGTCCGCCACCGTCAAGCTTATTGACATTTCCCATAGCACCACCAATAAGGTCGTTTAATCCACCAGACTTACTTCCTAAAATAGAAGAGCCACCTTGCATTAAACTTAAACCAGACTTAAGAGCACTTGCTTTTCCAATTAGGCCGCCTCCGCCGCCAAGCATATTGCCAATTCTGTTGGCACCCAGCATTAATTTCACCGTATTGATGATTTTTTTCAAAGGACCTTCTTTCACCATTCCTTTAGATGCTAAAGGAGCCAACTTGCTTAAGTTAGCAGCTTGGCTCAAAAGCCCAGCTTTAAAATCGCCACCTGTGTCATTTGCTTCAGTTTCTATACCTGAGCTTAACTGACTAATAGCAGAGCTAAGTCCTTTTTTGTCTCCTGATTTTTGTAATGACAAAACATTGTCTAACATGCCATCAAGAGATTGGCTTTGTGCGGATAGACCTAAAATTAATAGGCCAAAAACTAAAAATACTTTCTTCATCTTTATGTATATTAATTGCAGTAATACTTAATAACTTCATACGCTTTCACATATCCTAGTTCGCCTGATTTACTAAGGTCAAAGCAACCTTTGTCGGAGTAGCCAAGAGCATGCTCTATTAAGCCTCTAACGTAATAAGCCTCTTTATAGAATTCGTTGAGGTCGATAGCATTAGTTAAATCAATGATGGCTTCACGCTGTAAACCTTCTGCAGAGCGAACCAAACCACGAGCAAAGTGAGCAGGAGCCATGGTCGGATTTAAATCGATAGCAGTGCTAAGATTAGATAAAGCATCTTTACTATGTCCACTTTTAAACTCCGCAATGCCTCTTAAGTAATATGCGTCAGACCTATTCTCTGAAAATGTGCTAATTTCTATTTCGTCCGTAACTGCATTTCTTAATGATGCCAATTTCTTTTCTGGCATGTTAGGCGAATACTCAAACTTAGATTCTAAACCTGGATTGTTATATTCTATTGCTTTCGTTAAATCTTGAATAGCAGCTCTTTGATTATTAAGTTTGGTGTAAGCAAACCCTCTACCGTATAAAGCTTTAATATTGGTTGGCTCTAATCTTAGTGAAGCATCAAAATCAGTTTTCGCACCAGTATAATCTCCGGATTTAGCTTTTGCAAAACCTCTGAAATAAAACGCATCAGCATCTTGTGGGTTTAAATCTAAAGCTTCGTTATAATCAGAAACGGCCTGAGCAAATTCTCCAACTTGCACATTGGCAAACCCCCTTTCGGCAAAAGTTTGAGAACGCTTAGGGTTGATATCAATAGACTTAGAGTAATCCGAAATACTGCCTTTGAAATCACCTAGTTTAGATTTACATAAACCTCTTGAAAAGAAAGCTTGGTACATGCTACTCTTATCACTGTTAAGTTCAATAACTCTATTGAAGTCGGAAATAGCACTTCTATATTCGTCTAACTTGCTAAGGGTAAAGCCTCTTTGAAGGTAAGCGTAAGAATCTTCAGCGTTTAATTCAATACATCTATTGAAATCTTGAACGGCAGCTCTTGGCTCGCCTTGTTCTGTTTTGCTAATACCTCTATAAAGGTAAGCCATAGGCTCACGAGGGTTGAGGCTCGCCGCTTTATCAAAATCTTGTATGGCTCCACGGTGGTCTTTTAAAGCTTGTTTTGCTAAGCCACGGTTATAATAACTCTGAGAGTTTTCAGGGTTCATTGAAATGGCTCTGCTGAAGTCTGAAAGTGCTCCAGTAAAGTTTCCAACTTTGGTTTTGTTAACGCCTTGCTCAAAATAATCAGCAGCGGTTTGCTGACCATAAGAGATAGATACAATGAGAAGTAGGAAAGGTAGTAATCTTAATTTCATTTTTTTATTAGAAAAGGTATATGTCAAAATTAAGATTTCAAAAAGATAAAAGTGGTATGAAATCTTAAAAATTGGTTAAAATAGTACCGAAACCCCGAATAATAGAACAAAAAACAGGGTTGAAAGTGCCAATTGCTTTAAAAGTGGATCGGGATTTGGAAGTTTGTGGGCACGGATAACATTAAACGCAAAAAGAGGAAAGCTAATCAAAAACCAAAAGGAAATGTCTCCTTTTAGTATTACAAAAGCGACAATAAGAATGACCGCTAGAGCCAGTAAAAAAGTATGATAAATAAGTCCTTTCTCTCTCCCCATTCGTGCGGGAATTGTCATTTTGCCGGCGGCAATGTCAGATTTGATATCTCTAATGTTATTTAAATTCAAAACACCAGTGGCTAAAAGACCACAGCTTAGAGCTGGAAGAATGTTGTAAATGTCAAATGATTTTGTGAAAAGGAAATTGCTTCCCAACACACCTACTAAGCCGAAAAATAGCAATACAGAAATGTCACCAAGACCAGCATAGCCGTAAGGTTTTTTACCTGCTGTGTATGTATAGGCCGCTAAAATGCATAATAAACCAAGTCCTAAAAAGCCAAAGAATAAGGAAGAGTCGGCTGATTTGAAAGAATAGTATAGCAAGGCGGTTCCAGAAGCTAAAGAGAGTATTCCGAAAACCACAATTGCTTTAAACATACTTGTCGATGTTATTTCACCAGTTTGGACAGCTCTGCTTGGTCCAACTCTTTCAGAAGAGTCTGCACCGTTTTGCGTGTCGCCATAGTCGTTGGCAAAATTTGAAAGTACTTGAAGCAAAATAGTCGTTAGACAGGCTAATCCGAAAATTATCCAATCAAACGCACCAGCATAGGCAGCTAAAAAGCTACCCATTAGTATACATGAAAGAGCTAAAGGAAGCGTTCGTGGCCTAGCGGCAGAAATCCATTTATTCATATTAGCTGTTTTTCAGGCAAAAATACTATGCGATTCCGTATCTTCAATTTTAATCATTATTATCTTCAATTTCCTTTTATTCGAAATTATGGAATTAGTTTTTGTTTGGTTTGAAAATTATAGATGTTTAAAGAACCAGGGCGTAAACTTGAGCACAGAATATGAGATAGGTTATGATCCCCAATCAAAGTTTATTTTAGCCTCTAAAAACAAATCTCATTTACCATTTCTTTTCGGTAATAAGATATCGAACCTATCTGTAATAGTGGGAGAAAATGGTAGCGGTAAATCTAGCCTGCTTAATGTTAGTGAAGCAACATTCGTGATTTTCAAAGTTAAAGACATTTTTTTGCTTATTTGTAATGAGGTAGACTTGTTGAATAATATCGCTTTATCGCCAAAGTCTCCTTATAAATTAAAGAAGAGAACTGAACTCAAACAGCATGACACATTATTTGTAAAATATTCCAATTTTTTGGATTTTTCTTTTGAGAGCCCAAAGTCAATTCTGCTGCCATATGGAAGTGAAATTGACATATCTACTAATTCTTTAATTTACGGAATTAAGCATATTGCAGGTGAATTTAATTCTGGAAACCTTCGAAATGCAAGTTCTCCTATTGCCAATAATCTTGAGCAATATTTGTCCGAAATTTTTGACCAATTGGATTTTGTTTTTAAAGAGAATAACTATCAAAAGTTAAAATTTAAGCTTCCTGAAACTTTATCACTAGAGTTAAATATATATAATGAGTTATTCTATTTGAAGGAGCTTTCAAAAGATCAAAGTATGTATGGAGACTCCTCTAGTTATCATATTTTAGATGTTTTTCTTTCTAAGCATTTATCAAATAAGTTTGAAAGGTCGAAGTTGAATGGCCAGTTAGAATTATTGATTAACCCAAAGGAGTATGCCAAGTTTCTTTTCAAGTGGAACATTATTCTTTGTTTTGTGAATTCCTTTTCCGCTCCCAATATTAGTTCAAGTGGACCCATTCAATGGTTTAGCTTCGGAGATAGGTGGGAAAATGAACCTATTGATAATTGGTTTGAATTCTTTTTAGGAAAATGGATTTTAGAAGACGATAACTATCAAGGAAATAAATATGAAATACAGATAGATGCATGGTCTATCTATGCTACCAAACTCGTTAGTGATTTTGAAGATTTATTAGAATTAGAGATTGTTCAGGTTTCCATTCCAGAGCATTCATATCTCTATCACGATTTGGAGGGAGGTCACGGTAAAGCTATTGAAGTGAAAATTGACATTTCTTCAAATAAGTATTATGATCAGCTCTATAAGGGTTTATTGCAGAATTATAAACAAATTCAAATGCCTTCAAATTTTGTTCACAATAGTAGACCCTTTATCTCTTTTAGTTGGCGTGGTTTGAGTTCTGGGGAATTGTCTCTTTTTAGGATATTCTCAAGATTTCATTCTTTAAGAAATACTATAAAGTACAGACAAGAAGTCCAAGGTCCAGGTCATGTTAAAGGCCCTATAAATCATCTCATATTTTTAATAGATGAAGGAGAAATTGGCATGCATCCAAACTGGCAAAAACAATTTATAAGCACAATCATAGAAAATACACCACTGTCATTCGAAGACTTTAATATTTCTTCATTTCAATTTATCTTAACTACACATTCCCCTTTTCTTTTATCAGACATACCAAATAACAATATTATATTTTTACAAAGGGATAACAATAATCAAAGTGTTGTCATTAGAAATCCTCTTCAGGATAAACGAATGACCTTTGGTGCGAATATTCATAGCTTACTGTATGATGGGTTTTTCATGAGGGATGGTTTAATGGGAGATTTCGCAAAAAAGGTGATAGACCAAATTATTGATGACCTTATTTCTCCCGATGATATTCTATCGGAACAGCGAAAACGAGAAATTCAAATTATCATTCCCATGGTGGGAGAACCAATTCTACGAAAAAAAATAATGGAGCTCTATCAAGAGAAAATAAATTTGAAAGTAAATGATAGAATTTTAGCTTTGGAAGGTTTTAAGGCCAAGGTAGAGAGGGAAATTGCTATGTTAAAATCTGGTCAAAATGATAAAAATAAAGAGTCCTGACTTGAACTTATTGGAAAGTGACCATATAAAAGGTCTATTTACCATTGTGTCTAATAGGCTTGATAAGTATCTTAAAGTTAAACAAGTAATTTTGCAGAAATACTCTTTGAGGGAAATCTTAGTTGGGGATCCCGAAACGCTAAGTCAAATAGTTGATTATCTAGAGGGGAAGCTTAATTCTGAGGATAAATTAAACTTAAAAAAAGTTTTTAACTATGAATCTTTTTCGCGTTCAAGGCTATATAATGCGTACAGTCTAGCAGAAAATCTTCATGTAAATGTTTGTCCTTATTGTAATCGTCAGTATACATTTACAATTAATAAAACCGGCAATCCTAAGAAAACTAGGCCTATTTTTGATCATTTCTATAATAAGAATACATATCCGTACCTCTCGTTATCTCTCTATAATCTAATCCCATGCTGCAATATTTGTAACTCAAGCTTTAAAGGGTCCTTGGATTGGCAATTTTTTAGTCATATCAATCCATATGATTCAGGGTTTGGAGATGAATGCAGATTCTCTCTTAAAATCAACAAAGGATTTGGCTCTGACTTTTATTTTGGTAAAACCGATGCATTTGAAATTAAATTTACTAAAACTAGTAATTCTAAAATCCTAAATAATATAGGTGATCTTGCTCTAGAACAGGTATATGAAGGCCACAAAAGTGTTGTTTCTGAGCTAATTAAAAAGGAAATAATGTATTCTGATTCTTACATTTCTAATCTTTACCATCAATTTGAAGGAACGCTTTTTTCAAGTTTAAGCGAACTGAAGAGCATAGTTTATAACAGCCCAATATCAGAGGAAGATTTAGGAAACGAAGCTTTGTCGAAACTTCGTCGAGATATATCAGAGGAGTTAGGTTTAAATAATTACTAAAGTCCAACAGCAGCTTTAAATTCTGCGTCTTCTGGTTTTATCTTAGAAGCAAAGAAATGTGTTACTTTACCCTCTTCGTTAATCACATATTTACAGAAGTTCCAAGTTGGAGCTTTATCATTCCAGCCGTTTAAATCTTTTTTGCTCAACCATTGAAAAAGTGGGTGTTGGTTTTCACCAATCACATCTATCTTTTCAAACATTTGGAAATTAACTCCGTAGTTTAATTGGCAGAAAGAGGCAATTTCTTCATTTGAACCTGACTCCTGTGCTCCAAAGTTATTGGCAGGAAAGCCTAGCACTATAATGTCTTTTCCATGTTCTTCATGGAATTTTTGCCAGTCGGCATATTGAGGCGTGTAGCCACATTTAGATGCAACATTCATGACCACAACTTTTTTCCCTTTGTATTGTGACAAATCAATCTCTTGACCAGTCAATGACTTCATTTTAAAGTCATAAAAAGAGCCTAAAACTTCTACATCTTCTGGTAGGGTAGCCACTTCTTTTTTGTTGGATAATAAATTTTTGATGGTGGTGAAGTTCATGGCAAGCAGGCCGATGAGCACCAAAGCGATAAGAATAAGGGCTATTTTCATTTGTCTTGATTTAAAAGTTTGACACACAAAGTTAGCTAAAACTTCTATTGTATGTTGTAACCTTTAAATCAAGACATTGAATTTGTTTTTACATCTCTTTCATTTCACCAACCAACTTACCAATAGTTGATTTAGCGTCACCAAAGAGCATTAGGCAGTTGTCATAACCAAATAGTTCGTTTTGAACCCCAGCATAACCTTTACCCATACTTCTCTTACTTACAATAACCGTTCTTGCCTTATCGGCATCTAAGATTGGCATACCGTAAATAGGACTTTGAGGATTTTCTCTTGCCGCAGGATTAACAACGTCATTGGCTCCAACCACAAATACTAAGTCTGTGTTTTGGAAATCACCGTTGATTTCGTCCATTTCAATAAGCTTGTCATAAGAGATATTGGCTTCAGCCAAAAGTACGTTCATGTGACCTGGCATACGACCAGCCACTGGGTGAATAGCAAATCGGAATTCGATATTTCTTTTTTCGCACTGCTCCGCTAATTCACGAATAACGTGCTGAGCTTGTGCTACAGCCATACCATAACCCGGAACTACAATTACAGAAGACGCAGAATCAAAAAGCATAGCCGCTTCTTCTACACCTACTTCTTTTACTTGAATTTCGTCAGCATCGCCACCGTCGGCACTTACTGTTTGACCAAACCCACCTAACAATACATTGACAAGTGACCTGTTCATGGCTTTACACATGATTTGGGTCAAGATGATTCCTGAAGCACCTACTAAAGCACCCGAAACTATAAGGACATTGTTATTTAAAACAAAACCTGTAGCACAGGCGGCCATTCCAGAATAAGAGTTGAGCAATGAAATTACTACTGGCATATCTGCTCCTCCAATAGGCAATACAGTCAAAATACCTAAAAGCAATGATAAGGCCACCAAAGCAATAACATAAGTAGTGTCTGCTTGATTGATAATAGCAAAAACAGATGCCGCAATAGCTAGAAGCAGTAAAATAAGATTGAGTAAATGCTGACCGCCAAATGTGATTGGCTTACCAGAAATTTTTCCGTTAAGCTTTAAAAAGGCAATGATGGAACCTGTGAAAGTAAGACCACCAATAAAAATACTTAAAGCGGTACTGGTACTGGTAATTGCGTCAATATTTGCATTTAACTCTTGAGAGTTTAACCAGTAAAATGATAAAGCCACGGCCAATGAACCAAGTCCACCAAAACCATTAAAAAGGGCTACCATTTCTGGCATTTGGGTCATTTCTACTTTGAAGGCTATGAACAAGCCAATAGCAGAACCTATTACCACACAAATTAAAATTTCTACTAAAGAGACGGCTTCTACTTGAACTACCGTAGCCAGTACAGCTATCAGCATTCCTAGTGAAGATAATTGATTTCCTGAACGGGCTTCTTTCGTTTTACCCATTTTCTTGATGCCTATTATAAAGAGTATAGAGGCTATCAGGTAAGCGATTTGTATATATGTATTCATTATCTATTCTTTTTCGTTTGGTTTTAAGTTTTACCTTAAACCATTAACCTCATTTTTTCTTTTTAAACATTTTAAGCATCCTGTCGGTTACGGTGTATCCACCTACCACGTTAATGGTGGCTAATACTAAGGCGAGCATGCCCAGCCATTTGCTGAATGTGCCATAGCCTAATTCGTTACAGGCCAAAATAGCTCCTACCATGGTAATACCTGAAATAGCATTTGACCCTGACATTAGCGGCGTATGAAGTGTTGGCGGTACTTTGGTGATTAACTCAAAACCCAAGTAGCTGGCCAAAACCAAAATGTAAAAAAGTATGATTAGCGATTCTGTTGTCATGATAATTATTTTTTGACAGATGCGGGATGTTAGATGTTGTTTTTAGAACCAACAGTACCTAACATCAGACACCTTAAATTCCTAAAATTTGTTTTGTAAACCCATGGACTATCTCACCTTTATGCGTGATAAGAGAGCCTTTGGTTATTTCTTCTTCCATTTCCCATTTGAAAGCATCTTTGTCTGCTAAGTGTAGCAATAGAGTACTGATGTTAGTAGCATAAAGCTGACTAGCATTAATAGGAAGAAGCGATGGCAAATTAGATTCACCTATAATGGTAACGCCGTGTTTTACTACAGTTTTATTCATTTCGGCTATTTCACAGTTTCCGCCAGACTCCACAGCCATATCTACTATAACGGCCCCCGTTTTCATAGATTTTACCATGTCTTCTGTAACCAAAACCGGAGCTTTTTTACCAATCACCAATGCCGTGGTAATCACGATATCGGCGTCTTTGATTTTTTCTTGAATAAGCTCCTTTTGTTTTTGTAAAAACTCTGCAGATACTTCTTTAGCGTATCCTCCTTCTACCTTGACGCCTTCTACACCTTCTACGGTTAAGAATCGGCCACCAAGAGACTCTACTTGCTCTTTGGTTTCTGGACGTACGTCGGTGACCTCTACCACAGCACCTAATCTTTTGGCGGTAGCTATGGCCTGTAAGCCCGCTACTCCTGCTCCAAATATTAGTACTTTAGAAGGAGTAATGGTTCCTGCCGCGGTCATCATTAATGGGAAAATTTTTCCTAGAGCATTGGCTCCAAGAAGCACCGTTTTGTATCCAGCAAGGTTGGCTTGAGAGCTCAAGGCATCCATTTTTTGGGCTCTAGAAATACGTGGTACCGCATCCATGGAGAAAGAAGAGATGTTTTTCTTTTTCATCACTTCTAAAACTTCAGGAATGGTGTAAGCATACATAAACGACATGCATACCGAAGCGTCTGGGAACATGCTTACCTCTTCTACCGTAAAGGAGTTAACCTTTAAGATGATATCAGATTGACAGGCTTCTTTTGTATTTTTTGCAATACTTGCACCTGCATCTATATACCCTTGGTCAGAAAAGGAAGATTTTAATCCAGAGCCTGTTTCAACGCATACGTCAAAGCCCTTTTTTACTAGAGATTTTACAACATCGGGTGTAAGAGCTACTCTGTTTTCGTAGTCTTTTGTTTCTTTTAAAACTGCTATTCGCATTGTTAGGTTTCCTTGTAAGGTGGTTCTGTTATGACCCCAAAAATAGTTATTCTGATTAAATTACAAACCAATTGTTTCGGTGGCAATCAATAAGACATCAGAATTGAGCCTTATTTTATTAGTTTTGTGCCATTAACTTATCAACGTAACATCTATGAAAGCCAAGTTTTTAGGACTTTTTCTATTTTTAACATTTTGTAATTTAGCACTTTACGCTCAGCCAGGAAGTGGCACTAAGTGGACTCCAGAGGGCGACGCTTATTACTTAGAGAATGAGGGAGCTATAGTGAAGTTTGACCTCAAAACCCAAGAATACACGCCAGTGATAGCTGCAGACCGATTTATACCTAAAGGTCAATCTGAGCCGCTAGAATTGAAAAATTTTGTTTTTACTCCAGACCAAAGTCAACTTTTAATATTCACGAATTCCAAAAAAGTTTGGCGATATGAAACCAGAGGAGATTATTGGATTTTGAATTTGCAAAGCAATGAGCTAAAGCAATTGGGTAAAACTTTGCCAGAGGCAACTTTAATGTTTGCCAAAATTTCTCCTGACGGTCAAAAAGCAGCTTATGTGAGCCACAGGAATATTTATGTGGAAGATATAGCCTCAGGGAAAATAAAGCAATTGACCAAAACTGATGGCAAACCAAAACTTATCAATGGAACATTTGACTGGGCTTATGAAGAAGAATTAAGCTGTTATGACGGTTTTAGATGGAGTCCAGACAGTAAAAAGATTGCTTATTGGCAATTGGATGCATCGGGTATCAAAGACTTCAACATGATTAATAATACCGATGATATTTATTCTAAAGTAATTCCGATAGAATATCCGAAAGTAGGCGAAGACCCATCTGCATGTAGAATAGGTGTGATGGATGTTAAAAAAGGAAAAACTAAATGGATGAATATCCCTGGTGATAGCAAACAACACTATATCCCAAGAATGGAGTGGGCTGGAAGCTCTGATGAAATTATGGTGCAGCAGTTAGATAGAAAGCAGCAAGTATCTAAAATTATGTATGCTAATGTGAAAACTGGTGAAGCCAAAACTATTTTTGAAGAAACAGACGATGCTTGGGTAGATGTTCGTACCATTTGGCATGATGATAACCCTGCAGGATGGGAGTGGATAAATGACGGAAGAGAGTTTCTTTGGGTGTCTGAAAAAGATGGCTGGAATCACTTATACAAAATATCAAGAGATGGTAAGAATGTTAGCTTAGTTACCGATGGCGATTATGATGTAATAGACCCACTGATGTATGATGAAAATACGGATTATGTGTACTTTACGGCGTCTCCAGATAATGCTATGCAAAGATACCTTTATAGAGTTTCGGTAGGAACAAAAGGTAAGGCGGAGCGTATTACGCCAATGAACCAAGAGGGAACGAACTCTTACCAATTGTCTGCCAATGGCAAGTTTGCAAGCCACCTATTTCATAATCATTATACTAATCCTGTAAGGGAATGGGTAACGCTTCCAGACCATAAAGCACTGGATGAAGCCAACGGGGTAAATAGCAAAATAGACCCAGCTAAAAAAGCGGCATCTAATATCAGGTTTGTAGAAGTAGAAACGGCAAGTGGTGTTAATATTCAAGGTTGGATGGCTTTACCAACAAACTTTGACCCAGCTAAAAAATACCCAACTGTTTTTTATGTCTACGCTGAACCTGCTAGCCAAACAGCTTTAGATAATTACGCAGCTGGTAAAAATCGTTTATATGCAGGAAACATGGCAGATGACGAATACATCTATATATCGGTAGACGGAAGAGGTTCTCCTGCTCCAAAAGGAAGTGCGTGGAGAAAAGCTATTTATAAAAACATTGGGATTATTAATATCAAAGACCAAGCAGAAGCTGCTCAGGAATTGATGAAAAAATATGATTTTATTGACTCAGAAAGAATTGCAGTTCATGGTTGGTCTGGTGGTGGAAGTACTACGCTAAATTTACTTTTCAAATACCCAGATATTTATCAAACGGGTATTGCGGTAGCAGCCGTAGGAAACCAACTGACGTATGACAATATTTATCAAGAGCGTTATATGGGTGTTCCGCCGGAAGATTTAGCTGGTTTTGTGGAAGGTTCTCCAATAAATCATGTTCAGGGTTTTAAAGGAAACTTACTTTACATTCATGGAAGTGGTGATGATAATGTGCATTATCAAAATGCCGAAATGCTAATTAACGAAATGGTGAAGTATAATAAGCAATTTCAGTTTTTTGAATACCCAAACCGTACACATAGCATTAGAGAAGGCGAAGGGACTTCACTTCATTTAAGAACCATGTTTACCAAGTTTTTGAAAGAGAATTGCCCTCCGGGAGCGAAATAATCTCTTAATATTTGAGCTATAAAAAACGCCAATCAGCAGAAATGTTGATTGGCGTTTTTGGTTTTAAAGGCTTTGCTTGAAAGTTTTACAACTGCGAATAACCCAAAGGCTTTAAAAATGTTCTTTTGATATCAGAAACTGAGTTAGCGTATTCGTCTAAACTAGAGATAGTCTTCCAGTCTGGATGAGAGACAAATTTTGCCCAATTGGCATCACGCTCTTCCATGTCTTTAAACGCCAACATATAAGTTAAAGCTGGCATTTGTGGACCGGCTAGTTTCTCTCCAAAGAAAACAGAATGTAAGCCTGTCTTTTCAAAAATCTCTATTTCGCCCTCGTTAAACATTTTTCTTTTTCTTCTGGCGGCATCTTCGCTGTAGCTTTCGTAGGTTCTTAATTCAAAAAGCATAGAACCGCTAGCAGGCTTTATCAGCTTAGGTATGCCGTCAAAAGCTCTAAAGTGAGATACTTCAACTCTGCCATAAGGAAAAGCTTCTTGCGAAAGTTGGTTGTACTCTTTGGAGTCTTTAATGAAGGCTTTGTCTGTTTTTAATTTGGCATGAATAGTCTCATATGAGCTCATGCTAGCATAAGGAATTAAAAGATAAAATTTGGCTGGCTGGCTCATGCCGTATTCTTCAAAAACGCCAATGTTTTTTACACCCTCTCTGTTTAAAGCAGGCATTAATGCTTTTTCAAGGTAATTATGGAGTCCAGAAGCTGGCCCACCACGTTTCATAGAGTAAACTCTAAGTTCATAAAATTCATTTTGAGCAAAGGCACCCAAAGTGAAGAGGGCAAGGCAAAGGGTTAGGAAGTTTTTTCTCATTTCGTAATAGGGTTTTTTATTAATGGAAGCAATTTAAACCTAATAAGTTGCCTTTCACAAGCTTGCTAGCTGATTCTAGTTGACAAAGTAGACAGAACTGAACTTTTCACTAATTCATTGCTGTTCTTTGCCCGAACAATTAATACTATGAAAATACTCATTTCCTCCGATTCCTTTAAAGGAAGTTTAAGCTCAAAAGAAGTAGGTGAAGCCTTAAAGGCTGGGATCCTAAATAAAAATCAAGAAATAAATGTGGAGGTTGTTTCTGTAGCCGATGGCGGCGAAGGTTCCTTAACGGCTATTAACGAGTCTTTACAAGGGGAGGAAATAAAACAATTTGTTAAAGACCCATTTTGGCGTACCACCACGGCTTCTTATTTGAAAAAAGGTAAGACTGCATATATAGAGATGGCAGCGGCTAGTGGACTGCATTTAATAAAGGAATCGCAAAGAAACCCTGAGTTTACCACGTCTTACGGTACAGGGCAGCAAATAAAGCATGCCGTTAAAAACGGAGTGGATGAAGTTTATCTTTTTGTAGGTGGCACAGCCACAAATGATGGAGGAATAGGCATGGCTCAAACTTTGGGCTATAAGTTTTTAGATGAGGCTGGCGAGTCGGTTTTGACCATTGGCGAAGGTTTGTCTCAGATTAAGAAGATTGTTCCGCCAGAAGAGAAATTAGACTTCAAACTCAAAATAGTAGTGGATGTTAATAATCCGCTTTATGGCCCAAATGGTGCCGCACATATTTTTGCTGCTCAAAAGGGTGCAGATGAAGCTACTATAGAAAGACTAGACAATGGACTACGCAACCTGTCAGAAATTATTAAAAGAGATTTAGGCAAAGATGTAAGTCAATTAGCTGGTGGAGGAGCCGCAGGTGGTGTAGGAGCAGGAATGTCGGCTTTCTTTGATGCTGAGATTCTTCCAGGAACAGAGACCATAATGGATATCATAGGCTTTGATGAAAAACTGACGGATGTTGATTTGGTAATAACCGGCGAAGGGAAATTAGACCATCAAACACTTTCCGGAAAGTTAATAGCTGGAATATGTAAAAAAACAAAATCTCCTGTAATAGCCGTCTGTGGCATAAATGAGCTTTCTGAAAAGGAATCCGAAGCCTTAGGATTGAAAAAGGTTTTCTCCCTTGTAAATGATAAAGTATCAAAAAGCGAAGCCATTGAAAACGCTAAGTCTCTGTTGACTGAAATAGGCGAAGAAATTGTGCTTGATTTAGCTTAAGAAATTTATATAAATAATGCCTAGTAGGGTATAATATTGGTAGCGATGGGTAAAGCCCGTCGCTATTCTTGTTTTAGATTAGTTTCATTTGGTGGGATTTTGGCGATAAAAAGCTAAAATCGTGACAAATATGTAAAGCCCAATTAGCTTAAACCTTTCGACGCAAGATATTGCTGAAGGCTTTCTAAAAGAATCATTTGATTTTTTGCTCGGTCAAAATTATGAAGGTCGTATTTGACAGGGTAATACGTGTCGCCTTGCAGGTAGTCGCTCAAAAAACGCAAGCCCTGCATGTAAATCATAAATTGCCCTGCGTAATGTAAATTGGCTTTTTCGGATGGACTTAAAACAGTCTCCATTTCCGATAAATAGCCTTTAATCAAAGCCTCGTAATATGCAGGCCTAAGTTTTACTTCATCCCAGTTTGTGCTGTCTTCATTTTCGGCAGAGGTGTAGGTTCGCACCATGTCTCCCAAATCCGAAATGAAATAACCAGGCATTAAGGTGTCCAAATCACATATAGCTAAGGCCTTAAAGTTTGTTTTGTCTAGCAGTACATTGTTGATTTTGGTGTCGTGATGCTGCACTCGTTTTGGCAGCGTATTTTGATTTACAAGTTCATTATAAACGTCAACGATGCTGTCATTGGCGAAGTAAAAGTCTATAATAGCGGCGGCATGTTTTTTTCTGTCTTCTAGTCCGTTTTCTAAGGCAGTTTTAAATTCCTCAAAACGGAAATTTAAATTGTGAAAATTGACAATACTTTCTTCAAAATTTTCAATCGAAATGCCATCAAGATGTTTCCCTAGCTCACCAAAAGCCTTAGCTGCTTCATGAGCGGCTTCAGGATTTTCTACAATGTCAATGGTGGTAGAATTGGCTACAAACTTTGTCAGACGCCAGTAATGGCTGCCATCAAAAAAGACGTTTTTGTTTTCTAAGGTCGGAATAGAAGCTAGAAATAGATACTCAGGATTCTGTTTAGCCAAATGTTCTCTAACCAGTCCAATATTTTTCTCAATGAGTTCTGGGTCTTTGAAAACTGCGGTGTTTAATTGTTGGATTACATAAGCGTCATCACCCTCTAGTTTTAGGGTTTGATGAATATGTCCAGAGCCAATCTTTTGTTCTTTAAAATTGGAAGCATTTAAGCCCCAAGCTGCTAAAACGTCCTTTAAATTCATTTAATCTTAAATATTCCAATATCACTAATGCAAATAGCTACGGGTGCGTTAAACGTAATTCTGATTTTATCGCTTTCTACTGGAGTGTCAAGTTTTATTAATCGAGTAGCTCCTATGCTGTTAACTTCGCCTACTATCTCCCATGCATCATTCACAAATACTTCTACAGTAGCTTTGTCAATTCGTTGACCAAGTTTTATGTTTTCACGAATTCTAATTAAATCAAAATTCGCAGGTTTTGATAGCTCAATTTCCAGAGAAGCATTTGTAACCTCATCATCCGTAGCCCAGTAAGAGTACCTGTCGTCATCTATCAAAAACTCTTCTCCAAAAGCAGTTCCTCTAACATTACTGGCTTTTAAAGTAGCCCCCGAAATATAATTCTCACGGAAGGTTTCACTCAGTTTTGTTCCAAATTTCGTAAGAATTTCTACATCATTATTGTGAAGGATTCCTTCTGGGGTTGGAGCTAAACCTAGGTCAAGCCCAGCACCACGTCCTACACTTTTTAAGTATAGGTCAAAAAGAGCTTCAGAGTCTTTTTCTTTTCCATCTTCTTCAGGGTGATAAAACCATCCTGGTCTAAGCGGCACATCGCACTCTGCAGGCATCCAGTACTTACCATTTCTAGTTCCAGTGCTACTTACTAGCGTATTCACATTTCCTGGAACGGGCACAGTGCCTGTGTTGGCTTCTGGCGAAAAAGTAGCCCAATGGGTTTCGGCAGCATAGCCATGCTCTCCACCTACCCACCTTACATCTAAACCAATATCACTAAATATGTTAGCCGTAGGCTGTAATTTTCTAGTTATGCCTTCCCATGTGTTTGTCCAGTCGTAATAGGTAGTGTTATCTATTTTTCGAGCTTCATTGGCTCCACCATAATAGCCATCGCCACCATTGGCTCCGTCATGCCAACTCATAAAAAACTCACCGTAATTACTATATAGCTCCTTTAGTTGCGTTCTGTAGATTTCCAGATACTTTGGTGTTCCATAAAACTCACTGTTTCTGTCCCACGGTGAGCAGTAAACGCCAAATTTAAGACCAGCTCTTTCACAAGCTTCTTGAAACTCCTTAACCATATCACCTTCGCCATCTTTCCATGGGCTTTTTGTGATATTGTATTCGGTAGACTTGGTAGGCCATAATGCAAAACCGTCATGATGCTTAGCTACCAGTATCAAGCCTTTTAGTCCTCCTGCTTTTGCGGCATTAACTATTTGGTTTGGGTCAAAATTTGAAGGATTGAAAACAGAAGGGTCGGCATCACCATAGCCCCATTCTTTGTTTTCAAAAGTGGTAGGCGTAAAATGAACCAAGGCATAAGTTTCCATTTCGTGCCAAGCTAATTGACGTTCCGAAGGAAGGACTCCATAAGCTTCAGGGGGAGTGGCGGATTCTTGACAAGAGGTTATGACAACACTTAAAAATGTTAAAACAAGAGCAATTTGCTTCATCTACTATTCTATTAATTCTAATTCTAATAATTCTTCGGCTGGTTTTTCTGCACCCCAAGCTTCGCCAATAACTAAGGCGGCTCCCATGGCTGCGGTATCCTCAAAACCAACTTTATAAACTTTTTTGTCATGAAATGCTTCAGAAAGAAGCTCCATGAAAATGCTGTTTTTGGCTAGTCCACCTTCTACAAATATTTTTTCAATAATAGGGCGATGCTCAATAGTCAACTTGATGGAAGCCACCTGCTGAGCTACTAAATCCATAATAAACTGGTGGTATGCTTCCTCAATACTTGCGAAATTATTTAGGTTTCGTTCCATAAATGGACTATCCAGCATATTGCCCAGCTCTGTATTATCAGGTACCACTTGGCTGGTGTTTTTTCTTAAACGTCTTACTATGTTGGCATCAAAGTCAATTTTTAAACAATGCTTGGGAGCCAAGTTGAAATGGGTGGCAAGGTGTTCAATTTGCCTAGTATGCTCGTTCCCGCTAAAGAGGCGAGCCATTTTTATTCTTTTACCCTCCTGGTTTAAAATATTGAAGCAGTTATTTGCTAGGTCATTATCAGTAGCTTTTGAGTGGTTAAAAGGATTTATGCAAATAGTCCATGCACCCGTGCTTAGCAAAACGAAGCGTTCTTTAACGGTTTTTAGAAAAGGTAATGTTTCCGCCACTTTGTAATACATGCCTGGACCAATGGCAAGCTTATCTACTTCGATAAATTCAGATGAACGTTTTACAGGAAGTTTAAAGGCGTTTAACTTTTCAGTGTCAATCCACTTTAAATAGTCTTTTTTTGAAAAATCCCAAGCTCCAGAATGACAAGCTACTATAGAATAATCATGAAAGTATTCTTTGGTAAACTGAGCTTGAAAATACTGAGCAATAGAAACGCTTTTAGTTATTTTCTCAAATAGTTCAGGTTTGGTATTCTTAAAATAGAGTAGCTGAAGAGCAGCTGTTTCAAAGCTATTGTTAGTAATTTGAGCTTCTTCCTTTTTAAGATTATTTTTTTCTAAGGTTTTCTCAATGGTACTCCTTGTAGCGTAATTAAACCTTCGGTCAATATCCCAGATAGGAAGAACCAACTCGTTATTGGCGTCTAAGTGAGCTATACCGCCTACATATGAAGTGAAATTTATGGCTGCAATCTCGTATTTGTCAGAACCTTTGTGAATTTTGATATTGCTGTCAATCCATGCCTTAATGCTGTTTAAATCTTCAACTCGACCTTCGTTTTTAGAAGTAATAAGTTGTTTAGGCGTGCTTGAATGAAAAAGAACATTCAGTTTTTGGTCAAAGACAGTCACGTTTAAAACATGACGTAAAACATCAAAAACAAGACAAGCCTTTTGCATTAGTTTTTTTCTTCAAATAAACACAGTTCCGATTATGATTCAAAGTTAAAAGGGAGAAGAAAAGGCTGTTTTTAGTCATATACTTTAAAAAATGTTATTGGGCACTCGTCTTTTACTATATGCCGATGTATTCAAATTAATTTCCACAAGCCCCAAAACTTCACGACATTTGTCATCTTTAAAAAGAAAGCGAAATTTTATATGAATATTCTAGTTTTAGGTTCAGGAGGAAGAGAGCACACTTTTGCATGGAAAATAGCTCAGTCAAACAGGTGTGAAAAACTTTATGTAGCACCAGGTAATGCAGGAACTTCGGAAATAGCTGAAAACGTAGATATTTCAATTCTTGATTTTGAATCTATTAAAAGTTTTGTGTTAGAGAAAGAAGTTGAAATGGTGGTGGTTGGACCTGAAGCTCCGCTAGTAGTCGGAATTGTAGATTTCTTTAAGCAGGATAAGCGACTGAAAAAAGTGAAGATAATAGGGCCTTCTGCTAAAGGTGCTATGCTAGAAGGGAGTAAAGACTTTTCTAAAGACTTTATGCTACGTCATAATGTTCCTACGGCTGCTTCTAAAACTTTTACAAAAGATACACTGGAAGACGGTTTTGCATATTTAGATTCTTATCCAGGCCCTTATGTTTTAAAAGCAGATGGTCTGGCTGCGGGTAAAGGCGTAATTATTACGGAAGATACCGCGGAAGCTAAGGTTACTTTGAAAGAGATGCTGGTAGATGCCAAGTTTGGTGATGCTAGCTCTAAAGTGGTTATAGAGCAGTTTTTGAAAGGTATTGAGCTTTCTGTTTTTGTATTGACCGACGGTAAAAATTATATGATTTTGCCAGAGGCCAAAGATTATAAAAGAATTGGCGTAGGAGATACTGGTTTAAATACGGGTGGTATGGGTGCTGTGTCGCCAGTGCCATTTGCAGATGCTGCTTTTATGGAAAAAGTAGAAGAAAAGGTGGTCAAACCAACTTTAGCAGGTATCCAAAAAGATGAAATAGATTACGTAGGTTTTATATTTATTGGCTTAATGAATGATGGCGGTGAGCCATACGTGATTGAGTATAATGTAAGAATGGGCGACCCAGAAACTCAGGTGGTTTTTCCAAGAATCCAGACGGATGTTGTAAGAATTTTTAAAGCTGCAGCAGAAGGGAAGTTGGATAAAATTAAACTAAAAACTACACCTAAATCTGCAGTAACATCTGTAGTGGTAGCTGGTGGATATCCTGAAGCCTACAAAAAAGGACATAAGATGGATATTCCTGAAAGCAGTGCCGATACGCTAGTTTTTCATGCGGGTACTAAGCATGCTGAAGGAGAAATAGTGACCAACGGAGGACGAGTAATGGCCTTCACTGGTTTGGCAAAAACTATGGCTGCGGCAGTAAGAAAATCACAGAGCATGGCACGAAAAGTGAAATATACTGGTAAGTACTATAGGAAAGATATTGGGCAGGATTTACTGTCTTTGAATAATAATTAGATTATTTTTGATAAAACTTGGATTCTGTTAATGAATCTAAAGGTTTATGTACTCTGCGTGAGAGGTTTGAAAAGTGAATTAAGGCAGAGGTTTTGAATAACGGGCATTATGCCCTTGAATTTATATATATATGGGATGTGGACAATGCTCTTCCGGAGGGTGCGGTAGCGTTAAAACGCTCGCAACCGACGAGAAGACTAATCATAAAACCGCTGGCTGTAGTAGCGGTGGGTGCAGCACAGGCTGTACCAAATTAAATACTTTCGATTGGCTATCAGATATGGCCCTGCCTAGCTCCATGCGTTATGATGTGGTGGAGGTTAAATTTAAAGGCGGAAGAAAAGGATACTTCAGAAATACCAAAAAACTAGATTTATACACGGGTGATTTTGTAGCATGTCAAATGCCTACAGGTTTTCATATTGGTACTGTTTCTTTACAGGGTGAGCTTGTAAGATTACAGCTTATTAAAAAAGGGATTTCAGATAATAACGAGCTTACTAAAATTCTCAGAAAAGCTACCGAGCAAGATTTAGAAAAGCATCAGCAAGCCATTAATAGAGATATGCCTACGCTCTTTAGAGTAAGGGAGCTTGTGTCTGAGTTTAAATTAAAAATGAAGCTTTCTGATGTAGAGTTTCAATCTGATAACTCTAAAGCCACTTTTTATTATTCTGCGGAAGATAGAGTTGACTTTAGAGAACTGATAAAAGGTCTTGCATCAGAGTTTAGAATTAGGGTAGACATGCGTCAAATTAGCATGCGTCAAGAAGCCTCAAGAATTGGAGGAATTGGCTCATGCGGAAGAGAACTTTGCTGCTCTACCTGGCTTACAGATTTTAAATCTATTTCTACATCGGCTGCTAGGTATCAAAACTTATCACTTAATCCTGCAAAACTTTCAGGGCAGTGTGGTAGGCTAAAATGCTGCCTTAATTATGAGCTTGAAACTTATGTGGATGCTCTTCAAGATATCCCGAAAGTAACAAAACCTCTTTTTACTGAAAAAGGAGAAGCATATCTTCAGAAAACTGACATTTTTAGAAGGTTGATGTGGTTTGGCTACAAAAACGATAGCAACTGGTATCCTATTGCTACTACAAGAGTGGTAGAAATCATGGAAATGAATAAAGCGGGTAAAAAACCCGTTAGTTTGGAAGACCTGAAGTTATTAGTTGATGTGGTGAGTAATAAAGAGCCTATCAATAATGAGTTAGACAGGTTGGATAAGAAGTTGGCAGCCAAAACGCCGGGCAATAAAAAACGTCCAAACAGAAAAGGAAAACCTCAGAATAAAGGGAATAATAGGCCAAATAGTAATAAGCCTGTTCAGGCCAAAGCGAAGCCAGGAGCACCTGCTGAGAAGAAGCCGAGTGGTAATAGACCAGCACCAGCTAGAGCAAAACAAGGAGCACCTGCTGAAAGGAAACCAAAAGGGAATAGACCGCCACAAGCTAGAAATAAGCAAGCAGTACCGTCTACTGGAGATGCTAAACCGAATGCCGAAAAAGCTCCTAATGCACAAGCCAAGAGTGGGGGGCCAAAAAAGAATAACAGAAGGAATAATAGAAAACGTCCGAATAGAAATAACAACAGTAATCCGAGTAATGAGAAGAGCTAGTCTTGTATTTATTTGTGCTATTTTTCTTTATGGATGTAATTCAAATTCGGTTCATAAAGACTTGGCAGATTTTGATGATTATCAATGGGCTGTGGACGACACGCAAAATTTTGATTTTGAGATTGATGATAATACGAAAGAGTATCATGTCAATTATCTTTTAAGAAATGCAATTCAGTACCCTTTCTATAATATTTACTTAAAGAGTGCTTTAAAAGACTCTGCGGGAAATGTCTTAATGTCTGGAATGGAAGAGCTTATTCTTTTTGACCAAAAATCGGGCAAACCGATGGGGGACGGACTTGGAGATCTTTTTGACCATAGGATTGCAGCAGCTCAATACAAAAAAGTTAAATTTCCTTACAAAGGGAAGTACAGTTTTGAGATACAACAAAACATGCGACCTGACCCTTTAGTAGGTATTTTGTCAATAGGTTTTGAAATCAATCTTCCAGAAAAAGCAACAAATTGATTTAAGATTTTGCAGGAATATATTAGCCTACTTGATACTAATTCATTAGGCTATTTTATGTTCAAAGGTGCTGGAATTAAATCAAAAAAGGGACAAACAGCATGTTCATCCCTTTCTCATTAAATCTTTGTTTGACCTTACTTTATGCTTTCATAAAGGGTGTTAAACTTCTCTAGTTTAGTACCAATTTTTGTAGCTAAATCTACGGCAGTTTTGGCGTTTAGTTTCGCTTTTTCTGTTTCTCCATCTTTCTGATTTAGTCTGGCTAACTCATAATAGTATTCTGCTCTAACATTATCTTGTGTAATGGTAGGCAGTGCACTTACTAACCAGCTTTTGGCAGATTTTACATAAGAGTTGTCAGGGAAATTATCGGTAAAAACTCTGGTGATATAAACGTAAGCCGAGCCATTGCCTTTAAATGTGTTAATCATTTTATTACCTACAGCTAAGGCTTGAGGTAAGTTTCCTTCTCTGATGTTAGCCTTAGTTTCAAATTCCCAAAGCGTATTATCAGCATATTGACTAGCTTTTATACGAGCCATATAAAGTCTCACTTTTTTAAGCTCATCTATGCTAAATTCTTTTCCTTTTGGACCGTAAAGCGTTCTTTGTAAAATTCCTCCGAGAATATTGTTTTGATTGTCTGCGTGGCCTTCTTCTTTTTCAAAAGCAGCAGCTTCATCCACGTGGTTAAACCAATGTTGAGCAAAACCATTGTCTAAATCATCTACCGCCTTTTTAGTCAACTCCCAGCTCTCTTCAGAACTTAATTTATCTTTTGGATAAACCTCATAAAGTGCGTTAGCAGCATTTATTCCGGCAGTGGTATCTTTAATTACTCTTGCAAAAGATGCATAGTTGGCCAAGAACTCAACAGAACGCTCACCATCTTTAAACCTTTTAGCAAAACTAGAAGCCCTAGTTTCAGGATTTAAAGCAGCATCCGCATTACCATTAATAGAAGCAATGTTTGGGTCTGCACTGGATTGGTGCACTAGGTTTCCGTCGCCATCAAAATAGAGGAACATAGGAAAACTTGGCAGCCAAATGTTTCTTTCGTTTAAGTATTTTACTTGTTCTGCTTCTGTTACGTTTAGCTTGAAATTGATAAAATTGCTGTTGTATTTTTTTGCAACTTCTGGCTCTTTGAAAAATGGCTCTAGTGCCAAGCAGTATGGGCAGGTAGGAGAGTAACACTCCACAAAAAGCAATTCACCTCTGTTTTTAGCTTCTGCCAAAGCCTCCTCGAAGTTTGATTTCCAAGAAATCTCAGTTTCGTTAATTACTTTTGCAGGAAGGTCAACGGTAGCTGCTTGTTGGGAATTTGATTTACAGCCTATGGCTAGTAATACCAGTAGTATGGATATTCCTTTAAGGTTTTGAATGTGCTTTTTCATTAAATGCATAAACGTTTTGAGTATATAATATTCAGAATGAATCTAATCAAGAATTTTGCCGAAATTAAGAACAAAACAGGAAACGACAGCAAGATTGATTATGTTGTCTTGTTAAACGGATGTTAAAAAGAGAATATGTCAATAGGAAGTGATGAAGAACTAGAAGGGATGATAGCCGTAAGTAAAGCGGTAGGAGAAACCCTCAAAGAAATGAGAGCCTATGCCAAAGTGGGTATGAGTACGTATGAATTAGACCAATACGGTGGAGAATTGTTAAAGAAATATGGAGCAAAATCTGCTCCTTATGAGACTTATGAGTTTCCGGGTTATACCTGTATAAGTGTGAATGAAGTGGTAGCTCACGGCACACCGTCAAAAGAAATAATATTAAAAGAGGGAGATCTAGTTAATGTAGATGTATCGGCAGAGTTAAATGGTTTTTGGTCTGACAATGGCGGTTCTTTTGTATTAGGAGAAGATATTAACAAACTTCAGCCACTGGTAGATGCCTCTAAAAAGATTCTTTTTGATGCAATTAACAAGATAAAAGGCGGTGTCAAAATTTCTGATGTAGGCCTTATTATGGAAAATGGAGCTAGAAGAGCTGGTTTTAAAGTGATTCGTAATTTGGCAGGTCATGGTGTAGGAAGAAGTTTGCATGAAGCACCTGAAGATATCCTGAATTATAAGGATAAATCAAACAAAGAACGTTTCAGGAAAAACTCTGTGGTGGCTATAGAAACCTTTATATCTACCGACTCTAAATATGCGGTAGAATCTGACGGAGAGTGGAACTTAGTGGGAGATAAGGGCGGTTTTGTGACCCAACATGAGCATACCATAGTGGTAACCGATGGAGAGCCGCTAATATTGACGGCTTGTAATGAAATTTGGAATTAAGAATTATTTGGGTTGAGGGAGAAGGTTAAATCAAATGTATTCTTTATATCAGCCTGTACTGTTTGAGCACGAGCAAAATTCTTAGGCAATGATATGCTTTTATAACTCATTTTATTAGAATTTTGAACGTGTGAGTTTACAGGATGCAGTTTTTTTTGGTTCGTTTTTTTTCGAAAAAAAATGAATGCAGGCGGCAAGCCTCCCCACTGGAAAGTGAACCGAGAAAAAGGTTGGGGTTGTTTTGAGATTGAGGGAAAGTGGTTGTATAAGAGTAATTGACCACTTTTTAATTATTTCTAAATTTGCTCGGATGAAAGTAATTAAGAATAAATAAAATGGCATATATACTTTACGGAATCCCGAACTGCGACACAGTAAAAAAGGCAAGAACATGGCTTACTGAAAAAGGAGTTGACTTTGAATTTCATAATTTCAAAAAGGATGGCTTAACAAAAGAGAAAGTAGATAATTGGTTAAATCAAGAATCTTATGAAGTTCTTATCAATAAAAAAGGAACAACTTACCGTAAGCTTTCTTCTGGCGAAAAAGATGCACTAAATAATAATGCAGCGGCGGCAGAATTAATGCTAGCAAATGCTTCTGTAATTAAAAGGCCTGTTTTAGAATTAGAAGGAAAAGTGATTTCGGTAGGCTTCAAACCTGAGCTGTACGAAGGCATTTTTTAGGGGTATAAATGGTACTTTAGCTCTGAGTCCCCTGACTTGTCATCTGGTTAAAAAATGACTATTTGTACTTCTAGCTACCTTTGACCATGATAGCAGGGGTGAATTTTGATTCATAGTACTGTCATAAATCATTCAAAGGGCTTTGAGTATTTCTAGGATGATTATCTCTTGCTTAGTTTTGAAGAAAAAAATATCCAGCCATATGTCTTTAAAATCTCTAGCAGTAATTCTTATTTCTATTTCTCTTTTTTCTTGTTCGCAAGAAACCGAGACTGTTCAAAACCCAAATGTGATTTACATTTTAGCCGATGACCTTGGTTATGGTGATGTAGGTTGCTACGGACAAGAATTAATAAAGACTCCGAATATAGATAAACTAGCAGCAGATGGAATGTTGTTTACAGACCATTATGCAGGTAGTTCGGTTTGTGCTCCGTCTAGAGCTTCATTAATGACTGGTAAGCATATTGGTCATAGTTACGTCAGAGGGAATTATGAAAAAGGACCTTTGGGTTTTGGAGCTTGTCTAGAATTAAGAGACCAAGATTTTACCCTTGGCGAATTACTTAAGAAAGCCGATTATCAAACATCTATTATTGGAAAATGGGGTTTAGGCATGGACGCTACTACTGGCGAGCCAATCAAACAAGGTTTTGATTATAGCTACGGTTACTTGAATCAAGGTCACGCACATAATCAGTTTCCAGAGTATCTTTTTGAAAACGGAAATAGAATCGCCATTGAAGAAAATGAGGAAGGCAAAATGGGAGGCTTCTCAAATGACCTTTTCACGAAAAGAGCTATAAAATACCTAGATAATGAAACCTCAGAAAAGCCATTCTTTTTATACATGGCTTATACTACACCGCATGCAGAACTAGTGTTACCAGCTTCAGAGACTTTTGATAAATATACAGAAACAGTAGACGATAAGGCTTTTGTTAATGCTGCTGGGGAAAGTGACAAAGATGGTAATAAGTGGGCTTACAGGTCTACAGAGACGCCTCTTGCTGCTTATGCTGCTCAAATAAGTCATTTAGATTCTTGTGTGGGTGTTTTAGTTAACAAAATCAAAGAATTGGGTTTAGAAGATAATACCATTATCATGTTTAGCTCGGACAATGGCCCCCATAAGGAAGGCGGGGCTAATCCGAGTTATTTTAAAAGCAACGGTGAATTTAGAGGTGTGAAAAGAGACCTTTATGAAGGAGGTATTAGAGTGCCGTTTATCGTAAAATGGCCAGCCAAAATAGAAAAAGGAAGTGTGTCAAATCATATTTCGGCTTTTTGGGATTTAATGCCAACTTTAGCTGAGATTACAAATCAAGATGCTACTGGTTTAGAGTCAGATGGCGTTTCTTTTTTACCTACATTAACCAACGAAACCCAGAAAGAGCATGATTACCTTTACTGGGAATTTCATGAAAATCCAAGTTCTGACCAGGCAGTAAGAAAAGGTAAATGGAAAGCAGTAAGGCATGATTATAAGGGGGAGGCAGAGCTTTATGACTTAAAGAAAGATAGAGGAGAAATGAATAATGTGGCTGCTGAAAACCCCGAAATAGTGAAAGAATTGACACATCTGTTAGATAACACAAGAACACCAAGTGAAATTTGGCCACTTAAAAGTTTGAAATAAAGATTTAGTTTGAAGAAAATTGGAGCTTTCATTATTAGTTTCTTTGCCCTTTTAATTCATTTGAAAGGGCAGGAAATTAATTTGGAGAATCTGAGGATTTCGGAGGAAAATTGGCTTCCAAACAGGTCTATAAATTGCATTTTTCAGGACTCAGAAGGCTTGCTTTGGATAGGTACGGGTTCTGGCCTTTATGAGTATGATGGCTATGATGTAAAGCATTATGCCACCAAACCAAATCAAACTAACGCTCTTTTTACCAATACGGTAACTAGTTTGTCTGAAGATGTTTATGGGAATATTGTTATTTCCATGGAAAGCGGCTTCAGTGTTTTTAACAAGAAAACTAAAGTCTTTCAAACGCTCTCTAGAGAAATTGAAGGCTTTGGGAGTTTGAAAAGAGGAAATAATAAAGAGCTTTGGGTAGGAACCAACACCAGGAGCTACCTCTATCGTTATAAAAACGACTCAAAAGACGGTTTCTCACCCGATAGTTTATCCCGATTCATACATTCATCTAAAGATTTTGAAAAGCAAACTGGACGTATAGTCGATTTAGAACAGATTAATGCAGACTTACTTCTTTTAGGTACGGCAAAAGGACTTTTTTTATTTGATATAAAAAGTCAAACCATTAAAAGTACGCCTTATAAATTTCCAGTAAGTGTTATTCAAAAATCTAAACTTGGCGAAATTTGGGTAGGGAGTCAGGGCAAAGGTTTATATGAGTTTGTTATTGAAAAAGACCATTTAAAACTTCTAAATAACTACCATTTTGGGAATCCGAAAGAAGCGGGTTATGATTTTATTACCTCTATTTCGTTTGGTAGAAATAAAGAAATATTAGTTACTTCTTATCACAATTTCTATTTGTCTAATGGCATTGGAGGTAAAAAGTCTTTTAAGGAAGTTAAGCTAAATACAGGCATTTTTGACGACAATAATATTCTGACCTCCTACATTGATAAACTGGGGGTAATTTGGATTGGTACTTTGCGAGGTTTGGTGAAAATAAGGCCTGCTTCCATAGAAGTAGAAAGGATAAAACTCAATACTAGGAATTACATTCCTATCAATAATCAGGTCAACTACTTGTTTAAGGACAATAAAGACCGAATTTGGGTCAAAAGTCGAGATGACGGAGCCTTTCTTTTTGAACCGAAAACTAAAAGGTTTGAGAAGGTAAATATCCCAGATAATATCAGACGTTTTTATCAGTCAGAAAATGGGGTCTTCTATTTTATAGGAGAAAACAACTTTTACGAGCAAAATAGAAACGCCCAGAAATCGGAATTGAAATTACTCCATACCGCCAAAACCAACATTAATGTGGCTTTGGAAATAGAAGCTGGAGAGTGGTGGCTTGGTTGTGAAAAGGACGGTTTGGAGAGATATTCTGTCAATAGAAAAGGCGTTCATGACGGGCTTCTTGATAAAGTTAATGAGCTCAGTAATCATTCGTCTACGCTTTTTGCCATGATTAAAGACCGTTCTCAAAACGTCTGGATTGGTTCTAGGGGAGATGGACTTACTAAGGTGAATTTGCTTACAGGTGATGTTAAGAAATATTCAGGGATAGACAGGAAAGGAGATATATCAAGAAGAATATTAACGGTCAAAGAAGACTCCAAAGGTCAGATTTGGATTGGAACCAGAGAAGGTGGTTTGTACAAATATTTACCAGAGACAGATACTTTCAGACAATACACAAAGCAGCACGGCTTGCCATCTGACGTGGTTTGTGCCATTGGAGAGAGTTTGAATAAAGATTTGGTAGTGAGTACAGATAATGGCATTGCCAAGTTTATTCCTAATGAACCTATCCCGTTTCAAAGTTATGGTATAGAAGAAGAAATTCTATTTGGCGATTTTTCTTTTGGAGCCGTAGCCGAGGGCGAAAATGGCGAAGTTTACTTTGGGAACACCAATGGCATTTATAAAATAAAAACGCTCCCTACGCAGGGGCGTCAAATGGCAGCTTTTCACTGGAATTCTTTTGAGGTGCTAGACATTGATGGGAATAAAAATGATGGTGAAAATTTAATTAACTCCATTTTAGACGATAAAAGCATAAGCTTAGCAGCCAATCAAAACAGCTTTGAGATTCTTTTTTCATTACTGGATTTTGGTATTCCAGAAAAGAATAGATACGCCTACAGACTAAAGGGGTATGATAATGACACCTGGAGGTATTCTTTGGATGCAAATCAAAAAGTACAGTTTTTAAATATACCTTCGGGTCAATATACGCTTGAGGTAAAATCTTCTAACAGCTACGGCCAGTGGAATGATGAGCCTTCTAGTTTTGATATAATCATTGACGTTCCTTTCTGGAGGTCAAAAACAGCATTTGTGATATATTTAGGGCTGTTTCTTTCGCTATTATACCTCGGATATTTCTTATTTAGAAGATGGATTAAACTTCAAAAACAGTTACAAGAAGAAAAGGCTCAGGTTGCTTTCCAAGACCAACAAATGGTTCACTTCTCTGATTTGTCGCATGAAATCAAGAATAGACTCACCATGATTTTGGGACCTCTTGAAAATGCATTGACAGGGAAAAAAGTTAATCAGGCGGTTCTTAATAACCTATATGAGCAAGCCCTCAGGTTAAAAAGAATTACCGACCAGATTATGAACATCAGAAAGAGTGAAGGTGGCGAGTTCCTCTTAAAAGTGGGTGAAG
The DNA here is from genome assembly GCF_055808875.1 of Arcticibacterium sp. GJ41-1. NCBI lineage: Bacteria > Pseudomonadati > Bacteroidota > Cytophagia > Cytophagales > Leadbetterellaceae > Arcticibacterium > Arcticibacterium sp. GJ41-1. The sequence goes on along the minus strand of NZ_CM147888.1, from coordinate 5,060,547 downwards.
GAAATATCTTTTCTTTACTAGAGACCATCTGTCATGATTCAGAGCCTTTGGCCATCATTAGAGACATAGAGTTAAAATATTCTTTTGAGCAAGAATACCCTGAGGCATGGTTTGATGGGGAGTTGATAGAAATTATGATGCTTAATCTCCTGAGCAATGCCATGAAATATACTCCACCAAATGGTGTGGTTACAGTAATTGGAGAGACGGTTACACTAGAAAAATCTGATTTGCCAGATACGGCACCCTTGGCGGGTACTTATCTAAAATGTACCATAAGTGATACGGGAATAGGTATTCCGGAGGGTGATATTGAGAAGCTTTTTGATAGGTTTTATAGAGCGAGTAACCTGCCAGAGTCGGATGGTGGAAAGGGGATTGGCTTAGAGCTGGTTACCAGGCTTATTCAGAAGCATAGAGGTTTTATTGATATAAAAAGTAAGGAGAAAGAGTTTACAGACGTCACCTTTTATTTGCCGATAGAGAAAGAACACTTTCAGGTAAATGAAATGAAACTCTCTATTGACAGTGTTCCAATAATTGAGATTGAATCAAGGTCTAAAAAAGGGCTGAAAAGTTACAGGAATGATGATGGCTCGGTACCAAGCATTCTTATTGTAGACGACGAAGCCGACATTTTAGATTTATTAGAAGAAAACCTAAGTGTCAATTTTGAGGTGACCAGAGCTATAAATGGGGAAGAGGCACTCAAAGAACTTGGTTTGAGAAGTTTTGACTTAATAATTAGTGATTTGGCTATGCCCAAAATGGATGGTTTGTCATTACTAAGGCACGTCAAAAATCAGGCGACATGGAATCATATTCCTTTTATAATTCTTACGGGTAGAAATTCGGAATCTCAGAAATTATTATGTCTTCAAAGTGGTGTAGACGATTTTATTGACAAGCCATTTAGTGCTACGCTAATAAAATGGAGGGCTAAAAACCTGATTGAAAACCGCTCACTACTAAAGGCTAAGTTTGCAAAAAAAATCAACCTGGAGCCAGAGGAAACAGAAATGGAGTCGCCGGAGGATTTATTTATCCAAAAGGTGATAGGACACATAGAGGCCAATTTAATGAATCCAAGTTTGGGTGTAGAATTTCTGGCAGAAGAGTGCAGCATGAGTAGGGCTACTTTCTATAGAAAAATGGAAAGCCTTTTGGGCGAAGCTCCTTCTATATTTATTCGTACTTATCGTTTGAAAAAGGCTGCACAATTATTGAAAAGTGGAAATTTCTATATTTCAGAAGTAGCCTACCAAACGGGATTTAACAATCCAAAATACTTTACAAAGTGCTTTCAAAAGGAATTTGGTACTACGCCATCAGAATACATCAAAAACATTACAGAAGGAACATTTGAATAAACAAAGACTAAAGTTGGTCTATGTTTTTTAGAATGGAAAGAATAGGGGGCTTAGGCCCTCTTTCTTTTATATCAGTTTTCCTGACAAAACGGGCATATAGCTTGTTTTAGGGCTGTTTAAGCCATGCATGAAACATTTTTCACCCTTTATTGAGACATCTAGAAAGTCTCATGAAACTACTTTTGCTTCTGTTAAATACATTCAATTCTATTAATCTAATTTTTACAAAGACTATGAAGAAAAAACTATTTCTCAAGCTCTCTTTGGTCATGCTTTTTGCCTTCGTATCAGTTTGCGGCTTTGGGCAGCAGGTGATAAAAGGAGAAGTGATTGACGAAAACGATGAGCCTTTAATTGGAGTAACCGTGGCTGTGCAAAATTCTACTAGAGGAACCATGACAGATGTTAATGGTCTTTATAGTATTTCGGCCAATGCTGGCGAAAAACTTGTATTCTCTTTTGTAGGATATAAAGCTAGTGTGGTAACCATAGGTAATCAATCTACCATTAATGTAAAACTAGAATCAGACCAAGCTCTTTTAGAAGAGGTAGTAGTGGTAGGTTATGGTGTTACACAGAAAAAAGATTTAACAGGTGCTGTGAGTTCAGTAGATGCCGAGCAACTTTCTGACATGCCAGCCTCTAGAGTAGACCAAATGTTACAAGGTAGGTCTTCTGGTGTATTGGTAACTTCTGCCAATGGTTCTCCAGGAGCTAGGTCTTCTATCAGAATTAGAGGAGGTAACTCTATCAATGCAGATAATGAGCCTCTTTATGTTATTGACGGATTTATTGTTGGTACCGACTTTAACCTTAATAATATCAACACCAATGATATTGAGTCTATCGAGGTTTTGAAAGATGCAACTGCCATTTCTATTTATGGAACAAGGGGTGCAAACGGTGTAATATTGATTACAACTAAAAGTGGAGAGTCTTTTGGAAGTGAAAAACCAAACGTTTCTTTAAACCTTTATACGGGTGTTCAGCAAATGGCTAGAAAGATAGATTATCTTAATGGTTATGATAGAGCCGTATATGGAACTGAGTTTGCGGCTAACTCTGGAAGTGCAGACCCATTTGCAGATAAAAGTGAAATAGGGAATTCAGATTGGCAAGATTTAATATCTCAAACAGGAACAGTATCTAACTTGGATGTTTCTATTGGTGGAAGCACTAAAGATTTGAACTATTATGTATCTGCCAATTATTTTAATCAGGAAGGTATAATTAAAGGAACGGGTTTAGAGCGTTATAACTTTAGAGCAAACCTTGACTTTAAGCTTAATAAGAAATTAAAAGCTGGAGTAAGATTGAATGGGGCTTTTACACAAACCGAAAATGATAAAACGGATTTGTGGCAAATGCGTTCTGCCCTAACGGCATTCCCAACTTATTATCCTGATGGAGTAACTTATTGGGACCAAAATATTGTTCAGGGTGGAGCATTCGCAAACCCTTTAGCAGATATAGCTCTAAAAACAGATTTTACTTATGGTACTAACCTTCTTACCACGGCATATTTAGAATATAGCCCTTGGAAAGATGTAGTTATCAGGTCAACTATTGGACCTAAGATTAACTGGAGTAAGAGAAATCAATTTGACCCAGGAACACTACCAGCTAGAGCAGCTGCTCAGCAAGGTGGTTTGGCTCAAATAGACAATGTTTTTGAATTTGATATTCTTCAAGAGAACACCATCTCTTATACAAAGAAGTTTAACGAGAATAATAGAATCAACCTTTTAGGTGGTTTTACGTGGCAAAAGGGTTTAAGAGAAACCACTTTTACGCAAACGCAGGGTATTTCTATTGATGCCATTAATTATGATAACTTAAGCATTGGAGACCCTTTAACATATAGAGTAGGTTCTTCTTTGGCAGATTCTAGGCAGTTGGTGTCTTGGTTAGGAAGAGCTAATTACTCTTTAAAAGACAAATACTTATTTACAGCAGTAGGTAGAGTAGATGGTGCTTCGGTTTATTCGGGTTCTAATAATGCTTATGCGTTTTTTCCTTCTGGAGCCTTTGCTTGGAGAATTATTGACGAGCCATTTATGCAAAACCAGAATCTATTTTCAAACTTAAAGTTTAGAACTAGTTTCGGTACAGCGGGTAAAGAGTCTATTAGCCCTTACAGTACTTTAGCGGTATTGGATAATAATGTTTTGGTTTTCAATGATACCCAGGCTATAGGTATTCAAAAAGGAAGACCAGCGAACCCAGAACTTAAATGGGAAACTACCAGCCAGTTAGATATTGGCCTTGAGTTTGGCTTTTTGAACAACAGACTTTCTGGTGAAATAGATTATTACTACAAGAAAACAAAGGACTTATTGTTGGCAAGACAAATTCCTAAAGTAACTGGTTTTGACACTAAACTTGAGAATATTGGTTCTATCCAAAATCAAGGTTTAGAGTTTATGTTAAACTCTATCAATATTAATTCTAAGGATTTCAAATGGGAGTCTTCATTGACAGTTTCTGGAAACAGGTCTAAGATTTTGAACCTTGCCGGTTCTGACGAAATCATTATTTATTCGCTTGAGCAAGGTGGACCTGGAGCTAAATTAATAGTAGGCCAGCCAGTAGGTGTTTTTACAGGAGTTCAGTATTTAGGAACTTATAAAACGCAAGAAGAAATAGACACTGATGGAAACTTAGGTGTACGTCAGGTGATAGGTGGGCCACGCTATAAAGACGAAAATGGAGATGGTAAAATAAATAACGATGACCATGTAATGATGGGTAATCCTGAACCGAAGTTTTTTGGTGGAATTAACAACAGTTTTGTTTACAAAAACTTTAGTCTAGATATATTCTTCCAAGGAACATTTGGTAACGACATCTATCATGAGCCAAACCAATCTAGTTTGTTTGGATTAAGTGAAGCTAATATTTATGCAGAAGCAATAGACCGTTGGAGCCCAGAAAACCCAACTTCTGATATTCCTAAAGCTGGTGGAATTGCGAGTATTTCAGATGTGGTTTCTAACTCTGCTATGTTAGAAGACGGTTCGCATTTAAGACTGAAGAGCTTAAAAGTAGGTTATAATTTACCGCTTAAAAGTAATGCAATAAAGAGCCTGAATATTTATGGTGTAGGTAGTAACCTATTCTTGATTTCTAAGTTTAGAGGTTATGACCCAGAGGCTACCAGATTTGGTACAAACTCTACAGTGAGAGGGATTATTAGAAACCAATATCCTAATGCAAAAACATTCACAGTTGGTTTAAAAGCAGACTTTTAAAGAATAAGAAAAATGAGAAAAATAATATTAGTACTAACCGTAGTTTTCTTGAGCTCATGCTCAAACTTTTTAGAGGAGAACGTAAGGGGAGTTATCGCTCCAAATAATTTTTATAATTCTGATGAAGAGGCTATTCAAGCAGCAAACGGAATTTACCTTGGAATGAGAACAGACAACCTTTATAAGGGTTGGCAAGGGATTTCTACTTTTACTTTCTTTGGAAGTGATGAGGCTATGCCAAGTAGAATTTTTGGTGGACTAGGTGCCATTATGGACTATAACTTAACAGAAACAAACTATAGTAATGCCTACAATATATGGAGAGATTTATATGCTGTAATAGGTGATGCAAACTCTGTTTTAGTTAATGTAGAAGGAAATAATAATATCTCTGTACAAACGCAGGATGTGGTTATTGGCGAAGCATTATTTCTTAGAGCTTTAGCTTATTATCATTTGACAGCTTTATGGGGTGATGTTCCTTTCTTTACGGAAGACCTTCCTTTAGACGAGGTGGCGGTTTTAGGAAGAACTAACCTAACCGAAATAAGAGCGGCTATGATAGAAGACCTTAGGAGGTCTGAAGCTTTATTGCCATCTACAAATGACGGTGCAGATATTGGAAGAGCTACTAAATGGGCAGCCAAATATTTAAGAACTAGATTTCATTTATGGGAGAAAGATTGGGCTAGTGCATTAGCTGCGAGTAAAGACATTATTGACAATTCGCCTCATGCTTTAATGCCTACATACGGAGAGGTTTTTGACCCTAACAATTTGTTTAATCAAGAAGCCATTTTTGGTTTTGACTTTACGAAGGATGTACCAAACAATGCTCAGTCTATCACGGATAGTTTTAATCCAAGACTTAGAGATGAGCCAAGAGATGCTTCTTTAAGAAACGAGTTTGCAGGTAAATTATCAGATATAGGAGAAGAGTTTAATGGCTACGGGCTTGCCGTTCCATTGACAGATTTAGTAGAAACTTATCCTATGGACGACCCAAGAAGACCTTACAATTTGATGAACGAGTATCTTGGTTATGACCTAACGTTTACTTACTTCAAAAAGAGAACAAATTTTGACTTTGTTAATTCTCCAAGGTATAATCACGGAGAGTGGTGGATTACGATGAGGCTTGCTAGTGTTTATTTGATGGCTGCAGAAGCTGCAAATGAATTAGGTAACACAGGAGAAGCTTTAACTTATGTAAACGAAATTAGACGTAGAGCTTATGGTGAAGCGTCGCCAGTGGCAGCAACTGCTCAAAGTGGAATTAGAAAAGCTATTCAAGACGAGCTAAAATGGGAGCTTGCTGGAGAAACAGAACGTCGTTACGACTTAATCAGATGGGGCATTTTAGTAGAAACCGTGAGAAATGCTTCTTATGGTATGTTTGAGGGGCCTCAAAACATTCAAGACCACATGGTGAAGTTGCCTATCCCTCAAGAAGAAATTGACCTAAACCCTAATCTATTAGATTCCGATGCATCTAACAATGGTTACCGTTAGTATAAAGTGTGAATAATTAAGTAAGCCGTAAAGGTCAGTCGCTTTGCGGTTGACCTTTATTTTTTTTCAAAAAATCAATAAATATGTTAAGAAAAATAATAGTTCTAACCATTGTAGTAGGGTTTGTTTGGGCTTGTAAAACACAATTGCCAGGAAGCTCAGATTCATCAAAAAAGCCAAATATTGTCTTCATCATGGCAGATGATTTGGGCTATGGCGATGTAGGATTTAATGGGCAAACCAAAATTAAGACACCAGCCTTAGACCAAATGGCAAAGGAAGGCGTGGTATTGACAAATCACTATTCAGGTTCGCCTGTTTGTGGACCGTCTAGGTCTTGTTTACTAACAGGAACGAATACCGGACACACCACCGTAAGAGGAAACCCTAACTGGACCACCTCTGGTGCTGATGTAGTTTTAAAAGAAGATGATGTAACCGTGGCAGAAGAGCTTAAAAGGGCAGGTTATCACACCGCTATTTTAGGTAAATGGGGTATGGATGAATATGGTGTTAGCGGACAAGCCAATGCTCAGGGTTTTGATTACTTCTACGGATACAGGAGGCACGGCGAAGCTCATCATTACTACCCAAAACATCTGTGGCGAAACACAGAGAAAGTGCCTTTAGAAGGAAATATTCCTAAGGAGACTTTTGGCCAATATTCGCATGATTTGGTAGCGAACGAAGCTCTGAATTACTTAGATGAAAGAGCCAAAAGTACGGAGCCGTTTTTTATGTATGTGGCATTTACCACGCCTCATTATGAATTAACCGTTCCAGAAGATTCTAAGACACAGTATGAAAACCTTGGTTGGGAAAAGCGACCAATGAAAAAAGGACATTACTATAATGACGAGGAAGGAAACATAGCCTACGCCGGCATGGTAAGTAGAATGGATAGAGACATTGGCCGCATTAGAGAGAAGCTAGAAGAGCATGGTTTGGCTGAGAATACCTTGGTAATATTTACCAGTGATAATGGTCATGAGTACGACAGAGGCTTTTTCAATAGCAATGGCGACTTTAAAGGACGTAAAAGAGATGTGTACGAAGGTGGAATTCACGTGCCGTTTACAGCCGTTTGGCCAAACAAAATTCGAGAAGGTTCGGTGTCAAATCATCAATCTGGTTTTTGGGACTTTTTAAATACAGCCTGTGAAGTGGCTGGAATCACACCTACTAAAAAGAATTTGGATGGTATTTCTTATTTGAATGCCCTCAAAGGGGAAAAGCAGAAAGCACACGAATACCTTTATTGGGAGTTTAACGAAGGTGCAGGGCCAAGACAGGCTTTAAGAAAAGGAGATTGGAAGCTGGTACGTCAATATCAAAAAGAAGACGAACTTTATAACCTTTCAAATGACATAGGAGAAGAAAACGACCTGTCAAAAGCAAACCCTAAAAAGCTAAAAGAACTTCAAGCCTTAATTCTTACAGCAAGAACAGATGACCCGAACTATGAATTGGTCAAAATTGTGAAGAAGAAGTAAGCTATGTTATAAATTTAGATAATCCTTTGTCTTAAAATCTTACTGATGAATTCAGTAAGATTTTTTTATTACTCAGGAATTCCCCTTAGGTTTAAATCTAATAAGCTTTGCAGCTCCAGAGGAGCGTAATATTGGTAGAGAGGGCTGATAAGCCCTCGTGAATTCCCAAAACATTATAATAATAAACGACCCTACATAAAATGAAAAAAACGCTTTTGTTTTTATTCTTTATAAGCTTTTCCGTTTTCTCCCAAGACCGTCCAAACATCCTTTGGCTAACCTATGAAGATACGTCTCCTGAGTTTATTGGAGCCTATGGCAATGAAGACGCTAAAACCCCTTTTATGGATTTTATGGCGGAAGAAGGTGTTCGGTTCACAGGTGCTTTTTCTACAGGAAGTGTCTGTTCGCCTAGTCGTTCGGCTATTATTACGGGTGTTAAAACTTTTGAGCTAGGCACAGGAAATCATAGAAGTAATTACCCTATTCCAGATTATATTCATGGCTTCCCAAAATACTTGAGAGATGCAGGGTATTACACAAGCAATAATGCCAAAACAGACTATAATGTGGCCAATGAGGCTAAAATGATAGCAAATGCTTGGGACGAAAGCAGCAACAAAGCAGGTTGGTGGAATAAAAAAGACGGGCAGCCTTTTTTCTCCGTGTTTAATTCTAATTCTTGTCATCAATCTAGAACCATGACACTGCCTTTTGAGAAATACAAGGAGATGATATGGGACCAATTACCTGATAGTCTTAAAACGGGGGATAATGACTTTGAAATGCCCTCTTTTTATGAAGATTCTCCAGAGATGCGAAAGCAAATGGCGAGGGTTTATAATTCGCTTTCTAAAACTAATCTTGAGTTTCAAGAACTCTACATTCGTTTAGTAAAAGAAGGATTGGCAGAGAACACCATCATCTTCTCTTTTGGTGACCATGGAGAGGGCATGCCCAGAATGAAAACCAATGGCATAGGTTTAGGACATAGAGTGCCTTTTACTATGTGGTTTCCAGAAAAATACAAACATCTTTCTCCGTGGGGACAAGGCGGTATAGTGACAGATGAGATGATTGACTTTGTGGATTTGGCACCTACGGTTTTAGCTTTGGCTGGTGTCGAAATTCCTACTTATATGAAAGGGCGAGTGCTGCTAGGGGAGAATAGAACTGCACCTAGAGAGTATTTATATCTCTCTTCTGATAGGTCAGACGAAAGTTATGATTTGACTAGAACGGTTATCAAAGGGAAATATGCCTACACACGCATTTTCATGCCATATATTCAGGAATTAAGGCATTTGATGTATATGGACATGGGTGAAATTACGGCTCAAATTAGAAATGACTTTAAAGAAGGAAAACTTAACGAAACTCAAGAAATGATGCTTAAGCCCAGAGCTGCGGAGTATTTGTTTGACTTAGAAGCAGACCCATGGGAATTAAATAATTTAGCAGAAAATAAAGACTACAAAACCGTATTGACAGACTTTAGAACAAAGTTAAAAGCCAATATCCTTAAAGAGCGAGATGTTTTGTTTTTGCCCGAATATGAAATTGATAAAATATCTCAGAAAGGAACGGCCTATGAATTTAGATTAGACAAGGCTAAATATCCTTTGGAAGAAATATATGAGCTGGCTAGTTTGGCTGGTTTTAAAGATAAAGGAACATTGAAAAAGCAATTGAAAGCCTTAAAATCTAAAAATGAATTTGTCAGGTATTGGGCATTGATGGGTTTAAAGTCGCAGGAAAATAAAACTTTCGATAACCAACTTTTAAGTGTTTTGGATGATACTTATGAGCCTAATGCTATTTTGGCGGCAGCTATGATTTATGAGATAAATGGGAGCGAACTGGCAAGTGCGGTTTTAAGGAAGGCAATAAACAGCCCACACGACCATATCAGCAATTTGGCAATACAGCAAATCATGTATCAAGAAAACGCCAGCGATTTTTTAGAAATAGTGGCAGCATTTGAAGCAAAGCAAAAAAAGTTAAAAGCAAAAGAAAGATTATTTAATGCAGACCGCTCTGCCAGCATGTTTAAGTATGTGCTTTCGGGTGGTGTAATTTCTGAGAATTGATTAAATTAGCCTAATAATATTCAACCCAAGAACGAAAAAAGGACTTACATCTGAGTAAATGGCATAATTGTAAAGAATTCTTTTTATCGCCCTGTACTGTTTGAGAACGGTCAAAATTTAACCCTAAAATTTTTACCAATTTCTAATAATAATTTTGAGCGTTGGAGTTTACAGGGTGTTGCTTTTTTTGTTTCGTTTTTTTACAATAAAAAAATGAAATCCCGGCTGGAAGGCCAGCGAAGAGAAAGCGTGGGAGTTCTTTTTGAAGGTAATTGAAAATACCGTTTCATGCCATGAAAGCCTTTTTATTAAATTTAGTTTTTAGTCGAAAGACCTTAATATTCAACCAAAATGAAAAATAACCTTAACCGCCGTGATTTTCTTAAATCATCGGCCATTGCATCTAGTTTCTTTATTCTGCCAAGACATGTCTTAGGAAAAGGCTTTTTAGCTCCGAGTGACATGGTTAATATGGCTTTTATAGGCTGTGGTAAACAAAGTAACGGCCTGCAAAGTCGTTTTCACGAAACTGGTCAGGTCAATATTGTGGCTGCTGCAGACCCGCACCGTCTAAAACTGGAAAGGTTTACCAAAAACCTGACGAAACTGGTCAAGAAATCTAGTTTAGATACTTCGTTCAAAGCGTATGAAGACTACCGACAAATTATAGAAGACAAATCTATTGACAGTGTGGTGGTGGTTACGCCAGACCATTGGCATGCCGCTATGACGGTTAAGGCCGCCGAAGCAGGAAAAGACATTTATTGCGAAAAACCTTTAGCCCTTACCGTGAAAGAAGGTAGAGCCATGGTTAAGGCTGTAAGAAAAAATAACAGGGTTTTACAAACCGGCAGCATGCAGCGTTCTTGGCCTGAATTTCTAAGAACAGCGGAGCTGATTAGAAACGGTTACTTGGGTGAGATAAAGGAGATTTTTGTGAATGTGGGTAATCCACCAAAGGACATTGATTTTGAGGCACAGCCTTTACCAAATCACCTAAACTGGGATTTATGGATGGGGCCAAACACCGATAAAACACCTTATAATGAATTGCTGGCTCCTACGCTAGAAAATGATTTTTGGGCTTTATGGAGAGAGTATAAGCCATTTGGCGGAGGTTATATCACCGACTGGGGTGCACATATGTTTGATATAGTGCAGTGGGCTTTAGGCATGGATAATTCTGGACCCGTGAAAGTAAGTGTTCCGCTGTCAAAAAACATGTCGGGCGATATCCGTGGATTAAAGTATACTTACAAAAACGGAATTACAGTGACGCATAAAGATTTTGGAAAGAATAATGGCATTCGTTTTATAGGTTCTGAAGGCACTCTGGATGTGCAAAGAAAAAAACTAGAAGAGCCTGATAATTTGAAGAAGGTAGTTATTAAGGAAACCGATATCAGACTTAAACACCCTGAAAACCATTACATTGATTTTATCAATTCTATGAGGTCTAGAGAACTGCCAATATGCGATGTGGAGATAGGGCACAGAACATCTTCCATGTGTAATATTGGAAATATAGCCTATGAGCTAGGAGTAGAGCTAGACTGGAATCCAAAGAAAGAATCTTTCAAAAATAATGCTGCCGCCAATGCCCTCTTAGGAAGACAAATGAGAGCAGAGCATGGGATTATAATTTAGGGTAATTACGTCTTTTAAGTCAAAACCTCATCGATGAGAATTGGTGAGGTTTTTTTGTGCCTTGAATGGTGGATAGATTAAGAATGGCGACTTAGTGCCGTACGTGTTAGAGCCTGAGTCTATCATGTTCTATTAATGGTAGTTGCGGGTTTTATCATTTTTGAGTTTCAAATCGCGATTCTATTAATTCCATTTGATTAATTATTTCAGTTGGTTTTGCACTTTCCTGTTTATGTTTATCATTAGCAAAATATACAGATAAAAGGCCACCAATCAAAGTCACCCCAAATATTGCCCAAGTCAAATATTTTGAGGGATCGGTTTTAAATTCTGTGGCTAAAATTGTAATAAGGCAAGAGGCACTTGCTCCTAAAAGTAAAAATCCGAAAGCATGAAAATTATTAACATCAATTTTTATCTCACAAATTTTCTTTTTAATAAATCCCCATTCTTTTACACCTATTGGATATGCTTTTCCTTTTTGATGAGGAATTATTTCGAATTCTTGGGAAACGTTGAATTTGTTTTGATTATCATTCATTTTCCGTTTCTTTTTTCGGTTCAACATTTGGCTTTTCAATAGCTCCTGCCATTAAGGCATTTACCATTACTGAATTTCCACAATTATTACAACTTACTGGAATTATAGGATAAATTGGTCCACTTCCAAGTACAAGATTTCCCCCGTGAAATTCTCTTAATTCGTATATATTGTCAGATACATTCCAGCTATTTGAACCGCACATTGGACACGGTCGGTTTCCCCATTTTAGGTTTAAATGTTTAATGACGTTTTCAATATTAACATCATTATCTTTCTTTTTATCTTCCATAGTATTTTTTTCAACTTGTGGCTAACGATTATATATCCGAACAAAAGGTGCAGATACTATTCTTAAATCCATACTAAACTAACAGGTTTTTAATGGGTATCAAACGTTTTGCTGTTGAGATTTTAACAGCAGGCCATAGGCTTTAAAAGGCTACCTAAAGTAAAGAGCGTGCTGATTTTTTCAATCTAGCTCCCTATCGCTCCCCAACAAACTCAAAAGGCTTTTTTAGCCTCGTTTCAATGAATTTGCTTGTTTTTTTATGGTTGACTTTGTCAAAGAATCCAAAAACACAAATGGCTTCGGTTCCGGAGTAGGCACGTTTATCTTCGTCTCTACCAAAACTAAAAATCACCATGTTGTCTCCTTGTCGCCAGCCTTCATCTCCTGCAGATGCTGGACCTGTGTTTTTAACGCCGGCATAAAAAACTTGGGTGTCTTTTGGGTCGCTATCGGCCAAATAAAAGAATGGAGAAGGGAATTTGTTGCCAAACTCAGGGTTGAGGTATCCTAGCCCTCCAGATTTTATTTCTCTCTTAACACCATCTTTTAGTGCATAATAGTCGGCGTTGTCTTGCTCGCCACCTACAGGTCCTTCAAAAAGGAAAGCATACTTATCATCTGCCTTTAAAATCTTAATGGCAGCATGAGTAGGGAAGAAGTGGTACTCCAAATCATATGTGGCGTTAGATGTTCGCATGATGAGGTGCTCGCCTTCTAGTTTGTCGCTGAATGTTAATTTCTTACCATGTTCATCTACCCAGTACGATGTGGAATTACTTTTTCTTTGAGGGTGATTAAAATTCCCTTCGCCAAAGTTTGGCCAGCCACGGTATTCGTGTTTTCCTCCCTTGGCAGATGATTTATTATAACCTCTGTCGGCATCATTCCCTATCCAGTCGTTTCCTATTTGGTCAAAAGCACTGCTAAATCCAGATTTTCCTTCCGTCTCACCATTTTCAAAATACCATGTTCCGCCCGCAGCGGCTATTTTCCAACACATGTTATCAAAGTGCTTGACTTTGGTGACCACTACTTTGTCGTTTGGGAAAGGAGTGTAGGGTTTTCCTGCAGCAGGCTCATGGTTTCGCCATGCTTTAGCCATTTCTTCTACAAACTTTTCAGCATTACCATTAAAATGAACCACACATAAGTCGCCTACTTCAAAATCGCCCATGCTAGAGGCAATGTACTTTTTAAGGTAATAGCCTGTCTCGTCCACATAGTCTACAGAAGGATGTTTATCCCAGTCTACATTGTCGGTTTTTTCTATAAAAAATGTTTTGTCTTCCCTTACGCCATGCAGGTCTTTTATGGGCATTTGTGGCTTGTCCATGGTTCCCCAAGTTACGGTAAGGTCATGCTGCGGAATCACAGATTGATACCATGCTCCGTGATAGCTAATTTCTTGGCTGGGGTACATTTTCTTTACATAGGCTTTCAGCCAATACACGAAGTCTAATTCCGATTTATCTGGATTTTGGCCGTAGGCTTGTGCCATTTTTTCAACGAATTTTTGAGGTTTTCCGTTAAAATGAATAACCGTAAGCCGGCCTATGTCAAAGTTTGCCATAGTAGCTGTGGAATATTCAGAAACGAGGTAACCAGTTTGCTCGAAGTAGTCAACTTTAGGGTTTTCTGCCCAATCATTTTTGTTTTCTTTCACTATGAAAATAGATTTGTTTTCATAAAGTCCTTCCATGTCTTTAAGCGGCCAGCTTTCTTGAGGTGTTAGCCCCCAACTTACCGTCAAATCATATTCTGGAATAAATACCTGAAACCAATCATTATGATGAGCAAAAGAACTGCCGGGATACTGAGCAGGAATATGTTTGATTAAGAATTTAGAGAGTTCTGTGTCGGTTTCAGGCTGCTTTACTTTTTGAGCAGATACCAACTGAACACCTAGTGTCAATAAGGCAAGAGCAGAGAAAAGGAATGATTTCATAATAGGGTTATTTGTTTCGCTTACAGGTTTAAACAAAAGTAAACGTAAGTAAACGCAATAATAACAAAAATAAACGAAACCTAAATCGATTTAGCTTAGGCATTGATGAGTTAAGAATTTGGTAGTGTTTGAGCGGATACTTTCTTGACTAAAGATTCTCCTTTTTTACCATTTGAAAAGATTTAGTTTTGGGTCAAATTTCAATAGGCCTTTTCTATTTACTCTTATTTCTATTAGCTTTAAGCTCAATAATCCCTTAAAAATGGTCAAAAAAATTCTTTTAGCTCTTCTGGCGGTTCTTTTTGTAATTCAATTAATAAGACCAGAGAAAAATGTTTCAGACAGTGTTTCTGTCAATGATATTAGTGTCAAATATGCGGTGCCTGATGATGTGCATCAAATATTGAAAAAAGCCTGTACCGACTGCCACTCTAATAACACCGTTTACCCGTGGTATGCTAATATTCAACCAGTAGCTTGGTATTTAGATGACCATATCCAAGATGGCAAAAAGCATTTTGACATGTCGGAGTTTTTGGCTTACGAGCCATGGAGGGCACATCATAAATTAGAAGAGCTGGAAGAAGAAGTGGAAGAAAATAAAATGCCGCTAGACGAGTATGTAAGAATCCATGAAGAGGCAAATTTAACTTCAGTAGAAAGAATAAAACTTTTAAATTGGTCAAGAGGTATCAGAGCTGAAATGGCTGCAGATAGCACTTTGGATTTAACTAGGCCAGAAAGAAAAAAATAGGCTTAAAGTTTGAAATAAACTCATACAAGATTTCCTCCAATCTTAATGGCTAAAAACCGTATGGAGATGTTAGATTCCCTTTATCCTATTTGGGTAGTTTGGGGCGTCTAAATTTTGTAATTTGAGCTTTCAATCAAATAGATAGACTATGTCATTGTTATTATTTTTAGGCCTAGCGGCCATTATTGCTAGTTTTGTAGTAAACACGCCAACGTCGCCTGTACAAAAACTGTCAGGGGTTATCAGAATAGCTGGTTTTGTTTTATTAGCACTGGGAGCATTGTCAAAGGCTGTTATTCAAATTGACCCAGGTCAAGTAGGCGTTCAATCATTATTCGGAAATGTGCACGAAAGAACATTGCCAAGTGGTCTGAGCGTTGTAAATCCATTGGTGGAGATAAAAGAGTTTGATATTAAAACTCAAAACTATACCATGTCTGGAGTTAATGATGCAGGAAATGCAGGAGACGATGATGCCATTAAGGCCTTGTCTCAAGATGGACTTGAGGTAACTATTGACTTAACTGTATTATATAGAATTATACCTTCTAGTGCACCTTCTATTTATAGGGAGTTAGGTACCAGCTATAGAGATTTGATAGTTAGGCCAATTGCGAGAACAAGAATTAGAGATTTGGCTGCCAACTATGAAGCGGTTTCACTTTATTCTTCTAAAAGAGAAGAGTTTCAGGCTAAGATTTTTGAAGCTATTGATAGCGACTTTACCAATAGAGGTTTGGTTTTAGAGCAGCTTTTGGTTCGTAATATCACTTTACCAGAATCTGTAAAGAGAGCAATTGAGTCCAAAATTAATGCAGAGCAAGATGCTCAAAAAATGGAGTTTGTACTTCAAAAAGAGCAGCAGGAAGCAGAGCGTAAAAGAGTTGAGGCTAGAGGTATTGCGGATTATCAAAAAATCATTACTTCTACTTTGACAGATAAGCAATTACAGTATGAAGCTATTTTAGCTCAGAAAGAATTGTCTTTATCTCCAAATGCCAAAGTGGTGATAATGGGAAGCGGTAAAGGAAACATTCTTATTAATCAGTAATTTACTGAAACGTATTAAAAAAGGTAAGGCCACCCTAGGGTGGCCTTTTTTTAAATCTACACTGGATTATTAGTCGTGTAGCACATAATTATCTTTAGTTGCATTTGAACTCATAACTCACCGTTTGAGTGCTCGTTACATCTCCTCGTTCGGTTGTAGTTTCAGATGCCATTGGTAAGCCTTGATTGTTATAGGAGTAATTAATGTCTGTTTTCTGATCTACTTTACCTGATTCATCATAAATCCTGCCAGAAACAAGGTTGTTTTCTCCAAAAAAGCTAAAAAAGTTATTGGCAATACCCACAAAACCTAAAGCGGCTATTTTATAGGCTTTAGGATGAAACTGAGGTTTGTCGTCATATACATCGCCTACAAAGGCTAGTTTTTCTGGCTCTCCGTCTATACTGCTTAGTACCTGAGAAACATTTTTTCCGTTGTAAACTATTCTAGTGTTTCCTGAAATCTTTTTCCCGTAAAGGCTAACGGTAGTCACTACCGCAGAAATTTTCCCATCATTCAAAACGAAAGAATTTTCCATAAAAGGTAAGCCACCTACAGAAGTGCTCGTTTTACTTACTCTGTCGTTATCGTCGTAGGTATAAGTTACTTTTAAAGACTCGGTATTGTTTTCGGTTTCTACTTCCATGGTTTTGATTAAACCCTTCTCGTTGTATTTAAAGCTCATGACAGTTTCGCTTTCTTCCATGGTGTAAATACGTATGAGATTATCTTGAACATATTCAAAATCACGAACCGTTTTTCCTTCACCATTGACCATTGACAATAGTGGGCACACGCCATTATCACCTGAGAAAGGGTCTACATCGCCTTTGTTTTTCTTTTTACAAGAAAACACTAGAGGTAATAAGAGGGTTAATAATACTATTTTGACAAATTCCTTTTTCATATTCAGTTTTTTGAAGCCTTCTAATATTAGTTGCAAAAATTGTACCGCTAATGGCTGAATCGGTGAATTTTTGACGGCTCTTCGTATATAGCTCTTGCTTACCGAAAGTATTTGTCGAATTATAAAGCTTTGAGGTTTTTAGCTTTTGAAAAGGGAAAAACAGCCAAAATCTAATGATTGACAAGGTTTTCTTTGATAGAAAATTTACTATCTTGCCACATAAATAGGTGATAGGCTTATTATAAATCACTTAATACATAATTCAGAAAAACCCAGATGGCAAAAATCCTCGTAATAGATGATGAAAAAAGTATCAGAGACGCTTTAAGAGATATCTTGGAGTATGAAGGATACCAAGTTGACGAAGCTAAAGATGGTCAGGAGGGGCTAGAAATGGTGTTAAATGCACCATATGATGTAGCCTTGTGTGACATCAAGATGCCAAAGCTGGAAGGGCTAGATGTTCTTCAAAAAGCTAAAGAAGAGGGTTCTATTACACAGTTTGTGATGGTATCGGCTTTTGGGAACGTTGAAAATGCAGTAGAAGCTACCAAAAGAGGAGCCTTTGATTTTATTACTAAGCCACCAGACCTTAATAGACTTTTGGTGACAGTAAGAAATGCCATAGAAAAAGCAAACGACGTTGAGGTTATTAAAACACTTAAAAAACGTGTTTATAAGAAAAACGAAATTGTAGGAGAGTCTGCAATTATCATGAAGGTGAAGGAAACTATCGACAGAGTAGGACCAACCGAGGCTAGAGTTCTTATTACTGGCCCTAATGGTTCAGGAAAAGAGATGGTGGCTAAGCAAATTCATGAAAAAAGCAATAGACTTAAGAAGCCGTTAATTGAGGTTAACTGTGCTGCTATTCCTTCTGAGCTTATTGAAAGTGAGCTTTTCGGTCATGAGCGTGGTGCATTTACTTCTGCTGTTAAGCAGCGTATAGGTAAATTTGAGCAGGCTGATAACGGAACCTTGTTTTTGGATGAGATTGGCGATATGAGCCTTTCGGCTCAAGCGAAAGTTCTTAGAGCTTTGCAAGAAGGCAAAATCACAAGAGTTGGTGGAGAAAAAGAAATCAAAATTAACGTTAGAGTTCTTTCTGCAACTAATAAGGACTTGAAGCAGGCTATTGCTGAGAATGAGTTTAGGGAAGATTTATTCCATAGACTTAATGTAATTCCTATTCATGTACCTGCACTGGCAGATAGAGCAGAAGATATTCCTCTTTTAGCAGAGAAATTTCTTCAAGATGTAGGGGAAGATTACACAGACCAACCATTAAAGCGTTTCTCTCCAGAGGCTATGGAACAGATGAAGAAGTTGCCTTGGACAGGAAATGTTAGAGAGCTTAGAAATGTGGTAGAGCGTCTTGTTATTATGTGCGGTGAAGTAATTCAGGCAGATGATGTTAAGCTTTACGCAGGTATGGGCTTGTAATTCTCAGTTTTAGATATTTTAAAGTGAAGCATGACGCCGTTGTGCTTCACTTTTTTGTGTTAAGGTATTCTTTCTTAGCTTTGATAAATTACCTTTTATGAAATCACTTAAATTTCCAACGGCTCATACGGTGCTGTTTATTATTGCTGCAATGGTAGCTTTATTAACTTGGGTTCTACCTTCTGGAGAATATGATAGATTAGCTTATTCGACAGATGCTAACGAATTTCTGAGAACTGGTAAGTCAGAAGGCAAATTTCCCGCAAGCCAAGAAACCTTAGACGATTTAGGAATAAAAATACCTTTAGAAAACTTTACAAGTGGAAGTATTTGGAAGCCAATTGGTATTCCGGGGACTTATCACAAAACGGACTCAAAACCACAGGGCTTTCTAGAATTTTTTCAAGCTCCTTTAAAAGGGATAATAGACTCCATAGACATCATATTGTTTGTGCTTATTTTAGGCGGAATGATTGGTGTGGTGCATAGCACGAATGCTTTTGATTCTGGGGTGGCTAGTTTGTCAAACTTGCTAAAAGGGAAAGAATTTCTGTTGATAATAATAGTAACCTGTTTAATGGCAGCAGGAGGTAGCACTTTTGGTTTGTCAGAGGAAACCATCGCCTTTTACCCCATTCTAGTTCCAGTGTTTTTGGCGGCAGGTTATGATGCTATAGTAGCTTTGTCATGTATTTTTATTGGCTCCTCTATTGGAGCTTTGGGTGGTACTACTAATCCCTTTTCTGTGATTATTGCTTCTGATTCTGCAGGTATTAACTGGCTTTTAGGAGTGAATGGAAGGCTATTGATGCTGGCTTCTGGAACATTAATTTGCTTATGGTATATTTTACGCTACGCCAAAAAAGTAAAACGTAACCCAGAATTATCAGTCATCTATGACCAAAAAGAAGAGATAGAAGCTGCTTTTTTGAACAAAAAGGGAAGTGAGATAAAAGCATTGACTTTAAAACAGAAAATAATCCTAGTCATTTTTACTTCCTGCTTTGTTCTGATGATTTATGGAGTTTCAAGTCTGGATTGGTGGTTTTTAGAGATGACTACCATCTTTTTTGTTGGTGCTGTTTTAATTGGTATAGTTGGCCGAGTAGGTGAAAAGAAGTTTGTAAGAGCATTTGTCTCTGGGGCAAACGACTTATTAAGTGTAGCATTGATTATTGGAATAGCTAGGGGTATTACTGTTTTAATGGAAAACGGTCAAGTTTCAGACACCCTGTTGGATGCAGGTTCGGGTTTAGTCTCTGATATGCCAAAAGGCATCTTTATCAATATGCTCTATTTCGTTTACATGGGCTTATCACTTTTTATACCATCTTCTTCAGGAATGGCGGTGCTTACCATGCCCATTTTTGCCCCACTGGCAGATGTGGTGGGAATCGGTCGTGAAATGATAGTAAATACCTACATCTACGGGCAAGGGTTAATGGCTTTTATAAATCCTACAAGCATGATTCTAGCTTCACTTACCATGATTAATGTAGGTTTTAACAAATGGCTGAAGTTCGTTTGGCCACTTGTTTTGATATTGGCTTTACTTTCAATGTTGTTTTTGACCGCAGGTGTTTATTTAAGCTAGCTCTTAAATGCGATAAAAATAGCTATTGCAGCTAAAACAAGTATCCAGCTTATAAAAAAAGGTTTCCAAGCTTTCCATTTTTCTCGTTTGCTTAAATCTCGATATCTCCTAGGTTTCTTTTTTGAAAAGAGTTTTACGATAAAAAAGAAGCCTGCGGCTAGAGCTCCGAAAGAAAGAATATACATTACCCATGGCCAAAATACATAGCCAGAGCAGCCAAGGCTGCAAGCAAAGGCTAGTCCATAAAGAGTTAGAGGTAGGCTCAGTAAGAAGAGTAGGCCGTAAAGTATTTTTCTTTTTGTGGAGAAAGACATTTTGCCTTTTTTCTTCTTCTCTTTCGCTTTTATTTCGACCTTATTTTTTTTGATTATTTCCTCCAGTAGTCCACTTTTTTGAGTGGTTTGTACATCATTAGCTAAAACGCTATAAGTATTTCTGCTTGATTCATGGTTTGAAAAGAAACTTCCTGTACAAAAAAAGAGAAGCCAAGAAGAACACATGATGACAAAGCCATTTTGAAAGTACTTTTTGAAGTTACTTCTTTTCGTTTTTTGATTTATTAAAACATAAGAAAGAGAGAGCAGTCCAATGCAAAGAATAAGATATTCCTGTGTACTTAATGCTGGAATCAATGCTTTGCCTAAGTAAAATGCGATAGAAATTCTAAAAATTTCGGTGCATGCAAATACAAAACGCGAGACCATGATGTTTTTAGCAGCCCAGCGTGAAAGTCTAATATGGAGTGGATTAAAATTCATTAGAAATTTTATTGAAGTAACAAGTTAAGTCAAAATTTAACGAACACCTTTTTTCTAAACGTTTTCTGTCTGTAGGGCGTGTTACAATCCTTATCTTTGTGGCTTCAAAAAGCAGAAACTATGAATTTATTACATCGTCCTAGAAGAAACAGAAAAAGTGAAGCCATAAGGTCAATGGTGGCTGAAAATAGCCTATCGGTCAATGATTTCATCTTTCCGATGTTTGTGACGGGAGGTACTGGTAAAAAAGAGGAAATTAAGTCGATGCCTGGTATTTCTAGGTTTTCATTGGACACACTTCTGATTGAATTAGAAGAAGTAGTAGCTCTGGGAATTAAATGTATTTGTCTTTTTCCTAATTATCCCGAATCTAAAAAGGATAAATATGCTACGGAGAGTCATCAAGAGGGAACGCTTTATTTAGAAAGTTTAAGTGCCATAAAGGCAAAATTTCCTGAACTAGCTATCATGACAGATGTAGCCATGGACCCTTACAGTTCTGATGGGCATGACGGCATAGTAGAAGACGGTAAAATATTGAATGACGAAACCGTGGAGGTTTTGTGTAAGATGGCAGTAGCTCAAGCCAAAGCAGGAGCCGACATCATTGGCCCGTCTGATATGATGGATGGCCGTATAGAAGCTATTAGAGCCGCTTTAGATGCCGAAGGCTTTCAAGAGGTAAGCATCATGGCTTACACTGCTAAATATGCTTCTGCTTTTTATGGTCCGTTTAGAGATGCTTTAGAGTCTGCTCCAAAATTCGGTGATAAAAAGACCTATCAAATGAATCCTGCTAATTCAAAAGAAGCTCTTTTAGAAGCAGAATTGGATATAAATGAAGGGGCAGATATGATTATGGTTAAGCCCGCATTTAGTTACCTAGATGTAATTAAATTGTTAAATGATAATTTCAATATTCCCGTAACAGCCTATAATGTTTCTGGCGAATATGCCATGATAAAAGCCGCTGCGAATAATGGCTGGATAGACGGAGAAAAAGCGATGATGGAAATGCTGCTTAGCATGAAAAGGGCAGGAGCAAGCGTTATTTTGACCTATTTTGCCAAAGAAGCTGCCGCTGTTTTGAATAAAAACTAGCGGCCAGCTATAGCCACAGTTTTAAGTATCTTTTCAATGATTTGCTCTGTAGTGACGCCGTCGGCATCAGCTTCGTAGTTCAATATTATTCTGTGCCCGAAAACGTCTTTTGCTAAAGGCTTAATGTCTTCTGGAAGTACATAATCTCTGCCATCAAAAAAGGCAGTTGCTTTGGCTGCGTTATAAAGGGCAATTCCAGCTCTTGGTGAAACGCCAAACTGTACGTAATTAGCTTCTAAGTCTAGCCCGTAGTCAGCAGGAAAACGTGTGGCAAAAACGAGCTCTATTATATACCTTTCCAACATGTCAGAGATATTGACCTTGTTTATACCCTGACGGATGGCTAAAATATCTTCTGCGGTTAGAACCGTTTGTGGTTTATAATCCCAATCTAAATTAGTCATCCTTCTGATAACCTCCAATTCACTGTTTTTGTCAAGATAATTTACAAAAACCTTCATCATAAACCTGTCAACCTGAGCTTCTGGTAAAGGATAAGTACCCTCTTGTTCTACGGGGTTCTGCGTAGCCATTACCAAAAATGGGCGGTCTAATTGATATGTTTCAGAGCCTATGGTTACTTGCTTCTCTGCCATAGCTTCTAGTAGGGCAGATTGCACCTTTGCAGGAGCTCTGTTTACTTCATCTGCCAGTATTAATTGCGAAAATATTGGCCCTTTTTTTACCTCAAAGTCACCTGATTTTTGATTGTAAATCATGGTACCAATTAAATCAGCAGGCAGCAAGTCTGGCGTAAACTGAAGTCTTTTAAAACCTAAGTCCAAAACTTGAGCCAAAGTGTTAATGGTCTTTGTTTTAGCTAAACCAGGTACACCTTCTAGCAGGATATGTCCGCCCGTAAAAAGCCCTATTAATAGACGATTGACCAAGTAATCTTGCCCTACCACTACTTTCTGAACTTCTTCAAAAACGCCTTTTATCTTTTCTTGAAGGTTTTGATTTTCTGCCATTGAAATCTTGAAATTTTGTGAAATTAATCAATTCGTTACTAAAAACGATATCGACTTAGCTTTTTGCCGTCACGAAACGGTCTTTATTATAAAAGTCTTGTATCAGTTTAACCTCTTTAAAACCTTGACTGACAAAGACCTCTTTGGTTTCTTGACCTAAATACGAGTTTATTTCAACGCAAATAAAGCCATCTTTATTTAAATGTTTTTTGCCGTATTTGGCTATTGCTGTATAAAATATCAACGGATTTTCATCTTTAACAAAAAGTGCTAATGCTGGCTCAAAGTCTAAAACATTCTTAGACATTTCTTGCCGCTCAGAATCCTTGATGTAGGGTGGGTTACTCACTATGATATCAAAGTTTCCTTCATCATAGTTAAGGAAATCGGCTTCTATAAAATTGACCTTGGCTTTCAGGTCTTCGGCATTTTGCTTCGCTATTTTAAGAGCATTTTTAGAAACGTCTAGTGCATTTACAGTTGCCTCTGGAATTTCTAAAGCAAGCGTTATGGCAATGCAGCCACTACCAGTGCCAATGTCAATGATAGAAGGCTTCTTTGAGTCAAAAGTTTTAACTAAGTCAATTATCTCTTCGGTCTCTGGTCTTGGAATTAATACATCTTTTGAGACTTTAAATTTTCTATCTCTGAAGTAGGTAAAGCCCACTATTTGCTGAATTGGCTCCTGAGCATTTAACCTTTTTAATTGTGTGTCTAAAAATTTTTGGTCAAGGATTAGTTCCTTGTTTAGTAGTATGTCTGTTTTGGTAATTCCGTATGCATCTTCCAGTAAAATGTAGGCAATAGCCTCTTTCTCGTCAATGTTTAATTGATTGATACAGAACCTGAAAATGTTGTTTGCCTTAACTGTTGTCATTAAAAAAAGGGAAGGCTAATGCCTTCCCAAGTTTTTGTTTTCTTTAGAAAATGTCTTACAAGTTTCTCAACCAGATATTTCTAAACTGCGTTTTGTTGCCATGGTCTTGAAGTCCAATCACGTCTGCACCATGAGCGTCAGTGTACATGTGCAAACCAATGTAGTTTGTCAAACCAGCTATTGTAGTATTGTTTTGAACCAAAACACCATTATGTAACACTGTGATTCTTGCAGGAGCGTCCACTCTGCCATCTGGCTTAAATCTTACTGCCGTGTAAATAACATCATATGTGTTCCACTCTAATGGGCCACGCATTGCGTTTACCAAAGGAGCTACATCTTTATAAATGGCTCCAGCTTGTCCGTTACGGTAAGTTCTGTTTTGATAAGAATCTAAGATTTGAAGTTCATATCTGTTTTGAAGAAACAAACCTGAGTTTCCTCTTCCTTGACTCACACCTTCTACTTTATCAGGGGCAGAAAATTCAATGTGTAACTGAATGTCGCTAAATTTCATTTTAGTTTGAATGCCACCAGAACCTGGCTTAACTTCTAAATGGTCGTTGTTTACGATAGTCCAAGGTGCTGGTTTTGTAACGTCCTTGGCACTAGTCCATTGGTCTAAATTACTTCCGTCAAAAAGGATAATAGCGTCAGAAGGGGCATCTCCTAATTTCTTAGCAGGTGTAACAACTTGTACTTCTGGTTCCCAGATTTCAGTCATTTCAGGTTTCATCGGCATAGGAGACACTTCCGGCGGAGTGCTAGAATATTGTGCAAATCCGGTTATAGAAGTGGCCATTAAAGCCAGGCAAAGTATGTTTTGCTTACGTATCATAGGAATAGAGTTTTTGTTAAATTTTAAGGCTTCAAAGCTACAAAAGAATGTTTAATCTGTCACTAGGTTAGTTCGTGTCAAGAAGTCCAAAACACCTTTTCTGCCGCTATCCATCATTAGTTTCTTTTCGTCTGGCAGTATTTTTCTAACCCTTGGGCTCATCCCCAAGTCGTTTATAAAAATGGTTCGGTGTACATCTTCCGGGTGGGCAGGGTTTACGTTTCTCATTAAAATGCTAGAAAGAGCTGAAACATAAGAGTTGAAATCAGTGATTTCGTAAGGAGCGATACCGCTTCCGTTCTTTACCTCTTGGTCTATTTGTTCCATTCGGTCTAAACGCAAACCTATAGTCTCTTTATTAAAAACATGCTTTTCAGGCGTTTTCGGATTGCTTAAAAACCGAGTGTTGTCAAATATCTCAATAGGATAATTCATCAGTATTCCACCATCTACAAAAAGGTGACACTTGTCTTCTGCTGTGGGGTTTTCCATTATTTTCCCATCACAGTTTACCCATAAGGCTTTGTAGTAAATAGGGATAGACATGGAAATTCTAACAGCATCAGCTACACGCATGTTCGGATAGGTTTCATGCGAGAAAATGACTGATTTCTGTTCTGTCAAATCTGCACCCACAACATATAAATCTCTAAATGGATACGTGGTTGATAATAAATGTAAGTCTTTGAAAGTGAGGTTTCTATTTCCCGTCCTTTCAAAAATTAGCTGCTCCATGGTGGCTAAAAAACTATCGCCTTTAAACCAACCAAAATCATTAAAAAGCCTTTTGGTTCCTCGTGAGATAAATCCATCATCATTAAATGATTCCACGGGTGTATTGGCAATGATATCTGAAATTTCGGTAGCCGAGTAGCCTACGGCCAATAAACTGGCTTGGATTGCTCCAGCAGAGGTTCCCGCCACACGAACTATGTCTTTCAGTATCCCTTTTTCTTCTAACTCAAGCATGGCTCCTCCGTAGGCTATGCCTTTGATTCCGCCGCCTTCCATTACTAAGTTTTTATAGTTGTATTTCTGAGCAAATGCGGGAGCACTGGCAATGAAAAGAAGAAGGAAGAGTTTTTTAGTGAAGTTCATATTTTCAATTAAACAATATCTCACTATAATAATGTAATTCTATTAAAAAATGTTTCATGACTTACCGCTACCTTTGTTAACGAAAGTATAAAGTGTAATCTGTTTTAGATTTTACACAGTTTTTTGAACGCAAGTCTTGCAATTCAACATTTAATGAAAGTCTCTTTAATTACGGTCTGTTATAATTCTGTCAAAACTATTGATCACACCATTGAAACGGTTTTAAGTCAAGACTATGACAATATTGAATATGTAATTAAGGATGGAGGCTCTTCTGATGGAACATTGGAATTGCTTTCAAAATATGAAGGGCAAATCAAAGTTGTTTCGAAAGCAGATAAAGGTATTTATGATGCCATGAATCAAGGGCTTGAGCTGGTCTCAGGTGATGTGATTGGAATAATTAATTCGGATGATTTCTTTCCCGATAATAAGGTTATTTCTAGGGTAGTTGCTGCTTTTGAAAAGTCTAATGCAGGAGCCGTCTATGGAGATTTGGAATATGTGGAGGCAGAAGACACATCTAAGATTACCAGAAAGTGGCAGGCTAAAGCCTATGATAAATCTAACTTTTTAAAGGGATGGATGCCCCCACATCCTACTTTTTTTCTAAAGAAAGAGTATTACAAGCAATTTGGTCTTTTTAAGCCAGAGTTTAAATCTGCGGGCGATTATGAATTGATGCTTCGTATGCTTTATAAAGAAGGCGTAGACGCTTCTTATGTTCCGCATGTTCAAATGAAAATGAGAGCAGGGGGTGTAAGTAATGTTTCTTTGAAAAACAGAATTAGGGCCAATAGGGAAGACCGAAGAGCATGGAAGATTAATGGCATTAAGCCAAAATGGTATACCCTTTGGCAAAAGCCTTTATCAAAAGTATTTCAGTGGCTTAGTTAACCGAAAGCACTTTTAAGTCTTTACCTCTAAAGGCTACTTTGTCACCTGTTTTGCATCCTTTAAGAATTTCTCCAATAGGCGATAACATGGAGGTTAGCATAACCTTTTCTCCTTCTACCTTTAAAACTCCTGAACTTATACACAGGAAAAATATTCCTATACTGGTTTTTACTAAAGAGCCTTGACTTGCTAATACAAATGTATTTTCTGGGTCAATGCTGTTTAATATGTTCTTATCTAAGTTGGCTTCATGCCATTGTCTAGAATATAGAACGTGATCATTATGAGCCATGGCTCGGCTGGTTTCAAATTTGTCTCCAGCCGAGCTTTTAGTATCTTCGTTTGCTGCGTTTTGTGCAGCCTCCATTGCTTTTTTTGCTTCGTTAAGTCTTAAGTCAACTTTAGCTTTAGCTAGTTCTAGAAGTTCTTTCTTCACTTATCTTATTTGACCGTTACCTCTTAAAACCCACTTTTCCGTTACCATTTTTTCTAAAGCAAAAGGTCCTCTTGCATGTAGTTTTTGTGTAGAAATTCCAATCTCCGCACCTAAGCCAAACTCCTCTCCGTCGGTAAATCTAGTAGAGGCATTATGGTAAACAGATGCAGCATCTACATCACGTATAAATCTTTCGGCCAATGCCGTGTCAGCAGTAATAATAGCTTCTGAGTGACGAGACGAATTCTTTTCGATGTGCTCTAAAGCTTCATCAAAACCATCTACTACTTTAAAAGAGGCTTTAAAATCTAACCATTCTCTACCAAAGTCTTCCGGAGTTGCTTTTTGAAGTAATTCGTAACCGTTCTCTTTGAAGATTTTATAGCTTACTTCGTCGGCATAAACTTCAACATTAAATTCTTTGAAGCCAGCTAAAATTTTAGGGATAAGCTCGGCAGCCACTTCTTTGTCTACAATGGCAGTATCTAAAGAGTTACAAACCGAAGGGCGAGTAACTTTAGCATTTACTATAATGGCAGCTGCCATATCTAAGTCTGCTGTTTTTTCTACATAGGTATGACAAACGCCGGCACCAGTTTCAATGGTTGGTATTAAAGAATTGCTTCTTACAAAGTTTATTAAACCTGCCGAACCCCTAGGGATAATTACATCCACATATTTTTCAGCTTTTAAAAGCTCATGTGTATAGGCTCTATCTGCTGGTAATAAAGTTACTGCCTCCGTAGGGATATTGAATGCTGTCAATACATCATGTATCAGCGAAACTAAAATGGTGTTTGAGAAGTGTGCTTCTTTTCCACCTTTAAGTATGGCCGCATTTCCAGACCGTAAACAAAGCGACGCTACATCGATAGTTACGTTCGGTCTTGACTCATATATAATACCTACCACACCCAGTGGGTTGGCTATTTTTTCGAGCTCTAAGCCATTAGGGAGTGTTTTCTTTAATAAAACTTCTCCTACTGGGTCTTTTAAAGAGGCTACTACTCTAAGAGAATTAGCCAATCCTTGTATACGGGCATCTGTTAAGAGTAACCTGTCATACTTAGGATCTGAAGTTTCCATTCTGTCAAGATCCTTTTTGTTTTCAACTTTGATCTTGTCAACAGAACCTTCAATCTTTTCTGCAAGACTTTTTAAAATATCTCCTTTCTGCTCCGAACTCAATGACGCCAAACTCTTTGACGCTTTTCTACAATTGATAAAAATTTCTTCCAAAATGCTTTTTCTTTTTTTCAAAGGTCTTAAAAAATACTCGTTCATTTAAGGATAAGCCTTCATTTCTGAGATATGATTGCTATTTTTAAAGCAAATTTTACAGACCTAAATACCCTTTGCAATGTTTTCAGAAAAAGATCTTAGCCAAATAGCTAAAAGAGGAAGTGATTTAAAAATAGTGGAAGAGCAGATAGAAAACTTTAAAAATGGTTTTCCGTTTTTGAAAGTGAAAAAAGCTGCCACCATAGGTGATGGTCTTATAAAGCTAGAAGATGCAGAAGTTAATGAGATGGTCGATTTTTTTGACCAGCAAGCTTCAAAAAAGAAATTATTAAAATTTGTGCCAGCATCTGGAGCAGCATCTAGAATGTTTAAAGCACTTTTTGCCGCAAAGGATGAAGGAAAGACTACCGAAGCGGTTGATACCTTTGTCAATGAGATTAATCGTTTTGCTTTTGCTGAAAGCCTTAAAAAAGTAACAGGAGGGAAAACCGACGCTCAAAGTTTATTAGAAGGCCTATTAAATCCGGAGGGTTTAGATTATGGCTCTTTGCCAAAAGGACTTCTAGAGTTTCATGAATATCCTGACGGAACCAGAACTGCAGTGGAAGAGCATATGGTAGAAGGAGCTTCTTATGCCAACAGAAATGGAAGAGTAAGATTACATTTCACCGTTTCACCTGAGCATAAAACTAGGTTTAAGGCTCTAATAGCAGATGTGAAAAAGGCTTATGAAGAGAAATTTGGTGTACAATTCTTGTTCAGTTTCTCTGTTCAAAAGAAAAGTACAGACACTATAGCTGTCAATATGGATAACACGCCATTTAGAAAGGAAGACGGTTCTGTGCTGTTTAGACCTGCAGGGCACGGTGCTTTATTAGAAAATCTTAATGAGCAAGATGCTGATGTTATCTTTATTAAGAATATTGACAATGTAGTGCCTGACCATTTAAAAGAAGAAACGATAAAGTATAAAAAGGCTTTAGCAGGTTTGCTTTTATCTTACCAGAAAAAGCTTTTCAATTTTGCGAAACGTTTAGATAAAGATGAAGTTTCAGACTATACAAGACAGAAAGCCTTAAGCTTTTTGAAGAACGAACTTAGCGTGGTACCACCAAAGGGCTTCAGAAACTGGTCAAACGAAGATAAACTGGCTTATGCCAAAGAGAAAGTAAACAGGCCTATTAGGGTATGTGGTATGGTGAAGAATGTAGGTGAGCCTGGAGGTGGACCTTTTTGGGCTCAAAATGCAGATGAATCTGTCTCATTACAAGTAGTGGAGTCGGCTCAAATAAATTTTAATAGCAAAAGCCAGTCGGAAATCTTTCAAAATGCGACTCACTTTAATCCAGTGGATTTAATAGTGTCAACCAAGGATTTTAAGAAAGAGAAGTTTGACCTTTTAACTTTTAGAGATTCAAAAACGGGATTTATAACAGAAAAGTCGTTAACTGGTAAAACTCTTAAAGCTCAGGAGCTTCCGGGTTTATGGAATGGAGCCATGGCAAACTGGAATACTTTGTTTGTGGAGGTACCATTGATAACTTTTAATCCTGTAAAAACAGTAAATGACCTCTTAAGAAAAGAGCATCAACCTAAATAAATAGGCTAAAATCAAAAGCTTATCTGTTTTAAATTGATTGTATTTTTTAAAGAATTGTACTTTTCAAAGAATTATTGCATTTAATTAATCTTTCTTTCAATTGTTCAGTTTGGTTTTCCAACATTTGTAACGTAATAATTATTTAATCAATGGCTAAAAAGAAAGTTAGTTTTTCATTGGCAGCAGAAATAGTAGGAGATGCTACTACTGGTGTTTTAGTAGGAGAGTTTAATAATTGGGACACAAGAAACGGTGTTGAACTTAAGAAAGCCAAAGACGGTTCATTAAGTTGTTCTGTTTCTTTAGAAACTGGTCAAACTTACCAATACAGATACCTTCTTGATGATGGTAGATGGGTTAATGATGGTAACGCTGATGATTATAGTTTTGTAGGTAGTTATCAGGTAGATAACTGTGTTATTTCAGTACCGAAAACGGTAGCCAAGAAGACAGTAAAGAAGGTAGCTGCAAAGCCAGCTGCTAAAACTACAAAACCTGTAGCAAAAGCTACGAAGCCTGCGGCAAAGGCGTCAAAACCAGCTGCAAAAACTACCAAGCCAGCAGCGAAAGCGAAGGCAGCTAGTTCGGCTAAATAGTCAAAGGTTTTGAAGCATCTTTTTATAAGTTTTTGAGCTTTTGAAAAGTAAAAAAAGATTTAAATATCGCTGAGTGAAGATAATTAAAAAGAAATCTTGACCAGTCAGTTTTAGGAGTGAGAACTTAGTATTAATCTTAGTTTCTCTTAAAAATGAAAGCGAAAAATAATATTATTTCAATAGGGTTGAATATAAAATCCGGAGGCTTTGCCTTCGGTTTTTTTTGTTTTAGGGTGTGGTTTTTGTTCTCCTATGTATCTTTATTCACAAAACAATATTGAAATATATGAAAAGGCTTCTTGCTTTTTTTCTTCTTTTAGTTTCTCTGGGCTGTGAAAAAGAGGCTCTTGTTTTTGAATATCGTATTAATGATAGCCTCAAAACTTATGTGAACACCTTTTACGAAGAAGCTGAAAATAGGGGACTTAATCTTCAGCGGGAAAACCTTGTTGTGGATTTTGTAGATAGCCTTGAAGAAGACCGTTGTGGGCAATGTGAAAGACCAAGCGGAAATAAGGAGCAGCAAAGAACGGTATTGATTAGTTTAAGGTCTGACTGTTGGAGCGAAGAGCCAGAACAAAATAAAGAAGCCTTAGTCTTTCATGAGTTAGGGCATTGTTTGTTAAACAGAGAGCATAAAGAGTTACTTTTTCCTAGTGGAGCTCCCCAAAGCATTATGACGTTAATTTTGGATGGACCATATCAACCATGCGAATATGTAATAGGAGATAACCCTAGTGCTTGTAACAAAACCGTTCGTCGACAATATTATATTGATGAACTATTCAATGAAAATATAGCCACCATTCCAAGTTGGGCGAACTGAAATAATTGTATTTTAGAGTATTCAACCAATTATATAATAAATGAACTTCTCAAGAAAAAATTTCCTCAAAACGCTTGGAGTAGGTGCTTTGGGCTATAGCTCATTATCTTTCAAGCCTTTAAGTCAGACACCGGTTAATGCACATAAGCTTAGGGTGGGTTTGGCTTCTTATACATTACGAAAGTATAGTTTGGATGAGCTAATCGATATATGCCAAAGATTAAACATTAAAGATGTGGCATTTAAAAGTTTCCACTTGCCTTATGAATCTTCTGATGAAGAGCTAAGACAAATAACCGCTAAAGTTAAAGCTAGAGGTCTGAATCTTTATGGTGGTGGTGTGATGTACATGAAAACTCCAGAAGATGTAGACAAGTATTTTAACTATGCCAAGGCGGCTGGTCTTAAAATGATTATTGGTGCACCAAATCATGAGTTGCTTCCTCTAATAGAGAAAAAAGTAAAAGAAACAGATATTATTTTAGCTATTCATAATCATGGGCCGGAAGATGAAATATTCCCTTCACCAGAAAGTGTTTACAATAAAATCAAACATCTTGATAAGCGAATTGGCTTATGTATAGATGTGGGGCATACCTTCAGACTTAATTTAGACCCTGCTACGGAATTGAAAAAGTTTAAAGACCGCCTTTATGATGTTCATATTAAGGATGTAAATGAGCAGGTTCCTGATGGAAAGGTGCTGGAAGTAGGTCGTGGAAAAATGAATATTCCAAGTATTATGGCAGCCTTAAAAGAGATTAAGTATGAAGGCGTCTTAGGCATGGAATATGAAAAAGATGCAGACCATGCTATGATTGGCCTTGCAGAATCTGTTGGTTATGTAAGAGGTATAATTGACATGGTTTAAACCAAAACTTTTAACTTTTCTAAATAAGCCTGAATGTCTTCTTCTACATCCACATCGCTTAATATAGGCAATTGGGTGTAGGAGAGCTGATGTTTGTCAAAGGCGGCTAAGGCTTCAGAGCAAACATGCTCATGAGACCATGTTTTGTTTAGAAAAGTATCTCTTAGAACCGAAGGAGCTCTTTGTCCTAGTTTTTCAAAATTGAAACCGATGCTGTAGTATCCGCCATCTTTGGCAGGTCCTATAATGGTATCATGTTTAACTAACTCATCAAATGCCGAATTTACAATGGTAGCATTTAATTCTAAGCAGTCGCTGCCTATTATTAAAGCTCTTTTGATGCCTGAGTTAAGCAAGTGCTCAAAACTAGCAAGCATTTTGTTGCCTAAGTTCGGATTAGGGTTTTGAAGATGTTTTATGAATTCCTTGTTATCCCAAGCGTCAGTTTTGTCAATAAATTGACTATAAAAAAGATGGCGTTCGGCTTTGGTCTTTAGAGCAATATCTCTAGTGTGTGCCAAAAGTTTAAGGTAGATTTCTAAAGCTTTTTCTTTACCAAGAGTAGCTGCAAGCCTTGTTTTGGCTTTGCCTAATTCTGGATTTTTAATAAAAATAAGAAGGGCGTTTTCCAATACTGTTTAGTTTTGTAAGAGGTCTCGTTTAAATAAAATCAATAGAAATGCAAAAACATATTATATATACGGAAAAAGCACCAGAACCGATCGGGCCGTATTCACAAGCGGTTCTAATTAAAGATACACTTTATGCTTCTGGGCAAATAGCTTATCAGGCTTCTTTGTCTGGGGATCTAGAACTAGAAACGGAGCAAGTTATGAAAAACTTGGAGGAAGTTTTAAAAGCGGCAGGGATGACATTTGATAATGTGGTGAAATGCAGCATATTTTTAAAGTCTATGGATTCATTTACTGTGGTGAATGAAATTTATGGAAAATATTTTACAGAAAACCCACCAGCTCGAGAAACGGTGGAAGTATCTAAGTTACCTAAAGACGTTAATGTTGAAATATCATTAATCGCAGTTTTATAATTTTAAATTAATACCCATTGAAATGACAAATCGCAGAAAATTTATATCAAATTCGGCTCTTGTAGGAGGCGGACTTCTTTTAGGTGGAAATAAGGTTTTTGCTGAGACTCCTATGAGTACATCAGACAAGCCTTTTAAATCTAATTTTGCACCGCACTTTGGAATGTTTAAAAATTCGGCTGGTGAAGATTATGTAGACCAAATAAAATTCATGCATGAGCGAGGCTTTAGGGCTCTTGAAGATAATGGCATGATGAGCAAAAGTATCAAAGACCAAGAGCGAATAGCGAAAGAAATGTCTCGTTTGGGGATGCAAATGGGCGTTTTTGTAGTTGCTTTTGATAATTGGCCACTTTCTACAAGTTTGGCTTCAGGTGATATGGAGTGGAAAGAAACTTTTTTGAAAAAATGTAGGGAGGCTGTGCCGGTGGCTAAACGAGTTAATGCAAAGTGGATGACCGTAGTGCCAGGTAACTATGACAGAAGTTTACCTATGGGTATTCAAATGGCAAATGTGATTGATGCTTTAAGAAGAGCTGCTGACATTTTTGAACCTCATGGTTTGACCATGGTTTTAGAGCCACTTTCAGATACTCCTGATTTATTTATGCGTACTTCAGACCAGACATTTTTGCTTTGCAAAGCGGTTAACGGTCCGTCATGTAAAATTCTTTTTGACATGTGGCACATGCAGAGAAATGAAGGTCGTCTTCAAAGAAACATGGATCTTACTTGGGATGAGATAGGGTATTTCCAAATTGGCGATGAGCCAGGAAGAAAGGAGCCTACTACTGGAGAAATTAACTACAAACACCTTTTTAAGCATATTCATGAGAAGGCTGCAGAGAATGGCCAAAACCTAGTTTTAGGAATGGAACATGGTAATTTTTATAAAGGAAAAGAGGGCGAAGAGAAGTTAATAGCCGCTTATAGATGGTCAGATGATTTTTGACATCTTAAGTTTTTAATAAAATAAAGGAGTACTAAACATTTCCATCTTAAATTTGGAAAAAATCATCTAAACATATGCAAAATATACTACTTAACTGTCATCATTATTTAGCCTTTATCGCTTTAATCTTGATTGCGTGGGCTACTATAAACGGAATAATAGGCAACATGTCTGAAAAGGTATGGGAGCCTAAGCATCAAAAAGTTAATCTTTTTGCTTTAATAGCTACGCACACTATGCTGCTATTAGGCGTGGTGTTATTAGGAATGGCTATGGCTAATGCAGATATGGGTGAAATTATGAAAAACGCTGTGGCTAGAAAGCAGTATGTGGAACATCCAATGATGGGAATATTAGCTGCTGTTTTTGTAACTATTGGTAATGCAAAAAGCAAAAAAGGCGTAGGTAACGGAAAACGCTTTAAGTCAACCATGATATTTTATGGTATCGCATTAATTCTTGTATTAAGTCGTTTGCCATTTGAGAAGTTATTTTAAATGAATGTGGTTCTCTTTGATGGTGTTTGCAACCTATGTAATGGGTTTGTCAATTTCATTATTGACCATGACAAAGGAAATAAATTTAAGTTTGCTTCGCTCCAATCTGATTTTGCTCAAAAGCTGATTGGCGACAAGTTTTCAGATATGTCTACGGTGGTATACTATGATGGAAACAAGTTTTACGACAAGTCTGAAGCGGTTCTTAAAATAGCAAAACAGCTACCTATCTTACGATGGGTAGCTGTTTTTTCTATAATACCTAAGTTTATAAGAGATGGTGTTTACATGTTCATTTCAAAAAATCGATATTCCATTTTTGGAAAGTCGGAAACATGCCGAATACCTACACCAGAGTTAAAAGAGAAGTTTTTAGAATAAATTTCTTAAGACTTCTGGTAGTTTATGGCACTCATGAGCTCCTCCATATTACTATCACTTACAGGTATGTCAAATTTGTCAATAGTTATTCTATGGTTTCGGATGCTCTGAATTTTATCCAAATTAACTATATATGACTTCTGTACACGCATAAAATTACCTGGCAGCCTTTCTTCAATTCCCTTTAAAGTAGATTTGGTAAGGATAGGCCTTGTTTGCGTAGTAATAAATATTTTGATATAGTCTTTAAGCCCTTCAATGTGCGTAATGTCATTGAAAATGATTTTTACCAAGGAGTATTCTACATTCACAAAGAAGGATTCAGGCTCTTGAATAGCAAGAGTCCCGTCTGCGGCAGGTAGGCTACTAGAAGGCTTATTCTTCTTAAACAGATCTAATGCCTTATGAGCGGCTTTTGAAAATCTATCGAAGCTTACAGGTTTCATTAAATAGTCAACCACGTCAAGGTTGTAACTTTCTACGGCGTAATTATCATAAGCCGTAACCAAAATCACTAAAGGTTTGTCTTTAAGACTAGCTAGGAATTTTGTTCCTAGCATACCTGGCATTTGAATGTCAAGAAACATTAAGTCGATTTTGTTCTCTTGCAAGGCCTCCATCGCTTCGTAAGGGTTTTTACACACCTTTACAAGATTAAGGAAAGGAACTTGTTCTATGTTTTCTTGCAGCAGCTTTCTCGCTAGATTTTCATCATCTACAGCAATGCAATTTAATTTACTTACCGACATTTTATATTCTTTATCGTTTTAAACTAATTTTTAACCTAACGGTAAACTCACCATCACTGTCAGATATTTCAAGACTATGTTTTTCTGGATACAAAAGCTCTAGTCTTCTCCTAACATTTTTAAGGCCTATACCTGAGCTGAAATCTTTTTGGTCAGTAGTTTCTGGCCCTATTAGGTTCTTTACCTCAAATATAAGATCTGTTTGGTCATAATTAAGGTCAATCTCTATTTTAGGGTCTATAACCATTCCAACGCCGTGCTTAAAAGCATTTTCAACAAACGGAATTAGAAGCATAGGCTCAATAGTAAGACTACTGTCGTTGCCAGAAATTTTGACCGTAATATTTACATCATCGCCATACCTTACCTTTTGTAGGTCAATATAGTTTTTCAGGTAATCTACTTCTTTACTTACGGGAACTTGCTTAGTGTCGGTTTCATAAAGCATATACCTAATTAATTCTGATAGCTGTATGGTAACACTTTCTGCAAGGTCTGATTTTGACCTAATTAGATAAACAATGCTGTTTAAAACATTGAAAATAAAGTGCGGGCTAATTTGAGAGCGAAGAAAAGATAATTCCGACCTCAACCTTTCTTGGTTTTCTTCCCTTCTGAGGCTTTCCTGTTCCATATAGGCAGTTACTAGGCCGTAGCCTGTGCCCAAAGCGGCTACAAAAATTACGGGGAAAAATATGAAGAAAGTGTAGCTGTTTTTATAATCAGGATTTACCCAAACTTTAATATAGCTTTCAGCAAAAATGAATGCCAAACATATCACCGTAAGAATAATTAGGTAAGTGGTTACCCCGTTTTTTCTGAAGACTTTAGGGATGAGGTAATGAACAATGAAGTAAAAGAGTGGTATCTCTACCATCCTAACTACAAATAACATTTTCAAAAATATAACAGATGCAGGGTTGTCATAATCTGTATTAATGAGGGGGTATCCTATCCAGATAGCCCACATGAATACTTGAAAAAGTATTTTATAGAAGCCTTCGTTATTTTTAGGTCTAAGGTTTATTGTCATCGTAATTCGTAAAGCAAAGCTTTAGTTATTTGAAAACCAAGTATGCTAGCTATTAAAATATTTTTTGAAGATGTACCTGTGTTTCTAGTAGAAAAGTCATTTTACTATCAAATGTTGACATTTCGTCGCCGAAATTAAACTTTTTAACGATTTTGGTACGGGGCTTTACGTATAGAGTTTATATTTGTGCGATTTTGTAAGTTATAGCACATGAAAATACTTCTTTAATAATCTTTAAATAGATTATTAGGCCATTCTAAATGGCAATTTAAAGGAAAGCCTGATTTAGATTGGGATTGTCGAGGTATGTTCGTTTAAGCTTGTAAATTAGAAAAGGGAGTTTAGGTGGCGTTAGAATAATATATAAAGCTTTTTGCTATAATCTGCCAAACTAGAAAAATATCGATTATTGTGTTATGACACATCCATGGGAATGGAGAGCTGCGTTTCGCAAATAAAGAAATAGCGATTCACGTAATATGTGAATTTAGCGAAGAGCAAAAATAAAAGGGGTTTTATTTTTAAGGGGGTTACTCACAGGGTGACCTCCTTTTTTATGTTTACCACCTATTTTTATGCATTATTGAACTAGAAGATTCTACACTATCGCTACCCCACCCATTTTGATTTTAGGTAAAAAAAAGTCTTTAAGAAGAAAATGTTTCTTGAATGGTCTTACTTCTTTGCTTTAAGTGTGTATTTGTAACTTAAGCCTATTATATCTGAATGTTTTAAGTTTTCGGTGTTCGTCGTATTTTCGAAACCATAAAAGGCATTGATTTTACTATGCTTTCCTAGTTTATAGGACGTGCCTAAGGTTATTCGGTATTTATCTATTTGTGTTTCATTGAGTGGTGAAAATATTTCTCCAGACAGCTCTGGGTCAAGTTTCCAATTTTTGAAATTATAGTCTAAAGACAACTTTAGCCTGGTTGTTGCTTCATTTGGATTCTCACTCTCAAACTCTTTCTTATTTTGATAACGGAGTCTATACTTTAGGTCTAACTTGTCAATTTTATGCTTATAGGAGGCATCAAATTGATATCGTATATGGCTTTCGTAACCTTGTATTTTACCATTTGTGTCGTTTGATTTTAGATATCTAAATCCGGTGCCAATGCTAAAGTCTTTCCAGAGCTCATACTTTCCAGATAGTTCTGTAAAATAGGAGTCTATGGTAGAGCTATTTTCTTTTAATCTTAACTGTTCTTCCAAGTTTAGGCTAAGCTTTGGTGTTATCTCATATTCAAATTCTAAAGCAGACCATGTCTCTAGGTCTTGGCTTCTTACAGATTCTTCTGTTTGAGCTAGCGTGGCAAGGGGAAGAAAAAATAGAAGACTTTGTATTAATATGTTCTTTTTCATTTGGTCTACTTATTTCTGGTGAATAGAATAGTTATCTCTGCCGTGTCTTTGAGGAAATCTATGGCGTCTATCTGTATTTTGTTTATAAGTAGGCCTGTTCTTTCTTCTAAGTCTGCCTTAAGTAATTGGTGATTTTGTGGTTTAACGTTTTCTATTTTTTCGTAAAGTATTGTTTTACTCTCCTCGTTATTCACTCGCCATAACCTTTCCATGATATAAATGGCTGCTACTATGAGAATATTGCCAGCCGTAATTTCGGCATAACTCATTTTTTGGTTAGCAAGTGAATTAATTACAGATACGCCAATTACTACAAATAGGTAGGTCATTTCTTTAATAGGAATGGCATCTGTTCGGTAGCGTATGATTCCAAAAATTGCAAAAAGACCTAAGGCCATGCCTATATCTAGTTCATATTTTTTAAGCGTGAAGCATAAGAAGAA
Source organism: Arcticibacterium sp. GJ41-1 (assembly GCF_055808875.1). Lineage (NCBI taxonomy): Bacteria > Pseudomonadati > Bacteroidota > Cytophagia > Cytophagales > Leadbetterellaceae > Arcticibacterium > Arcticibacterium sp. GJ41-1. Next base: position 5,022,078 of record NZ_CM147888.1, on the reverse strand, counting down.
GACTATAATGGCAATCATATAGTAAGTGAAGAGGTAATCTTTTCTCTCACTTGATTTAAAGTATAAACCTCTAATGATGATACTAAGAAAGGATATGTTAATTGTGAAACGGAACATCATTTTAAAGAAGTCGTCATCAAATAAGGGGATATCTAGAAATTCCATGTTTAGGCTGTTAGTTTTTGTATTTGAAGTAATTTTGCTTTGAAAGTGTTGTATTTAATGCCATTGTAAAGGCTTATCATGCCTAAACAATACTTGCTGATGCTGCTGGGTAGTACATGTCGAGTTTTGAGTGCCTCATAGATTGGCGAATTACGGTTAACACCTTCTTGTTTGATTTCTATTATAGCAAGATGGTTATAGGTTTTCTCTTTGTATTCATTGAGGAAGTTTAGATTGAAGTCTATGGTTGCTCGCTCTTTATGGCTTTTACTTACTAAGGTGATTCTGTTAAACTTGTTTTCTAGAATAGGGGATAGTTGAAAGGTTTGATTTGTGATTTCTTTAATAAAATCCTTAGATCGTTCGGTAAGCTTTTCTTCAAAACCGTTAATACTGATACGATTTTTCTTGGTCATACCTTTTCCATTTTTTCTTTTGATTTCTAAGTAATGAAGGCCTGATTCTACATAGTTGCGTATTCTGACTTTGATTCGATTGATTTTCCCGTTGTGATGCCATTGGTAGAAGGCATGGGTCGGAGTGTCATAATAGAGCGAATTGTAGGTCATTAGGCGATCTTGATTCACCTCCAAAACGCTATATTCATCTGATATGGAGCTCAAGATTTCTAAAACCTGGCTTTTAGGAAGAATGAATTTGGTATCTGACCTATTCATTAAAGAGACGTCGTCCATCTCCTTAAGAGATATAGGCTGGAAGCTATCGGCTATTTTTATTATTTCTTGATTCATATACATATGTAGACGAAAAAAGAAGAGGAAGTGTGGTCCCTACCTCTTAAGAATCAAGAAAAAAAGTATTTAAATGCTTGTTTGTGCCTAGAAGATAGGCAGTTTATTTTGAAGAATTGAGTAACTCGATTATTCCTAAAAAGAAAAAAAGAGGTGTATATACTAGCTCTTTCTAAAAAGAGAATCTACAAACTCAGTTTTGTTGAAAACCTGTAAGTCTTCCATTTTCTCTCCTACACCGATGTATTTAACAGGAATTTTGAATTCATCTGAAATTCCAATCACAACGCCACCTTTAGCAGTGCCATCTAGTTTTGTAATAGCTAATGAGTTTATTTCAGTTACCTTGGTGAATTCTCTTGCTTGAATAATTGCATTTTGACCAGTGCTGCCGTCCAAAACAAGCATGATTTCGTGAGGAGCTTCGGGAAGAACCTTTTGCATAACACGTTTTATCTTGCCTAATTCTTTCATCAGGTTAACTTTAGTGTGAAGTCTTCCTGCGGTATCAATTATAATGACATCCGCTTCTTGCTCTATGCCAGCTTTTACGGCATCATAAGCTACAGAAGAAGGGTCAGTGTTCATACCGTGATCAATAACTGATACACCTACACGCTCTCCCCAAAGCTTTAATTGGTCTACAGCTGCTGCTCTGAAAGTATCGGCCGCTCCTAGTACTACCTTCTTTCCATTTTTTTGAAAATTGTACGCTAGCTTTCCAATGGTTGTAGTCTTTCCTACACCATTTACACCTACCACCATTAATACATAAGGTTTTGGGAGGTTATCTGTTTCAAAACTATTCTGAACGTCTTGAGAATTGTTCTCTTCCAATAGAGCAGCGGCCTCTTCTCTTAAGATTTTATCAAGTTCGTTTACAGAAGTGTATTTATCATCAGCTACTCTCTTCTCTATTCTCTTTATGATTTTGAGCGTAGTGTCAATTCCAACATCTGATGAAATTAAAATCTCCTCTAGTTCATCTAGAACATCCTCATCTACAGTAGACTTACCAATAACGGCACGGCTTAACTTATCAAAGATTCCAGTCTTAGATTTTTCAAGACCTTTATCTAAAGTTTGCTTTTTTTCTTTATTGAAAAGATTAAAAATTCCCATGTAGGTTTTCTTATGGTTTAAGAGGTTAATTCACAAATTTAAAAGCTTTTAGCTTTCTCTATTGCTTTTATAACACCTAAGATTCAAAAAAAGATTCAGCAGTGGAAGCAGGAATTCGTATTGGCTTCATTTTTTTGGCGTCGAGAGCTATCCAAAGTGTGGATGCTTTTACCAAAATCTCATCTCCTCTTTTGATTTCGTAGTGTCTTTCGGAGCTAACTTGTGTGAAGTTTGAGATCCAGGTATTAACTATTAATTGGTCTGCTTCGTGGGCTGGTTTGAAATATTCTATTTCGTGTTTTCTTACCACCCATCTTATAGCTTCTGCTGTTTCTTTGGGAGCGGTACTGTACCAATGGTCAATGGCGGCCTCTTGTAAGTAGCTTAGGTAAACCACGTTATTTACATGGTTTAGCTCGTCAAGGTCTTCTTTCTTGACTAAAATGGCGTGGGAGAATACTTTTGGAATTGGCATAATTAGCAACACAAAAAGCCTATCCGAAAACGGACAGGCTCAATATATAAGCGATTTAAAAAGTCTTACGACTTCATGTATGCTTCTACCTGATCTGCAGGTACCATTTCTTCTTTGAAGGTATAAGCTCCAGTCTTAGGAGATCTTACAGCTTTTACTACTTTAGCAAAACTTCTAAGCTTGGATTTATCTTGCAGGGTTGCAACTACTTTCTTTGCCATGATTAATTATATTTAACTGGTTTTACTTAATTTCTTTATGAACAGTATATTTTCTCATTACAGGATTGTATTTCTTCAATTCCAATCTTGTAGTAGTGTTCTTACGGTTCTTTGTGGTAATATATCTTGACATTCCTGCCATGCCAGATTCTTTGTGTTCTGTGCACTCTAAAATTACCTGAACTCTGTTACCTTTTTTAGCCATCGCTTTATCTTATTAAAATATCTTTGTCCTCAAACGGGGCTGCAAAGATAATTATATTTTACATTTAGACAAATTAACTCTTGAAATATTCTCGAGTTTTTAAAAGCTTGCTATTCTGAACCTTATGGCAAGAATAAATTTGCTTTAAAAGACTGTTTTTAGAAAGGAAGATCATCTTCACCTTCTAGGGCTGCAGGTATTTCAACTGGAGCACTTGCTGGACCTTCTGAAGGTGCTGAAGCAGCTTGCCCTTCTAGTTTCCATGCTCTAACGTCTGTATACCATCTGCCGTTATATTCTCTACTTTCTACTTCTATAGAAGCAGTTACAGTGGTTCCAGCTTTGATTAAGTTTTCGTTGATTTTGTCGCCCCACATAGAAACACAAACTTTTTTAGGGTATGTTCCTTCTGTTTCAATAACAAAGTCTTGCTTTTTCCAAGTACCGTTTTTTCCTTCGCCTGATTGTAATGGTAGAACTTGAACTATATTTCCGCTAATTTCCATTTCGAACTTTTAGTATAGATTTTTAATTAAATTGAGCACAAAGTTAGAAAATATGACTTCCAAAACCGAATGAATTTAAGTGGTTTCTGAATTTATTGAACGTATTGCCCTTTTACAGGCTCATGGAAATGAAAAATTTCCAGATGGAATGTTTGAATCTTTTCGTGAGAATAAGTTCTGGCTATATAAAAGACCAGACTCTAATATTTTTGGGACGGTTTCTGTCGCTTATATTTTGAAAAGTATAAAGCCTCTGCTTTCAGAATTAGATGGTAATTATCTTGATAAGATAATTGGCAAGGCCATGTCTAGTTTTGAGCTTTATCAAAATAAGGATGGTCTAAAAACGTATAACTTTTGGCAAACCAAGCCATCGCAGCATTTCCCGAATGGGTATTTCATGAAACGCTACAGGCACTTTAAGCTTCCTGACGATATTGACGATACGGCATTGGTTTATATGGTTAATGGATGTAAGGAAGAGGAAGTCAATTGGTTAAAAGAAGAACTAAAGCAACATGCCTTTCCTGACAGAGTTTATAGTACATGGTTTGGTCTAAACATGCCTTTAGAAAAAGACGTTTGTGCTTTATGTAATTTGATGTGTCTTCTTTTAGAGTCAAAAACTGGTTTGAATGACAACGATAAGGCAACTATAGATTTTTTAAATGAGGTTGTTTTGTCAAAAGAATTTTTAAATAATACATTTTGGATTTCTCGCCATTACGCCACTGTTCCACTTATTATTTATCATTATGCAAGGTTACTTGGGACTTGTGATATCCAAGAAATGGCGGAAGCTAAAAAGCTTTTGATAAAAGTGATTGAAAATAGTTTTGACAGAGAAACCGTATGGATGAACAAGGTTTTACTACAAACAGCTTATTTGAAATTGAATAAAAACGTCCAAGGCGATTTGCTAAACTGGAATTGCTTGAAAGCATCTAAAAGGGAGCAAGAGCAGTTCTATTCTTTTATTGGAGCACCCTTTGCACCTTTGAAAAGTAAGTATTTAAGGAGCTTGGGTTCTTTGAAATTCCTTCAAATTGGGTGGAAATGTGAGGCACATGAGTTGGCTTTAGTTTTAGAAAACTTAGTTTTACGTGAAAATTACCTGAACGGGAAAATTTGATTAATATGAAAAAAGGAAATCCTGAATCTCAACCTAATAATCCACTTCATGGTGTAAGGCTAGACTTTATGCTTGATACCTTGGTAGACCATTTTGGCTGGGGTGGACTAGGGAAGATTATTAAGATTAACTGTTTCAATAACAATCCTACAATGAAGTCTTCTTTGACTTTCTTACGAAAAACGGATTGGGCCAGAAAAAAGGTGGAAGACCTTTACTTAGAAGTGGCGTCAAGAGAAGAATAATTAAAATACTTAGCATTATTAGCTTTAGCTAAGCTCTTTGTTTTCAATTTGGTTAACTTTGCGAATTATCAGAAATCAAACCAGAATTCGTGGCATTATCAGATATTGAACTAACAGGACATGAGCAAATAGAAGTCTATGGAGCTCGGGAGCATAATCTTAAAAATATAGATGTAACTATTCCAAGAAATAAGCTGGTTACCGTAACTGGTATTAGCGGTTCTGGGAAGTCTTCGTTGGCATTTGATACTATTTATGCCGAAGGTCAAAGACGTTACATGGAGAGCTTTTCGGCTTATGCCAGAAGTTTTATTGGGGATATGGAACGTCCTGATGTTGATAAAATCAATGGTCTTTCTCCTGTTATTAGCATTGAACAAAAAACTACATCTAAAAACCCACGCTCTACGGTGGGTACTACTACAGAAATATATGATTTTCTAAGATTGCTTTTTGCAAGAGCTGGTATAGCTTACAGTTATGTGACAGGTAAACCTATGATTAAGCAGTCGCAAGACCAAATTGTAGAAAAAATATTAGAGGAATATGCTGGTCAAAAACTGAGTCTTTTAGCTCCTGTAGTGAAAGGACGAAAAGGTCATTACAGAGAGCTTTTTGTTCAAATTAGAAAAATGGGCTACTCTAAAGTAAGGGTAGATGGCGAGGTGATGGATTTGACGCCAAAAATGCAGTTGGACAGGTACAAGATTCACGACGTGGAGATAGTGGTGGATAGGATTTTACCTAAAACCGAAGACCGATATAGAATTAGTCAATCTGTAGGAACTGCTCTAAAAGTAGGTAAAGGGGCTATGCTTTTGCTTAATGAGAAGGATGAGGTTCAATATCTTTCTCAAAACTTAATGGATCCTGAGTCCGGGATTAGTTATGAGAAGCCGTCGCCTAATTCATTTTCTTTTAACTCACCTTATGGCTCTTGCCCTACGTGTAATGGTATGGGAGAGGTTAATGAAATTACAGAGGAATCTATTATTCCTGATAGGTCACTAAGTATTAGTAGAGGTGGTATAGTGGCATTGGGAGAATACAGAGAGTTGTGGATTTTTAAGCAAATCTCGGTTATTCTTAAAAAGTATAAAGCAAATATTAGTACGCCCATTGAGAAGATTCCTGAGGAGGCAATGAATGTTATTCTTTACGGAAGTGATGAGCCGGTATTGGTCCCGTCAAAAAAGAATCCAGGTGATGATTGGAATACTTATTTTGAAGGAATTATCAATTTCTTAAAACGTCAGCAAGAGTCTGACAATGATAAAATAGGAGATTGGTTAAAAGACTTTATGTTAATTAAAACTTGTCCTGACTGTGAAGGGGCACGTTTGAAAATAGAATCAAGACATTTTAAAATTAGCGATAAAAATATTTCAGAATTGGCTGAAATGGATGTCTCTGACTTGGCTGCTTGGTTTGAACACATTGAAGATAAACTTACCAATAAGCAGAATCAAATAGCGGTAGAAATACTAAAAGAGATTAGAAAGCGAATAGGGTTCTTAAATGGTATTGGGCTTGATTATTTGACTTTAAATAGGCCAATTAGGTCGCTTTCTGGTGGCGAAGCTCAGCGAATTAGATTAGCTACGCAAATAGGAACACAGCTAGTAGGAGTGCTATATATCATGGATGAGCCTAGTATTGGTTTGCATCAGCGTGATAATGTGAAACTAATCAAAGCCTTGAAAGATTTAAGAGATTTGGGTAACACCGTACTCATAGTGGAGCATGATAAAGACATGATGCTAGAGTCGGATTATATCATAGATGTAGGCCCAGGAGCAGGAAGGCATGGAGGAAGAATAGTAGGTCAAGGTACGCCCGAAGAGTTTCTGAAGAATGGTAGTAAAACGGCAGAGTTTTTAAGTGGCAGAATAAATATTGAAGTACCTAAAGAAAGAAGAAAGGGAAGTGGTGAAAGTTTAGTACTCAAAGGAGCTGAAGGCAATAATTTGCAAAATGTGGACCTTAAAATTCCTTTGGGTAAGATGGTTTGCGTAACGGGTGTGAGTGGTAGTGGAAAGTCGTCACTTATTCATGATACCTTATTCCCGATATTGAATAAGCATTTTTATAGAGCGAAAAGAGAGCCTTTAGAACATAAAAAAGTAACGGGTTTAGAACATTTAGATAAGGTTATAGAGGTAGACCAGTCGCCTATTGGAAGAACTCCAAGAAGTAATCCTGCGACCTATACTGGTATGTTTACAGATATCCGTTCGCTTTTTGCAGATTTACCTGAGTCTAAGATTAGAGGTTATAAGCCGGGTCGTTTTTCTTTCAATGTAAAAGGTGGAAGATGCGAAACCTGCCAAGGTGGCGGTATGAAGAAGATAGAAATGGACTTCTTACCTGATGTGCATGTGGAGTGTGAAACTTGCAAAGGCAAAAGGTTTAACAGAGAAACGTTAGAGGTACGTTTTAAAGGAAAATCAATATCTGATGTGCTTGATATGACGGTAGAAGAAGCTTTGATTTTCTTTGAAAAGCAACCACGTATAAATAGAAGAGTGCAAACACTTTTTGACGTTGGTTTAGGCTACATAACCCTTGGTCAACATGCTACTACATTATCAGGAGGAGAGGCTCAGCGAGTAAAACTTTCTGAAGAGTTGTCAAAGAGAGATACAGGAAAAACCATATACATTCTGGATGAGCCTACCACAGGTTTACATTTTCAGGATATTCAGAAGCTTTTAGATGTACTTCAAAAGCTTGCTGACAAAGGAAACACGGTCTTAATTATTGAGCACAATATGGATGTTATCAAAGTAGCAGATCATGTTATTGATATGGGCCCAGAAGGTGGTATTAGAGGGGGCTATATTATGGCAGAAGGCACGCCTGAAAAAGTGGCTAAAATAAAAGGAAGTCATACTGGATTTTATTTAGCTAAGGAGCTTTAGATAAGAATGATATAGTTAGTTTTGTTGATTTAATATACTTGATTCCTTATTTTTGAGTACTATTAAATCTTTATAACTAAATGAAATTAGAAAGATTCTCTTTGCTTTATTGTCTTCTTTTATTCTGCTTGTTTTCATGTACTGAAAAAGAAGAGGTTTCCACGGTCTTAAAAGCTGATTTTATCCTTAGTGAAACTAATGGAAAGTTGGTGGTGCTGAATAATGGTTCCGTTGGTTATAATTATAGGCTAAATATTGATGGTGAAAGAGCTAAAGCTGGTAGGTTAACTGATACCCTGGGAGTTTTTCAGTATGGAGGGAATGGGTCTCATTATATAAGTGTTTGTGTATATAATAATAATGGTGATAAGTATGAGCACCATTGTAAAGATGCCAATTTTAGTATTGAAAGTTTGACACCAATAATTGATTGGGATGTGTCATACTTGGGTGACGGTAAGGTTCAAATAGTAGATGACTCAAAGTACATCAATAATACTTTTTACTTAGGAAACCTGTGTGGGTATTTATTGAGAATAGGAAAGTCTGGTATCCTGCATTTTGACAGAAATGGGAGTTATACAATTAGTTTAGGTGATGGTGATGCTAGGACCATTGAGATTACAGATTTACCAGAAGCAGAACCTCTTCAAACTTTTACTGGAGATTTTTTTGGCGAGACCAATCCTCAATTTAAAAACTTAACAAATCAGTTTTATTGCTCTTATGGTTTACTAGCTATTGCTTATAGTCCAGTAGTAACTTTTGAAAGTCAGGATTTTAGAATCTTGCTTAGGAATAATCAGAGTTTTTATCCGACCCAGTCTGCTTACCCCGATTTATTACGGATAAATGATAAGTATGAGTATTTTAAAAAGGTGTTTAAACTTGGCCCAATAAGTAAGGATGACTGGACTCCGCTAGCTTATAATATTAGCCTTGGTCTTAATTCTTATGTGAATATATTGAACACGGAAGGTAGCTCCATGGAGATAGTGGAAGTAGAAGAAGTAGCAAATGATAAGAAGATGATTCCTGAGATGGGTGATAAGGCCTTTTGGGTAACATTTAAAATTTATGCTGACTTGCCAGATAAGGGTATAATTGATGGCTACTTCAAAACTAAATATTTGGTTTACTAGTCTATTTCTTTTGTTTGGGAGGTTTACTTTCATTGCAAAGTTTCTTATTGTGCTTTTTTACAGAATTTTATTGAGTGGTACTTCTCTGTTTCATTCCTCTCAGTCTAATAGGTTTATTTTCTTGTAACTTGTTACGTATAAGAGTGATAGTTGTGGGTTGTAGAGCTTTTTGGAGTAAAGGTGTTACGTGAGGAAAGCACTTAGAACTGAATTTTATGGTTTGATAATGAAACTTATTTTAGGTTTAAGTCATAAATAGTTTGTAGCTTTATCAGTAGCATTTTAGCTTAAAACAGCTATCGAAAACATCTATTTAGCCTCTTAAAACCGCGAAATGAAAAGAACTACTACCGTTTTACTGGTATTGTTGTATTTTGTCAATTTTTCTTTATCTGCTAGAAGCTCAACAAGTTGTACTAATTAAATCAATTATGAATTAACTCCTCTTTATCATTGTATTAGCCTATAATTCTAATTTAAAGGATATGATATTTAACTTTTTAGCCCGAAAATATGCTTAGAACTTTACCCTCACTTTTTATTCTGCTTATTATTTTAAGTAATGGTGCTTTTAGTCAAAAAATAGGCTTGGCCGAGTCGGTCGAGCATATTGGTCGTGATATTACTTTCACTATAAATGTTGAAGCATTCCCTGATAACCCTACAACGACGGTGGGTGATACATTACGTTATGTTCAAGCGATCAAAGACTTGGATGCAGTATTTGGAGCAGGGAATTACACTATTTCCAGTCCGCCTTCCGTTGCTGGTAATCTTTGTGCCAATCCGAGTTTTGACGGAAGTAGTAATACTGATTTATTGTTAAATTCTTCGGGTTGTTTTTTGGCTATTGGTTCTACGGCTGAAATATCTTTTGGTGTTAGTATCTCATCAGTGGTCGATTTAGGAAGTGGTCTTGGTATGTACTCGAGCCAGACTTCTGGAGTGGGAAGATTATTATCTTACACTTCCAGCGTGGATGACCTGTCTGATTGGGGAACAGACCCTGACCCTAATGAGAACGATGATCCTTCTGACTCGGGAGAGAATGACCCCACTTTAATTGATATTACTCAAAATCCAATTATTGGCCTTGCTAAGTCGTCATCTTTAAATGGGAATGAGGTTACATTCAGTTTTTATTTAGAAAACTTTGGTAACAGAGACCTAGAAGAAATTAAAATTACGGATGACCTTGACGCCGCTTTTGGTGTTGGGAATTATTCAGTTATTTCTGCCCCTTCTTTTTTTGATAACCCAGGAACCCTAACACTGAATGCTGGATTTGACGGAAGTGCCGATAATTCACTAATTTCAGGTGGTACACTTGTTACTACAGAAACGGCAGGAATTCAAATAATAGTGGAAGTTACAAATGTGTCTGACCAAGGGAATGGTTTAGGTATCTATGAGAATCAGGCTAAAGTAACTGCCCAAAGTTCTACTAGAAAAAAAGTCGAAGACCTGTCAGATGATGGTACAGACCCAGACCCTAATGGAGACGGAAATCCTAGGGAGGAAGGAGAAAACGAGCCTACACTGATTACCATAGGTCAAGAGCCTGTGGTGGGTGTGGCTAAAAGTGCAACTGTAGGTGGAGACTCGGTTGTTTTTGATATTTATCTTGAAAATCTTGGAAACACAGAACTTTCAAACCTTTCATTAACAGAAAACTTTAAATCTGTTTTTGGATTAGGAAACTTTAATATTCGTTCTACTAATATTCTAGATGCCACTTCCACTCTTGTCCTCAATCCATCTTTTAATGAAAGTACGAATTTTGAAGTACTTGGAACCAGTACTTTAGGGATAGGAGAGGTGGACACAATTCGGATAGTTGTAGAAAATATAATTATAAGTGATCAGGGCTTAGGGCTTGGTAATTATGAAAATCAGGTGTATGTTTCTGGAAGTTCGCCTGGCGGGTCTACTACTAATGATTATTCTGATGATGGAACTGATGCTGACCCGAACGGGAATGGAAATCCCAAAGATGCTGGAGAAGATGACAAAACTTCGTTTTCTATTACCTCAAATCCCAAAATTGGAATTGCTTTAGAATACCGTTTGGTAGGTTTTTCTGGAACTTTTCCGAATGTGGAATTGATTTATCACCTAGAAAACTTAGGTAATGAACCTTTGAGCAACATTACTATTTCTCAGGATTTGAACGCTGTTTATGGAGCTGGTAACTATATTCATATACAAGATCCAACAATTGTAAGTGGTAGTTCTGGTTTAAGTTTTAATGGGGCTTTTAATGGTAGCTCAAACACTGCCTTACTAAATGTTGGAAGCACTTTAGCGGCAGGAGAAAGTGTTTCTTTTAAAATTAGTCATTTAATTACGAATATAACGGACCAGGGCTCTGGTTTGGGAATTTATTCAGATCAAGTAACCGTAAATGCAACTTCTCCCAATTCCACTTCAGTAAATGACCTTTCAGACGAGGGAACAATACCTGATTCAAATGATAATGGGGAGGCAAATGAAACAGGCGAGAATGATGCTACCAATATTGATGTAACATCTATTCCTTCTTTAGGGATTGCTTTAGATGCAAGTGTTTCTGGTAATGTGGTTACACTTGATGTATTTCTAGAAAACTTGGGAGATTTGAACTTTTCAGAATTGTCGGTTTTGGCTAATCTCGAAAATGTGTTTGGTTCTGGGAATTATTCTATTTCTACCCCATCATTTATAGACGATCCTGGCACTATATCCTTAAACTCTTCCTATGATGGTAGTGGGGAAGAACAAGATTTATTTACAATTGCCAGTAGTTCTTTAGGAGCAGGTGATACCGGACAAATACGCATTATAGCTACGGTTGATACTCTTGAAAATGTTGGTGGCCTAGGTCTTGGTAATTATCAGGCTCAATTTACCGTTTCAGGTAAGCATACTTACGGTGGTAGCAATGAAGATTTATCTGACTCGGGAACAGATCCAGACCCAAATGGAAATGATGATGCGACGGAGAGTGGAGAAAATGATGTTACTACATTCAGTATAAGTGCTCAAGCGGTGGGTATAGCACAGGAGACTTCTGTTGCTGGAGATATAGTTACCATTGATTTATATTTAGAAAATTTTGCAAGTGAAACGCTGAGTAGTATTTCGTTACTACAAGGTTTGGATGCTGTTTTTGGTGAATCTAATTACAGTATTACTGCTGCTCCAAGTTTCATTGTTGACCCTGGAACTTTGGTACTGAATGGAGCCTTTGATGGTTCTTCGGAAACAGATCTTCTATCTTCTAATTCAACTCTTGGGGTTGGGGTTACGGCTCAAATAAGATTGTCTGTTCAAGTACTTAATGAAAGCGATCAAGGAAGTGGATTTGGGGTTTATTCCAGCCAAGCTTCTGTTTATGCCACTAACTCCGCTGGAGTTGTCATTTCTGACTTATCTGATGATGGTACTGACTCCGATCCAAATGGCAACTCCGATCCCTCTGAGGCTGGTGAAGAAGATGCTTCTTCTGTGATTATTGTGGGAAACCCTTCCATAGGTATTGCGAAACATGCAGTTGTGGAAGGAACGAAGGTTTCGATGTATTTTACCATAGAAAATCTGGGTAATTCCACTTTAAAAAACGTGCTTGTTAGGGACGCCTTAAACCCTGTATTTGGAAGTGGTAATTATTCCATAGCTTCTCAACCATCCTTGGTCTCAGGTCCTGCAACTTTAACCTTATTTTCTTCATATTTTGGATTTAGCGTTTTTGATGTTATTGTGGGGAGCGGATATATCCGCCCAGGAGAAAAGGTAGTGATAAAGACGGAGGTAAACGTAACTAATGTCAGCGATGTAGGCAATGGGTCTGGCGTTTATCATAATGGAGTAACCATAACTTCACAAGATCCTGCTGGAAACTCAATAGGAGATGACTCTGATGCTGGCTATGAAACTGATAGCACAGGGAATGGCAGTGCTGGAGATGCAGGAGAAAATGATGTAACGGTAATCAAAATTGGTGATGAGGCCAACATTGGAATTGCCTTAGATGCCGATGTAACTGGAACTGAAGTTACATTTGACTATTATCTTGAAAACTTTGGAGGGTCTACTTTAAATGATTTTGATTTAAAAAATGATTTAAATGAGGTTTTCGGTGCAGGTAATTATTCTATCGTTTCCGCTCCTGCTTTTGTGCAAGACCCTGGAACTATTACTTTAAATGGAAGTTTTGATGGAAGTGCTAGTACCAACATAATTTCTTCAGGTTCGAGTCTTGCAGCTTTAGGAACGGCTCAAATTAGGCTTAAGGCAAATGTGAACACTCTAATAGATAAGGGGAATGGTAATGGCAAGTATTCAAATCAGGTTTCGGTCTCTGCTACCGCACCTCTGGGCTCATACACTTACGATCTTTCTGACTCAGGTATAGAACCAGATTCCACGTTAAATGATTTTCCGGCTGATGAGGGGGAAGCCGACCCAACAGTTTTTACAGTCAATTTTTCGTCAATTGGCCTAGCTCAGGAGGCAAGTGTTGATTGCGAGGCTATTGTTACTTTAAATTATTATGTCAAAAACCTAGGAACGAGTCAATTAGACTCTGTTGGTTTAGAGCAAAATTTAGATGACATTTTTGGAAGTGGACAATACCAAATAGTAGAAACACCAACATTTCAGACAGAAGAGCGAGGTTTGGTATTAAATGAAGGGTATAATGGTTCCAGCGATGTTCAAATATTATCACCTACTTCAACTATTACGGCTGTTGGAGCTGGTTCTGAAATAGTTTCCATAAAAGTTAAAGTTTTAAGTCCAACTTTAACTACTTATAAAAGTGGAGCAAGGCTCACAGCTACGGACGATGCTGATGGGCAACTTTTAGACTTTTCAGATGCTGGTACAAATCCAGATGCTAATGGAAATTCACTTGCCAATGAAGTGGCTGAGAATGATAGTACAATAATCAATATTTATGCTCCACTGGTAGCAACAGTAAGTTCAAAAACTAATGTTTCATGTAATGCAGGCTCAGATGGAGCTGTGGATTTGACTGTAACAGGAGGAAATGCAAACAGTTACTCCTATAGCTGGAGTAATGATTCTACCAGTCAAGACTTAAGCGGCTTGGTGGCTGGAACGTATTCTGTTACCGTAACGGATGCTAATTCGTGTACAGCTACGGCATCGGTGACTATTACTGAGCCAGCTGTTTTAGTGGCTTCTATTACAGGAACTACAAATGTAAGCTGTAATGGAATAGCAGACGGTACGATAAACCTTAGCGTGATAGGTGGAACGATACTGTCAGGTGGAACAACAACATATAACTATAGTTGGAGCAATTCCGCCACTACGGAAGACTTAGGCGGTTTGATAGCTGGCACCTATTCAGTTACCGTAACAGATGCTAATTCTTGTACTGCTACGGCATCGGTTAGTATTACGGAACCAGCTGTATTGGTAGCTTCATTATCTAGTCAGACAAACGTTTCATGTAATGGAGGAAGCAATGGAGCAATTGATTTAAATGTAACAGGAGGTACTACAACTTATAATTATAGTTGGAGCAATTCCGCTACTACGGAAGACTTAGGCGGTTTGATAGCTGGCACCTATTCAGTTACCGTAACAGATGCTAATTCTTGTACTGCTACGGCATCGGTTAGTATTACGGAACCAGCTATATTGGTAGCTTCATTATCTAGTCAGACAAACGTTTCATGTAATGGAGGAAGCAATGGAGCAATTGATTTAAATGTAACAGGAGGTACTACAACTTATAATTATAGTTGGAGCAATTCCGCTACTACGGAAGACTTAGGCGGTTTGATTGCTGGCACCTATTCAGTTACCGTAACAGATGCTAATTCTTGTACTGCTACGGCATCGGTTAGTATTACTGAGCCAGCTGTATTGGTAGCTTCATTATCTAGTCAGACAAACGTTTCATGTAATGGAGGAAGCAATGGAGCAATTGATTTAAATGTAACTGGAGGTACTACAACTTATAATTATAGTTGGAGCAATTCCGCCACTACGGAAGACTTAGTCGGTTTGATAGCTGGCACCTATTCAGTTACCGTAACAGATGCTAATTCTTGTACTGCTACGGCATCGGTTAGTATTACGGAACCAGCTATATTGGTAGCTTCATTATCTAGTCAGACAAACGTTTCATGTAATGGAGGAAGCAATGGAGCAATTGATTTAAATGTAACAGGAGGTACTACAACTTATAATTATAGTTGGAGCAATTCCGCTACTACGGAAGACTTAGGCGGTTTGATTGCTGGCACATATTCTGTTACCATAACAGATGCTAATTCGTGTACAGCTACGGCATCGGTGACTATTACTGAGCCAGCTGTTTTAGTGGCTTCTATTACAGGAACTACAAATGTAAGCTGTAATGGAATAGCAGACGGTACGATAAACCTTAGCGTGATAGGTGGAACGATACTGTCAGGTGGAACAACAACATATAATTATAGTTGGAGCAATTCCGCCACTACGGAAGACTTAGGCGGTTTGATTGCTGGCACATATTCTGTTACCATAACAGATGCTAATTCGTGTACAGCTACGGCATCGGTGACTATTACTGAGCCAGCTGTTTTAGTGGCTTCTATTACAGGAACTACAAATGTAAGCTGTAATGGAATAGCAGACGGTACGATAAACCTTAGCGTGATAGGTGGAACGATACTGTCAGGTGGAACAACAACATATAATTATAATTGGAGCAATTCCGCCACTACGGAAGACTTAGGCGGTTTGATTGCTGGCACCTATTCAGTTACCGTAACAGATGCTAATTCTTGTACAGCTACGGCATCGGTGACTATTACTGAGCCAGCTGTATTGGTAGCTTCATTATCTAGTCAGATAAACGTTTCATGTAATGGAGGAAGCAATGGAGCAATTGATTTAAATGTAACTGGAGGTACTACAACTTATAATTATAGTTGGAGCAATTCCGCTACTACGGAAGACTTAGGCGGTTTGATTGCTGGCACCTATTCAGTTACGGTAACAGATGCTAATTCGTGTACTGCTACGGCATCCGTTAGTATTACTGAGCCAGCTGTATTGGTAGCTTCATTATCTAGTCAGACAAACGTTTCATGTAATGGAGGAAGCAATGGAGCAATTGATTTAAATGTAACTGGAGGAACAACAACATATAATTATAGTTGGAGCAATTCCGCTACTACGGAAGACTTAGGCGGTTTGATAGCTGGCACCTATTCAGTTACCGTAACAGATGCTAATTCTTGTACTGCTACGGCATCCGTTAGTATTACTGAGCCAGCTGTATTGGTAGTTTCATTATCTAGTCAGACAAACGTTTCATGTAATGGAGGAAGCAATGGAGCAATTGATTTAAATGTAACTGGAGGTACAACAACTTATAATTATAGTTGGAGCAATTCCGCTACTACGGAAGACTTAGGCGGTTTGATAGCTGGCACCTATTCAGTTACCGTAACAGATGCTAATTCTTGTACTGCTACGGCATCCGTTAGTATTACTGAGCCAGCTGTATTGGTAGTTTCATTATCTAGTCAGACAAACGTTTCATGTAATGGAGGAAGCAATGGAGCAATTGATTTAAATGTAATTGGAGGTACAACAACTTATAATTATAGTTGGAGCAATTCCGCTACTACGGAAGACTTAGGCGGTTTGATAGCTGGCACCTATTCAGTTACCGTAACAGATGCTAATTCTTGTACTGCTACGGCATCCGTTAGTATTACTGAGCCGCCGTTACCAATACTTTCTGTATTAAGTTCTTCTAATCCTATGGGGTGTTCAGTTCAAGATGGTTCTATAGTTTTCATTACCTCAAATGTGTCGAATGGTTCATACTCATTAAATTATAATTACCAAGGTGAAGCAGCTTCTGCTGAAATAGATTTACTTTCTAACGGTTTTAGCTTAATCAATCTACCATCAGGAACTTACCATTCTTTCTCTTTAAATTTCGGGTCTTGTCCAGTTCCTTTGGTACAAACAATTGACCTTATAGGTCCCGTTTTTCAAACCACAGCAAGTAATACTGGACCCTATGAAAAAGGAGAGAAAGTTCAACTTATGATTGCTAGTGGAATAGAGTTTAGTTGGACTGGACCCAATGGTTTTTATAGCAATATTCAGTCGCCAAGTATAGATCTGGCTAAGGAAGAAAATGCGGGCCATTATGAGGCCATAGTTAAAGGAGCAAATAACTGTATTGATACGGTAAGTACGGATGTGGTGGTAAATTGTTTACCTGCTAGTATATCATACTACATCACTTATGCGGGGCCGGGTCAAGATCCAGAAGTTATTTCAGAGTTAACTGAAAAGCTTAAAGTTCAGATAAACCCAAATCGTCCTGTTACTGTCTTAGCTTATCCAAACTGTTCTGTGAATAATATTGAAAGTATGAAGCTAAGTCTTAGTGGAACTAGTGAAATTCAATATCATGAAGATAATGAAGAAATCTATGCCCTGCACGATGGCCCCGGTTACATAGGGGCAGATTACCTTTCCAAAAATTTATACACATTTATTGGAACTGCTTATGATCAAGATGATGTCATGGGAAATGAGATTATCGGACCTGACGTTACTCAGTTTTATATGGTTTCAGGCTCAAGAACCATTTCTGAACCCACTTTGTCAAAAGAGGTATTCTGTAATGGTGAGAGTTTTACTATAAATGTCGACAGCGTTGGTGAATTTGTCTCTGGTAACCTTTTTAAAGTGTATTTATCGGATAAGGATGGCAGCTTTTTGAAGCAGAGACAAATTGGTTTTTCGAATGACCCAAGCCAGATTGATTGTAAGCTTCCATTTGACCTATTATCTGGTGAAGGATATAAAATAAAAGTAAGCTCATCAGATCCTGTTGTCACCTCAATAGTTTCTAGTGCAAGCTTAAACATAATAGGGAAACACTTAACACTGGATTCTTCACAAGATGATGTTTTAGGATCAAACACTACCAGTTACGCAGTGGAAAGTATTAAAGCCTCAAACGATATTAAGAATAATGGAAATGTTGAGTTTAATGCTGGTAAGAATATTCAGTTGGAACCAGGTTTTGAGGTAGAGTCTGGGTCAGTGTTTAAAGCAGAACTTAAATCATTATGTCCAAATTAAATAACGTTTAATTCTATGTTTCCTTTAAGCTCTTTATCACTTTTTTTATCCCAAAGTTTGAATAGAAAACGATATGTTTCACCTTTTTGCATTGGTTTGCCAACTTTAATATTAAATTTTAGTTTTTCCGCATCCGGAGCACTAACACCGGTTAAATCATATTTTTTAAAATAGTCCTCAATAAAGTATATGACATTATCATCTTTATCAATTAGGGAGTTTTCGCCACCAATAAACACTTTGCCGTCTTTGTCTTTTTTGAAATCGTCAATACCCAGAATTTCTACGGTGAGTTCACTACCAAAAGGGATATCCTTGCCCACTTTTATAGATTGGTTGGTATATACTTTAATTGCTGAAGGATTAAGTCCCGAAGGAGTAACAAATAGGCCGAGCGATTCATTAGCGATATTTGAATTACAAGAAACTAAAACAAAAGCGGTAAATATTAGAGTCGATAATTTTGAAAACATTCTGATAAATAATTAATAATTTTTAAAAAACAATTTTAACATAAATCATAAAAGACATGAAAGCAAGAATTAGAATACTGTTCTCCCTGCTGTTTGCCAGCTTCTTTATGCAGGCTCAAATTAGCAAAAAAAGGGATGATGTAGAGTTGAAACAGATAAATAGTATGGTCACCGAAGCCAAAGCGGTAACGGCTCAAGTAATTGTCACTGATTTAGTGGTTCAAGGAAGTGCCTGTGTCGGCTTTGATTGCGTAAATGGAGAAAGTTTTGGTTTTGATACTTTTAGATTGAAAGAAAACAATTTAAGAATTAAAGCTCAGGACACCAGTAATTCCGCTAGCTTCCCGACAAATGATTGGCAAATTACTTTTAATGATACTTCAAATGGAGGAGCAAATAAGTTTTCTATTGATGATATTGATGGAGGAAGAACTCCTTTTACAATAGAAGCTGGAGCACCTTCACATTCGTTATATGTAGATGATGGTGGTAGGGTCGGTTTTGGTACCTCTACGCCGGTTGTTGAGATACATAGTAAAAACGGTGATTCTCCAACACTTAGGCTTGAACAAGATGGGTCTTCTGGGTTTACTCCGCAAACTTGGGATATGGCTGGTAATGAGACGAATTTTTTCGTTCGTGATGTGACTAATGGAAGTAAGTTGCCATTTAGAATTAGGCCAACGGCTCCTACGAATAGTTTATATATTGATACGGATGGAGATATTGGTTTAGGAACTGCAAGTCCAGGTGGACTACTTGATGTTAACAAGAGGTTTATCGTTAAATCAGATACAAGTGTAGGTATAGCAACATCAACACCAACAGCTAGGTTAGAAATAAAAGGAAATTCAGCGGGTGGTACAAATTTAAGGGCGAGTGGCAACAAGGCTCAACTAATAGTTGATTACAATGAATTAGGTTATAATTATTATGATGCAGCTTTTCATAATTTCAGAAGTTTTTCAGGTACACCTTTCTTAAGCATTAACTCTTCTGGTAATGTGGGAATAGGTATTCCAAATGCTTCAAACAAGTTACAAGTAATTGGTAACACAAGGATAGAAGGTAATCTTGTTGTTACCGGAACTGTGACTGCTACGGCAGGTGGAGTGAATTCTGTTGAAGATGGCTCAGGTAAAGTCTTGGGTTCTGAAGAAAGCCCGTTTCCAGCTTTGTATGTAAGCGGAAATAGCAATTTTGATGATGTAAGTTATTTTGGAAAAGATATCTATGTTAAGGGTTCTGTAATGCCTGGCTCTATTTATGGTCCTTCTGATGCTAGGATTAAAAGTGATATAAATCCACTTTCTGACGCTACATCGGTAGTGATGAATTTATATCCTAAAACGTTCTTTTATAAGAAGGAATTTACTGAAGAATTGGGTTTACCAGAAACTAAGCAGTTTGGACTTATTGCACAAGACGTGGAGAAGTACCTTCCAGATCTTGTTAAGGAATTTGAAACAAAGTCAGGGAATAACTTCAAAAGTGTTAATTATAATGCTTTAATCCCTGTATTAGTACAAGCACTAAAAGAGCAAAAGCTTAGAATAGACGAACTAGAAGGTCAAGTGTCTAATTATGCCGCTTTAGACAGTAGATTAAATGCTTTAGAGGCTCAGTTAAATTCAAAAAACAAAAACGCAAAACGTTAATATCATGAAATATATTTTTACACTAGTTTTTTGCTTGGCTGGCATGGTTTCTTTTGCTCAGCAAGCTTCAGAAGATGAAAATGGACGCCCTATAGGAGCTAAGCCTTCAGCTGTGGTTTCTTCGGAGGAATCAGACATATATTTAAGACAAAGCAAAGAGAAGAGTTCTTCTTCCTCGATTTTGATTGAATACTCATTGCCTTTTGGGAAATCAGGAGGTAAGTTGGTTTTATTTCATCCAAAAGAAGATAAGGAATTGAAGACTATAAACTTTACGGGTAACAACGGAAGTACGGTTGTGGATATTAAGGAAATAGGTTTTTCAGGCTTTAATGCAGGTATGTACCTGACGGATGGAACCTTTATAAAGAGTCAGTCCTTTTATTCGGAATAAAAGCCTTTATGTTCTCATTGTTAATAGCAGCCAATATTTGGCTGCTATTTTTTGTTTTATATGTTTGAAATTATACCACTTCTCTTTAGCTGTTATAGATTTATATCATTTACCGTAAAATAAAACCTTTTAGACTTAGCAGAAACTTGTATTTAAATTTAATGATTCAAACTGGGGAAAGTTATACAAATGAGCTAAGGGTTTGCTCTTTTGAAGAGTCCGTTTTTACTAAAAGGTACACAGATAGTAATAAGTTTTAACGAAATAATAATGACATGAAAACAAGAATTAGAATTCTTCTCTCTTTGCTATTTGCAAGCTTCTTTATGCAGGCCCAGATTAGCAAAAAAAGGGATGACGTAGAGTTGAAACAGATAAATAGTATGGTAACTGAGGCGAAGGCGGTTGCAGATAATGTTATTGCGGATGATTTGATAGTTCAAGGTAATGCCTGCATAGGTATAGACTGTGTAACTGGTGAAAGTTTCGGTTTGGATGCCATTCGATTAAAGGAAAATATTTTACGAATCAAAGCTGAAGACACCAGTAATTCTGCAAGTTTCCCAAGCAACGATTGGTAAATAACTTTTAATGATACCAGTAATGGCGGGCTTAATAAATTTTCTATTGATGACGTAACGGGCGGAAAAACACCTTTTACCATTGAAGCTGGAGCTAGAACAAATGCACTTTATGTAGAGGCTGATGGAGATGTTGGAATTAATACGGCTAATCCAGTCGTTGAATTACATACGGTAGGAGGAGATAGCCCAACGCTAAGGATAGAACAAGATGGTTCTTCAGGCTTTACTCCTCAAACTTGGGATATGGCAGGAAACGAAGATAACTTTTTTATTAGAGATGTTACTAATGGAAGTACATTCCCTTTTAGAATAAAGCCTGGGTCACCATCAAGCTCATTATATATCCAAGAAACTGGTGTTTATGTAAAGAATGCCATCCTTCCAGGAGCATCTGCTCCTTCTGATGAGCAATTAAAGCAAAACATTGTTTCTTTAACTGATGCTACTAATGTATTAATGAAGGTTTATCCTAAGTCTTATTTTTATAGAGAAGACATTATTAAGAAGTAAGGTTTCTCTGATAGAAAGCAATTTGGTGTAGTAGCTCAGGACTTAGAAAAAATATTACCTGAACTAGTAACGTCTAAAGACCTTGGTCAAGGAGACTTTTACAAAACGGTGGACTATAATTCCCTTATCCCAATTTTGATTCAAGGATTTAAGGAGCAGCAAAGTATTATTGCTGAGCAACAAGCTCAATTGAGTTTACAATCAGAGAAATTCGAAGTGTTAGAGGCTCGTTTGAGCTCCTTGGAGAATACTAACAAAAACGCAAAACGTTAATATCATGAAATATATTTTTACACTAGTTTTTTGCTTGGCTGGCATGGTTTCTTTTGCTCAGCAAGCTACAGAAGATGAAAATGGACGCCCTATAGGGGCTAAGCCAGCAGTTGTGGTTTCTTCAGTGGAATCAGATATATATTTAAGACAAAGCAAAGAGAAGAGTTCTTCTTCCTCGATTTTGATTGAATACTCATTGCCTTTTGGGAAATCAGGAGGTAAGTTGGTTTTATTTCATCCCAAAAAGGATGAAGAGTTAAAGACCATAACTTTCACTGGTAATAATGGAAGTGTAGTGGTAGACATTAAAGAGATAGGTTTTTCTGGCTTTAATGCAGGTATGTACCTGACGGATGGAACCTTTATAAAGAGTCAGTCTTTTTATTCGGAATAAAAGTTTTCATGTTTTCATTGTTAATAGCAGCCAATATTTGGCTGCTATTTTTTGTTTTAAGCAGCAGCATATTAGATACTGAACCTTTAAGCCATATTCCAGATTGGCTGTTGGCTAGGTATTGAAACTTACGTTCTCCCTTATTTAAAATTAGGCAGCTTTTACTTCCTTCTGTATAGCCTGAGTTGATAGGCTCTGCCTCAAAATCGTTTCCGGCTAATAGTAAATCCTTTTTGCCGTCTTTGTCAATATCTATTAACAAAATAGATTTAATAGTGAACTGTTGAGCTTCTTTGGGTAATTCTTGAATCTCAACATTTTTACCGCCTTTGTTCCAAAGAATTACACTTTTCATAAAGTTGGCAGATAGCTTAGTGTTTTCAGATGTTAAGCTTGTAGGCTTATAAATGGCGTAAGAATTATAGTCTGGGAAAAGGCTTCTTAAATACGGATATTCTCTAATAAGCTCGTCTCTTGCAGGGATAATTACACGGTTTCCATTTTGAAAGTAGGTTTGAATCTTTTCTGTTTTACCCGTTTCTGTAAGGTCGAGTTCATGATATTCTAATGGGTTTTCTTTATCAAACGGGTATCGGAAATTGACTCCTTTGTTTCCTAAAACTAAGTCGTCAAAACCGTCATTGTCTAAATCTGCTATTTGAATACTATTCCATAAACCTTTCTGGTTTCCAAGAATATCGCTTTTTACTAGTTTACCTTTTTGGTTTATGAAAAGGGTAGGAGCCATGTATTCGCCTACTATTATCAAGTCTTCCCAGCCATCCTTATTGAAATCAATGGCTTTTGCGTCTGAAACCAAACCTAAACGTCCAAGTTCAAGTTTCTGAAACTTTGTATTGGCACTTTTAAGAATGTAAGAATCTCCCACATCAGGAAAAGAGCCAGGAAGTATGCCTCCTGCTCTGAAAATATCTTTATGTCCATCATTGTCAATATCTATTAAGCAAGCTGCAGCCGCAGGGTAATCCCCCTTAGGGAGTATGTCTGCTGATTCAAAACCTTTCGCAGTATTGTTAAGATAAATGTGGTCTTGATAGCTTCCCGAATTTAATGGAAATTCATTACTACCACTTGCCGTATAAAGGTCTAAGTAACCATCATTATTGATGTCTAAAAATAGTGCAGCGGCATCTTCCCAAGTTTGATTCTTGTGTAAAGCTGTTTTAGAGAAAGCACCATCAGCTGTTTGTTTGAAAATGAACGCTGGCGTTTCTGTATTTCCTCCAATAAAGACATCATCCAAATTATCATTGTCAATGTCTCCTGAAACTAAGACTGGTCCAGGTTGGGAGTATTTTTTCAATAATAAATTCTCGCGATAAAAATCGATAAAGCGAGATTCTGTGTGCTTATAGTCAAATACTGTTTCTGTAAATAAGGCGGCTTGGCTTTCAACTTTAAACGAATATGCCTTTGTTTTATCTATATCAGCTATGATGGTTTGATTAGCATCTATGCTTTCAAAAAGCTGGCTTTGATTATTTGGCCAAATAATTCTTAAAGAATCTAGCTTCTTTTCTTTTCCTAAGCCAATGTTTATGGGTGTAAACATGGAGGAGAGGTAGCCTCTGGTAACGGCGTTGGTATATGTTTGGCAAGTGCCGTTTGCGTACGCTTTAATTTTGAGGCCATGATTCAGGGCAAGCTGATTGTTGTTTTTTACATCAACAATCACAAAGTTGTTTTTTGAATCATTTCTAAAAACATGAGCTTTTTCATTGATGTTATTGACCACATAATCTAAGTCACCATCGTTATCTAAGTCGGCAAAAATAGCTCCGTTAGAAAAGCCTTCTGTTTGCTTTATCCATTGCTCTTCTTTTTTTGAGAAGTTGAAGTCCTTTTCATTTTTGAAAAACTGATTTTTTCTTTGAAGTTTTGGCGAATTCAGAGCGTTCTGATTCATAAAGTCTCTCATCTCTTCGACGGACTCTGTTTTTTGAGCAAAGCTGATATTGTAAGAGATGTTGTCAGAATTGGTAACATCTCTCATATAGCCATTTGAAATGTAAAGGTCTTTCAGTCCGTCATTATCAAAATCAAGAATCAAGGGAGCCCAAGACCAGTCTGTGGCATGAATACCACTGTATTGACCTATTTCATTAAAATAGGTTTCACCTTTTGCGTCATTGCCGGCATTTTGGAAAAGCATATTTCTGGTGAATTCTTTCTGATATCCTAAAGTTTGCTCTGTTTCAAAAACATGGTAAGAGGTCATCAGCATTTTCTTTTGCTGCTCATTGTCGGGTGGTAGCATGTCTACCGTGACCATGTCTAGTAATCCATCATTATTGATATCAGCAATGTCATTTCCCATCGAGAAACGACTTTGATAAGGCAAGTATTCAGCTGCCTTGTTAGTGAAAGTGCCATCCTGATTATTGATGTATAAAGCATCATTTGGCAAGAAATCGCTGGAAGCTAATATGTCTTCCCAGCCGTCTCCATTTATATCAGCAATCGCCAAACCTAGTCCATGATTATTGGCATTTATGCCACTTTCAAGTCCGGCTTCTTGAAAATGACCAGTACCGTCATTCTTATATAGTTTGTCTAAAGCATAATTTCCGTATTGGTCTTTTTTTCGGAGTAAGTTTGGGTTACGGATGAGGTTAGACGTAGTTAAAATATATAGGTCGAGGTCGCCATCTTTATCATAATCAAAAAAAGCAGCCTGGGTAGAAAGCGAAGTGTCGGCTATTCCTCTTTCTTCAGCTTCTTCTTTAAATGTTAGGTCCCCTTGATTTACATAAAGCAGGTTTTTTAGATTTTCTTCTGACTCATTTCCTGCTTTAGAAACATATAAATCGAGTAGACCATCACCATTGATATCTGTTATGGTGACTCCAGTAGACCAGCCTTTTTGAATAATTCCAGCTTGCTGCGTAATATCCTCAAAAACAAAATTTCCTTTATTTAAATAGAGTTTGTCATGGACTTGATTGCCAGTAAAATAGAGGTCAATAAGTCCATCATTATTAGCATCAAAAGCGGCTATGCCTCCACCATTATAAAGGTTATGGTAGTCGTAAACATTGTATTTTTCATTTTCAACTACATTGTTTGAAAAGTGAATATTGCTTTGTTCAGCGTTTACTTGTACAAAAAGCTGGCTCTCTTGCTCTGAACAGGAGAAAAGAATAAATGAAGCAAAGAGTATTAGGAGTTTTTTCAAGGCTAGGTATTGGTATTCCCAAAGCTAAGAAATCCGCTTGTAAATCTCCATGCATGCACGGGCATTATGATAAGGAGCTTTCCAAGGATTACCTTTTGAGCCATTTGTGATTTTGTGTTTGTCGTTTACTCCGCCATACCATTCGCCATTTTCATGGTCAATGAGGTAGTCGTTAATAAAAGTCCAGCAGTTTTCCGATTTTTCTAAATAATTAACCTTACCGCTCATTTGATAGGCATTATAAAAACCTACCATGGCTTCTGCCATCACCCACCAATCTCGTGAAAAATTCCCATGCCCTGTTTCAGGGTCAACTTCGTATATCATTCCATTGTCTTCTTGGAGTCCGTCGGCGGAATCTCTGGCCATTGGAAGGCAGACTTTTTTACATCTTTCTATAAGGTGTTCGTCTCCAAGGATTTCGGCCGCTTCTAAAATTAGCCAACTAGCTTCAATGTCGTGCCCATAAGAAATGACTTTCGATTGTGGCGTCCAGTCTTCGGAAAAGAACAAGGTCATTCTGGTGTTTCCTTCACCAATGATGCGGTCAAGCATTATTTGAAGACAATGCTTTAAATGAAAATGTACTTCTTCGGACTTGTCAACACGGTACAGATTTGCGAAGCACTCTAATAAATGTAGGTGCGTGTTCATCGATTTTCTAGAAATACCTTTAGAAAGAATATAGTCGTCTGTTTCAGACCAATCTTCATTATAAGCCTCTATATAACCGCCTTCTTTGCCATCATAAGAATGGTTAATGATGGTATTAAAGCACTTTTGAGCCATTTCTAGAGCAGGTTTATAACCTGTGGCCCTGTAATATTCGCTCATTCCATAGACATAAAAACTATGACCGTACATCAGTTTTTTTCCGTTTTCTTTTTCGCCTTTGGCATTGACAGTCCAGTAGGTTCCGCCGTTTTCATTATCCCAAAAGTTATCATTTAAGCTGTCAAAAGCTCTTTGAGAAAGTTTTTCATAGCTGGGTAGCAAATGACGGTAATGTAATAGGCTTGGTGTGTTTTTTATAAAATGAATTGCGGTGCTAAAACTCCATAATATTCTAGCAGTGGCTACCACTGATTTCTCCGTTTCTTTAGCTTGATTATTGGCATCAATAGTGCCGTAAAATCCACCATTTTTCTGGTCAACGGAATGTTTTGCCCAGAAATCAAGAATACTGAAAAATTCCTCTTTTACTTCCGTTTTAAAAGACTGTTTTGATAATGCCATTTTTTTAGGGTTGAATGTGAAGCAATTTAAGAAAAGGAAATGTGTTTTGAGGGCTTGGTGGAATCTCTTTGATTGAAATACGTTATATTGACGGTATTAATTATGAATAAAATGGATTTAAAACTTGCGGTATTAATAGATGGGGATAATATCCCTTCCGCTTATATCAAAGAAATGATGGAGGAAATAGCCAAATATGGTAACCCTACTATCAAAAGGATTTACGGAGACTGGACCAAGCCGCATCTCACAAAATGGAAAAATCTTTTGCTTGAAAACGCGATTACGCCAATTCAGCAGTACGGCTATACCACTGGGAAAAACGCCACGGATTCTGCCATGATTATTGACGCCATGGATATCCTTTATTCTGAAAAGGTGAATGGATTTTGTCTGGTTTCGAGCGATAGCGATTTCACGAGACTAGCGACAAGGCTTAGAGAGGCAGGCATGCAGGTTTATGGTATTGGCGAAAAGAAAACACCAAGTCCATTTATAGTGGCTTGCGATAAGTTTATCTACCTAGAGATTCTTAAAAAGGAAACTGAAGAAGAGACGTCAGAATCTGAAGAGAAGAAAGTCATTAAGAAAAATGAGGTGGATAAGATTACCCCTAAGGTGATTAGCCTTATAGCCGCCACCATATCAGACTTAGCTGATGATGATGGTTGGGCTTTCTTAGGTGATGTAGGTAGTTTGCTTCAGAAAAAGATGCCAAACTTTGACTCTAGAAACTTCGGTTTTCAGAAACTTACGCCCATGATTAAGTCTATCAATGGTTTTGAAATAGAAAACCGTGAAAATCAAAAAGGAAGGTTTAAGCTTATTTATGTTAAGATTAAAGGCTAGTTATGGCTTAAAAACCAACCTCCCAATCATTACATTTTCAATGTCTGGCCTTGCCATGAGTTCAGCTCTTTTACCTCCTTTAACAAAGAGCTGGGCTTGGTCGTCATAATGTTTACTCATGAAATAGCCACTTTGACCGGTAGGTAAAACGCTATATCCTTTTTGTGGCGTGCTAAAATCAATAATCCTGCGGAGAGCAGGGCCTGCAGTCACTTTATACAGACCTGTACTGTCCATAGCAAAAGCCATATTGTTTATAGTTTCTCTGCCTCCTGGTGCAGGAAACGGACCCACATTAAAGTATTGTCTTAGTGCCTCTACTTTGCCCATGGCATGCGGATGCTCTATGGAATGTACTTTCTCCCATTTCCAGTCCTCTGGGTTGTCGCCCAATTGATTCTCTAGAAAGACAACAGTTTTATTCAAAGCTTCGCTAATTAAAGCATCCCTTTTTTCTTTTTTAGGGGTGTTTATGTTATCCCACCATGGCGAATTCTCGTTTTCAAAGAAGGTTTTCATACTCTTTTTAAATACATGACTGCGTTCAAAAGAAGGGTAGAAATGTTCGCCCAATTCGTCTCTCATGGCTACTTGATAAAATTCAAAGATCCAGCGGTAAAAGATGGTGGGTTCTGTACTTTCAAGAGTGTGCTTTCCATCCCAGTTGCCTAGTTTACTAAGCAGGCTTTTGGCCTTAGGGTTTAAGACCGTTTGGTCAAGGTTTTGGATTAGAGAATCTATAATATCCGAATAAGTGGGCGATGTGATATCATTAATAATATCTCGCATAGAGTCCTCGGTCCAGTCTGTTTTGTCGGTATCTAAAAGTTGTTCAATTCGCTTGGCACGATTTGACGGAACGTAATAACCAGGCACCAAACCATTGCCCATGTCGTCAGGCTGATTATTTGCCGTATAAAGAAAGCCCCGTTCGGGGTTAAGCGTTTGAGGGTTTAGGTCAAAATCGGCATAGCCTTGCCAGTCGTCATTTCCTGTGCTACCATCTAGAATGTAATAAGGATTTACATGAGCCGGTCTTATAGGTAGTTTTCCTGCTGCCCACCAGGCTATATTTCCGCTGGTGTCTGCCCACATAAAGTTAAGTCCGGGTGCGGTAAGTGGCTCTACAGCGGCTCTGGCATCGGTAGCATCTTTTGCCTTGCAAAGGTTATAGAAAACTTCCATGTGTTTTGATGGAAATTCATGATAAACCCACTGAAGAGCAATAGGCTCTGCGGTGTCATCCAAGTCCTCAAAAGCTCCATTTAGGATATATCCGTGAGGTGATTTTTTAACGTAGATAGTGGTGTCAGAACCTCCTTTGATATTTATTTTTTCTTCTCTTGATTCTAAATCAACCCAAGTGTCTTTATAACGTACTTGGTTATTGTTTTCTGGATTTAAGGTTTCGCTATAGAAGTCGGCTTCGTCATTTTCAAACATGGTTAATCCCCAACCGCCAACATAGGTGTGACCTAAAGCGGGAACTGGCGTGCCCGCTATAAAATTACCATAAACCTTAAAAGTAGGACACTCTAAATGTGCCTCATACCATACACTAGGTTGAGAAAACGCCATATGTGTGTCGTTTGATAAAATCGGTTTTCCTGATTTGGTTTTGCTACCCGAAATTACCCAACCGTTTGAGCCATGAAATGGTTTGAAATCTAATTTTTCGTCAATTTTAGAAAGCTTTTGCTCTATAAGAGCCAAATTTTTAGCTAGGGCAATGGCTTTATTGTCAACAGGTATTTTATACTCCTCGTCAGGCCAGTTTTGGTCAAAGTCTTTGGTGTATTCCTTGCCAAATTTGGCATCAATGTAAGTCATGACAGCTTCTGTTTGAAAAGCTGCTTCAAAAGTATAACCTAAGAAACCTGCTATTTTTTCCATGTCTTCCAGCGTGAAATCCTCTTTAGGGATACCTGAAAGGGTAAATTCTATAGGTGTTTTTCCATGGTGAATGTATTGATTTATGCCTTTGACGTATGCGGCAGCGGCTTTCATAAAAGGAGCATTCGGGTCTCTTTCTGCTAAGGTCCATTTGGCGTGTTTTTCAAAACTTAGGGTTCTAAAAAATACGTCTGTTTCTAGGGCTTCTGGCCCAAAAACCTCTGCAAGTCTTCCTGAAGAAACGCGTTTAAGTAGTTCCATTTGGAAGAGCCTATCTTGAGCATGAACATAACCAAAGGTGTAGAAAAGGTCTTCCTCGTTTTCTGCGTAAATGTGTGGGACGGCGAAATCATCATAAAGTACTTCTACTTCGGCAGAAAGCTCTGGTAAATTTACAGTTCCTGAGTAGGAGGGCTTAAGATGATTTAGGTATAAATATGCTGCAGTAAGCGTAAGGAGCACTATGAGACATAGGCCTAAAAGGAATTTTTTCATTGATGAGGGTCTTGTAATTTGACCCAATTTAACCAATTAAGGTTAAAATGAAACCATCAATAGGTGGTTCCTCTTCCGTGTCCTCTTCTTTTCTTGTGTTTTCCTTTAACAGGTCTTTTAGGTTGACCATCAAAACTTACTACGCTAGTTTTTTTCTTGATGTTAGCTTTCCAATTATAAGCTTTCTTTTCAGGCTCCTCTTTGGTTGCAGATTCAGAAACTTTAAGTTTTCTGTCCATAACCGTAAAGCCATTTAACTTATATATGGCTGTACCGGCTTCTGCTTTATTCGGCATTTTAACAAAACCAAAACCTTTGTTTTGTCTGGTTTTGTGATTTTTAATGATATTGACAGCTTCTACTTCGCCATGTTTTTCAAACAATGCTTTTAGTTCTTCTTCTGTTAATTTGAAAGGGAGGTTACTTACGTGAATGTCCATATATTTTTTTCTTTGACACAAAGGTATCTGTTTCTGTCCAATTCTTTTCCGAATACTTTGGAACTGGTAAAATTCAATTATTTTTGAAGTCCATTGCGTAAACCTAAATATAAAAAAATGACATTGAAAAGGACAAATTTGACCTTGTTAACTTTGGCAGCCCTTTTAACAGCCTGCGGAACACAGACCTCTGATAAAGAAACAACTAAAGTAGAAGAGGAGCCTAATGAATTACAACCTATTTCACAACCCTTAGTTTCCGATATTTTTACGGCAGACCCGTCTGCTCATGTTTTTAATGGGAAAATATATGTTTATCCTTCACACGACATTGATGCTGGAATTCCTAATGATGACTTGGGAACGCAGTATGCCATGAGAGATTACCGAGTTTTGTCTATGGATGAAATAGGTGGTGAGGTAACTGACCACGGGGTGGCTTTAGATATAGACGATGTGCCATGGGCAGGTAGACAAATGTGGGCTCCTGATGCAGCTCAAAAGGATGGCAAATATTATTTATACTTCCCTGTAAAAGACAAAGAAGATATTTTTCATATTGGTGTAGCAGAAAGTGATTCGCCTACTGGCCCTTTTACGGCAGAGCCTACGCCTATTGAAGGTACCATTAGTATGGACCCAGCAGTTTTTGAAGATACTGATGGGTCTTACTATTTATACTATGGTGGTATATGGGGAGGTCAGTTGCAGTACTATAAGACAGGTAAACTTGTGAAATCTGAAGAGCAACCCGCTCCTGATGAGCCGGCATTATTGCCTAAAATGGCTAAGCTTGGTGCTGATATGAAAACATTAGCGGAAGAGCCTAGAGATATTAAAATCTTAAATGCAGATGGTGAACTTTTCAAATCTGGCGAAACAGACGAAAGGTTTTTTGAAGCAGCATGGGTGCATAAATATAAAGGCACGTACTATTTAAGTTACTCTACCGGCGATACGCACAAGATAGTTTATGCTACCGGCGATAATCCTTACGGCCCATTTACATACCAAGGTGTGGTGTTAAATCCTGTACAGGGCTGGACTAACCATCACTCCATAGTAGAGTTTAAAGGAAAGTGGTATTTGTTTTATCATGACACACAAATTTCAGGTCAGAATCACTTGAGAAATGTGAAAGTGACAGAGCTTCATTATAACGAAGATGGCTCTATTAAGACTATTGACCCTTATAGGTAAGAGTTCAAAATTGTTTGAAATAATTTAATACCAATTTATTTTTGTCCCAAAATTCGGGGTGTGGCTCGCAGAACTAGGTGTTACTTAAATCCCTGTCTGCCGACAGGCAGGCTGTCACCCCGACTAAGAGGTTACCAGTTTTGGTGACCTCTTTTTTTGTGCTAAATACGCAATTGCTTTTGACAGTAATGAAATAGAGAAGGTAAGTTCCTATTAGGTGATTGCTCATTTTTTTATCATTTTGCTAAAGTATTCGGTCTGGATCTAGATTTCTATGGAGGAACTAGTAATTACATTTATCAAACAAACTTATACTTATTGAAATGAGAAATTTTAAAAACTTATTGGCCGCTGTGGCTTTAACATGTGTTTTCTTTTCTGGTGCCTTAGCACAAGAAGGTCAGGATTACTTTTTGGGAGACTGGAAGGTTCTGGTAAAAGGAACTCCAAATGGAGATGCCGAATTACCGATGCGATTTGAAAAGAATGGAGATGATATTTCAGGATATTTTGTCAATCCAGAAAGTGGTGAAGAAGAGTCAATGGATTCGGCTGAGATAGAAGGTAAGAATTTATTATTAGCTTTTTATGTAGCCGGTTATGACGTAACCATGACGTTGGCCAAAGAAACAGATAACACCATGAAAGGTTCTTTGATGGAAATGTTTGAAGCTGAGGCCACAAGAATGGTTGACGCTGATGCATATTTTATGGGTTCTTGGAATGTTTTTGTAGAAGGAACCCCTGAAGGTGATGTTCAAATACCAATGAGGTTTGAGAAGAATGGCGATACCGTCTCTGGTTATTTCACTAATCCTGAAAATGGAGAAGAAGAGGAAATGGATTCTGCTGAGATTAAAGATGAAACGCTCTCTATGGCTTTTTATATAGTAGGTTATGATGTCACCATAAGCTTAAAAAAGGAGTCGGAAAATAATATGACTGGTTCATTAATGGATATGTTTGAGGCAAAGGCTGTCAGAGTGATAGAAGAAGCTGTATCGGCAGAAGATTATTTCCTAAGCTCTTGGGATGTGCTGATAGTGGGTACACCTAATGGGGACGTTACCATTCCCATGAGATTTGAAGAAGGTGAAGCTGGCATAGCAGGTTACTTTACCGACCCTCAGGATGGCACCGAATATGAAATGACATCTGTAGAACTGCAAGACAATACTATCTCCGGAAGTTTTACATTAATGGATTATGATTTAACTTTCTATCTTAAAGAAGAAGATGCCAATCAAGCCAAAGGCTCTCTAATGGAAATGTTTAGCATGACCGCTACTAGAAAATAAAATTAATTCGCACCCTAATTTTAGAATGAGAACCCCGCCTTCACCGCAAGTCGGGGTTTTTCTTCTTCCTTTTCTTTTGGTAAATATAGCCCGAGGGTAAAGGTTAGAGCATCTACTGGGGCAAGCCAAACGCCTCCACCATAACTATAATGCCAGCTTTCAGACTGTTCTGATGGTAACCAAACTCTGCCATGGTCAAAACTTCCAAAAATGCCATACGTGATAGGGACTAATGGGTTATAATTACTCTTGAGTTTATATCTTAAATCGGTGGATTGCCAGAAACTATACTTTCCATAAAACCTTTCAGACCTGTATCCTCGCAAACCTTGTTTGCCGCCAATAAAAGGCATTTGATAAAACTCAAATCCGTCTCCAATATTAATTCCTGTACCAAACTGCGTAGCTAAAATCAGTTTCTCTTTGCTGTCTAAAGCTCTAAAAAAGCTAAGACTGGCATTTATAGAACCAAAGTTTTTAGCATTATTGGTTTGATGAGACCATTTCAGTTCAGAATTAAAGATGATTCCATTATGCGGAGCTATAAAATTATCAACGCTATTAAAACTGAATAAGAACTTAGAACCTACAAAATTCTTACTTTCAAAAACTTGTTTATCGACGGTATTCTCCACCAAAAATCGTCCTGGTGTCGCTTGTAAATTTAAGCGTTCGGCAAATGGGCCAATACTGAAGTAAGCACTGTTATGAGCAAATCTTTTCTTTATGGCTGGGTAAATGTGAAGTGCTCCCTGTCTTACTCTATAATAGTTTTCGTCGTCGTCTGGTCTTAGGGTATTGTTTCCTATACCGGCAAAATTGAAGGCATAGCTAGGACCACGTAAAAACGATTCGAGGTAAAAATCCCATTCGCCAAAAGTATCGACAAAGTCACCTTTGTAATCTACACTCAGTGATTTGGTCTGAAAGGCGTATTTGACTTTTAGGTCTTGCACAGAAGCGAAGGGTTCTTTTTTGAAACCGTATTTGGTATAGTTAACACTTCCACCCAGCAATAAACCGTCGTCAGGGTTAAAGCCTAATACGGGCAGCACCATAGCTATGTCATAATTGCTGTCGTTATTTCTTCTGTCATACACATTATATCTAAAAATATTGGTTCTTTTATCTTTAAATGTGCTGGCACTCTTCAGTTTATCCTTTTTAAAATCATCATAAATAGCTATCCTCTTTTTACCAGTAGTGGCGGTAGATAGGTCTTTGAAAGTGTCTTTACCATCACCACCTATAAACCTTATTTTTAGTTTATTGTCGGCTTCGCCTTCAAAAATGAATTCGTCTTTATCGCCGTTTCCATAAAGGTTTACATATTTGGTAATGCTACTATCGAAAATTCGGTGATAAATTACTTTCCTTTTTTCGCCATCTTTATCAAGGTCAAATACTGTTACTTCGGTATTGTTTTTATCTAGTTTTTTTACTTCAAAACGTTCTTCTTTTTCAGAGCCAATTACATTGACAGATTTACTGACAAATTCATAATGTGCTCTCGCAATTTTCATTAAATCAGCTCTTCTTGTTTTTATGCTCTTAGAAATTCTTTCAACAGAAATTTCTTTGGCTTTAGGAGGCCAGTTGTCAAAAGACCTTTCAATATCCTCATCTGTTAAGTTTTCTTGAATGAAAAGAACTTGCTCTTCCCAGTCTTCCCAGCTGAGACCGTTTAAGAAAGTTCTGTCTACCAAACGTGCACTCCAGGTGGTCCATTTCATGCTTTTTATTTCTGGGTCAAAACTCTGTAACTGTCTTAAAAAAGGAGCGGTGAGTCGAGCCAAATTTGCTGCAGCTCCATCATATAAAGAGAAAGCTTGGTCTCTGTCTTTTGGTATGGGTCTGTAAATGGTTTCTCCTTTGTCCTGTTTTATGGCAGCCCATGCCCACTGGTCGTCATGTCTGTCCCAGTCGCCTATTAAGAAGTCGAAAAGCCTAGTTCTAAGCATCCATTTTTCATCTACTCTGTCTTTATTGTTTTCCAGAATGGCCTCCATTAAATCAGGCGTATTGATGATTTTGTCTGGATTCCCGAAGAAGTCTGCATCTTTCCAGTGTTTACCTTTAGGTCTTTCTTCAAAGAGGTTCATCGATTCCCCAAAGATGTCATTATAAGCATCTAAATTTGGCTGTTTAGGTACGTAATACAGTTTTGGGTTAGTATGGTAAACGTTTATCGCATCTGCCAATGCCGGCATAGAAAGCGGTGCAAAGGGATTGGTAGATAGAAAATTATCTTCCACAATGAATTTGGCAGCACTCATCTTATTAAAAGGAAATGGCAAAAAGCGGGTAACGTCTTTTGTCAAATTCCGAAGAACATATTGTCTTTCGCTAGGAGCATCAAAACGTAAGGAGTTTGTTTGATTTCCTCCTCCTAACTTTACGGGAGTAAGTCCACCCTGAATAGTTGACAGGTCTAAAACAGGGAAATTATAGCTTTCTAGATATAGGTCTCTGTTATGTTTTCCCAGTAAGAAATCATGTGCTTTGCCTACAGGTACTATTTCGTTTTTAGTCAGTTTATGCTTGGCAGAGTCTAGCAGGCTTTCATGTTCTGAAAAATCGCTTAAAATATTTTCGTCTTCTTGGGTTTTGGCGTCTTTTATTTTTTTGCGGTAAACCAGTTTTGCTTCTGTTCCTTTGTCATTTACTGTATAATAATTGACCCAAGTTTCTCCACCTGCATAAAAGTCTAGTTTGCTATAGCCCATTTCAGATGTGGCAAATTCAGAACCTTTTCCCATAGCCACAGGACTGCTTTTAGAACCACTACCGCTTACAATAAATTTTTGACCATTATTTTCAATATGCTGTAGAGCATGCTCATGACCACTGGCAAAAATGAAGTTTCCGTTTTTACCTACACCTGCTAAAAGTGCCGAGCGGAGGTCTTTATAGTTTTTGTTAGCTACGTCTTGCCTAGAACCTATGGTTCCTCTCACTATGGCACTTAAACTGCCAATTACGGGAATAGGCACAAAGAGCTTAGGTTTCATTTCTGTTAGTGGAAAGATATGCTGTTTTGCGGTAAACCTACCGCCATGCGGGCCATACGTGTAAAGCGGATGGTGCATGGCTATCACGATATTCTTATTCCTATATTTTCTAATAACGTTTTCAAAAACGAATTTAAAATTCTCTCTGTTTTTGATGGAGCAGTCGTCATTTATTTCTGGGTCATTATCCCAGTCGGCAAGCCACCACTGCGAGTCTACCACTATGACTACTATCTCTTCGTTTAGCTCTACCACTTCTGGGCCGGAGCAGCCATCTATTGGTAAAAAATAGTCTTCGTAATCGTCTTTCTCTTTCCCTTTATTGAGGTATTTTTGAACGTACTTGCTTTGTCTTTTTAGGCCTTTTACGCCGTCAATTCGCCAATCATGATTTCCTGGAAGAACAATAGGCCTGCCTTTAAAATTGTCAAGCATTTTGAGTTGCTCTTCTAATCGATATTGAGCATCTGCTCTGGCGTCCACATCTTCTTTTGATGGCATACCTTCTTGGTAAATATTATCTCCCAAAAAGATGATAGAGCTGTTTTCTGATTCCTTTTTTAAAGCCTCTTCCAGAAAATTAATAACAGGCGACCTATGTGAC
Organism: Arcticibacterium sp. GJ41-1; assembly: GCF_055808875.1. Lineage (NCBI taxonomy): Bacteria > Pseudomonadati > Bacteroidota > Cytophagia > Cytophagales > Leadbetterellaceae > Arcticibacterium > Arcticibacterium sp. GJ41-1. The sequence continues at coordinate 4,985,570 of NZ_CM147888.1, read as the reverse complement.
GGCGTGGAGTTTCCAGCATCGCCAATCAGATACATGCTGTGAGTAATGCTAAGCGAATCTGCAGGTTTTGCTTCCTGCCAATTTTCTGTTTCCTGAGCATACTGCGTCTTATAGGTGGCACACGAGGAGCAAAAAGACAATAAGAAAAGGAAAGCTAGTTTGTTGATGCTTAAATTCATGAATGGGCTTGCTAGTCTGTGATTCGTGAGAACTTCAGTATTTTACCTTTAGTAAAATCATCTCCCTCACTAGAGATATAAAGGTGCCCCGCTTGGTCAAATGCTATGCCTTCAGGTTGCCTGAAAGTACCTTTTTTTAGCTCAATACTTTCTTTGAAATTCCAGTCAGCATCAAAAACTAGAAGGCTCTCATTAATGGCAGAAATTACATACCAGTCTTTGTCTATTGGATTTCTGGCTAAGGCAGAGGGAGCAAAGCCTTTTTTTGAAAAGCTCTTTGTTTTTATTTCGAAAGTTTCAGGCTTTTTGTCTTGACTCTTTAAGTCGTATTGGAAACCTAAAATGCTATTTTTTTTATCACACTTTTTACAAAGTATAAACAGCGATTCGGTTTCTGAATCAGCATAAAGAGACTCATATTCGCCCTTTGGAAGCTTTATGTCTACTTTACTGGTGGCGGAGGTTTCTTTATTTACCATTTCGCTTAAAGCTGTGGTAAATACTTTTCCGCTACTTTCTAAAACATAAATTTGATTGTTCAGGATGCTTAAATCTTCGTAATCCCCATTTTTGATAAACTGGGTTTCGTGCCTAATTTTTTCTTTATTGAGTTGGTAAATCGCACCTTTTTCATCTTGAATAACATAGGTGGTTTTGGCATCTCCATTATTGAATGCAATTCCTGATATTTCTAAAAGACTTAATGGTAAATGAAAAACTTCAGGCTTGTCAAGACTATAAGGGAAATCAGAACTGCTTAGTGTGGCAGATGATGATGAGGGTGAGCAAGCTTGAACTATCATAAAGAGCCCAAAAGCTGAAAATAAATTATTCAAAGTAAAACGTTTTTTCATACCTGTCCGAGCGATTTTTCTTGAATGATAGCCATGGTAATAAAGGCTAAAACGGATACCACTACACCAAACATAAAGATGTTATACGCTATTCTGAGAAGCCTATATTTTCGCCCTAAAACCACTCCTTGGGAGTAAATGTCTTTTGTGAGCGAGCCATATAAGTAGTCTCTATCTTCCATAAGGCTTAACATGCCTCTAGAGTAGTCTTCGTATGGCATTTTGTAAAAGTTTCCAAAAAACAGAAGATTGACTCTCTTTTCTGTCAAATCCTCTTTAGAGAAAATACCATTTGGAATAGTTGGCCTGGTAGCTAAAATGGAGAAAACCATGGTCACCACACATACCGAGGTTAATATGAAATTTGGTATAAGCAGATACTGATTTGCATCCATTTCTCTAAATAAAATGGTAAGCACCACCGAGAGTATAATGGAAGTGGTGGTAATCATGATATGTGCCTTATTGTCTGCCATATCGCTCAGTCTTTGGTGATTGTTTGAGCTTATTCTAAACATGGTTTCTATACCTCTGTCGGGTCTTTTCTGAGCAGGCACTTCTTTCTTTTTTGATTTTTTCTTGAGCTTTGAAATGTTCTTCTTTTTTTGTTTGTCCAAAATAGTTTTACCGTAAGATGTATGAAAGGAGTGTTTTTCTAAGAGTTCAATGCTACTTTTCTTCCATTTTTTATTTGAAATTTTCTCACCAGAAGCGTGTTCAGTTTCCAGCTTCATACTTTCATTAAACTGCTCAAAATCTTCTGTTCCGAAATGGAAAAGGTCGGCATCACAAATGATTTCTTGAAGAAGGTTTTGTGGGTTTTGAGGAATAGTGGTGGCTTTGATACATTCCGCTATTTCATCCAAAGTAGCCTTTTTAATAGCATATTTGTTCAAAAAATGAACGGTAAAGTCTACACCTCTTTTTTCATGCTCTACATTGGTACCATTGCAGTAACCCGTATCATGAAACCATGCAGAAGCTAATACTATAAAAGTGTCTCTTTCATTTAAAGTATAATAACCAGCAAGGAGTTTTGCATTAGAAACCACCATTTGGGTGTGTTTGAGGCCATGATAAATTAAATGGTCATCGGCGTGAGTCTTTATTAATTCGCTCACATAGTTTTCTATATCGTCTAGTATTTGCTGATAATTCATTGAACTATGTTTGTTTCAGAATTTAAATTTATGCCAACACGTAATGCCTTTAAACCATTAACACCCTGAAGGTGCTCTAGTTCTAAAAGCTCTAAGTCATCTAGGAGCAAACCTTGTGCCTGTAAGTCTTTAATGTACGGAATATATTCATTGGCAGTTTGGGTGTCAAAATATACCAAAGCTATTTTACCGGGTTGAGTAAGTCTTTCGTCTTTCCCTTTTAATTTAACCTTGTCTATTCGCTTTTTGATAACTTCATACCTGATATTATAAGCCCCTTCTACATCAAACCTTCTTTCATCTTCTCTAAAGCTAATGTCTATAGAGCCAGGATTAATAAAAATTAGCTGCGTAGTTCTTAACGGTAAAGAAAGCATTGGAAGCAATGCTTCGTTTAAAATGGCTATTTCTGCCATGGAGATTAGTTGCCATTTTCTTATTTTATTCAAATAAGCTTTTTCGAAAGTCTTTTTGGGTTCAATGGATTGACCTATGTAAATATCATACTCTACACCATCTGTTCTGAATTTCTCAAAATAGGTAGGGAAGTACTCTTGTAGTTTTCCTTTGCTGTTTTCTAGGTATCTGTTTACAGTAGAGTTTATGGTTTGCATGTCGTTTTCAAAACCTCTTCTATGCACGTGTCCTTCACCAGACTCTTCACTTAGGCTTAGATACTTTTCAATAAGTTCTAGGCCTTCAGAATTGGTAAATTTAATCTTTACTTCATTTAAGTACGAGTGAATATCTGCGTCTAAAAAGTTTTGAATTTTAAGTTCGTCTCCGCCATATTCATTTTTGATTATTCGTTCCTGAAACTTTTCGCTGCGAGCTGTTAATTTATCTGTTAAATCATGATTGAAATGTTGCTGGATAAATTTGAGTGTCTTTAGAAGTGCAGCAAATTGAAAAGTGAAATCTGTATGCTGAGCGTTATTTCTTTCAATGGTGGAGTTTCTGACATCTATGGCACCATATAAAGGATAAACATCTTTAAAAGATACCGTTTCTACTTTCTTTATTAAAGAGCTGTTTAGCCGCTCATCCATGTAATGAAGGGCAGCTTCTTTAAATTTCCACTCCACGGCTTCCTGTAAGAAGGTATATTTCTCTCGTATGATGTTTTCTATTTTATGATGAAATTCTTCAATGTCATGCTCTAGACTTTGGGCAATAACAGAAATAGCCGTGTGAAGCTGTCCCATGACTACTTCATTAATAGCGTTTTCATTTTTTGAGTAGCATATCAATATCCCAATCACCTCTTTTTTTGAAACGACCGGAACTATTGCTAAAGACTTAAATTCACTTTTAAGAAGTTTTAAGTCAAATTGATTTTCGCCACAAGAAGCCATTTCTAAAGATGGCTTAAAAATCATACTAGGGTTTTTGAAGTACTCCTTACAAAAATTGATGTATGTGTTTTTTTCCGTATCACCATTGAAGGTATGTCGGAATAGTTGGCTGTTACAGAGGTTATCTGGATTTAAAACAACCTCGTCATTTACCTTCAAAAGCGGAACCAAATCAAAGTGTAGTTCAGAGTCGCCTGTAAGGCTTTTCAATGAATTGACAATTTCTTGATGATAAGCACTGTCTGAATATGAAGCCCTTTCTATAATTAGGCTCTTCATGTGTTCCACCGTTTGACTGATAGTGATGTCTTCCAGTTTTATGACAGAAAACCCTTCAAATTTAAAATGAGACAGGGGTAAAAGCTCTAAAATAGAATTGATGTCAAAATCTTTTTGCCACGATTCTCTTACCACATTTAAATCAAATTCAGGAAGCTCTCCCTTCGGACTTACGTTTACATAAGTATTATCAATATCTAGTTTATAGTATTTCTTAAGAATGGAATTAGCGGCTTTAACACTAATAATTATGCTTCGGGCAGGGTGCGGCGGAAAACCATAAAGCTTCTCTAAAATAAAAGAGTATATCTGAATAATTTCCTTTTTTTGGGAAGGTGCATACTCTTCTATGGCTTCATGATTCATGCAGTCTGTTCCTTCTTTGAAAAGTAAGTCATAGAAAGCGTCAGTTCCGTAAAAGAAAGTAGGTTTTATAGGAGCACTAAGTGCTAAATAGACCTGAGATTCGTCAGAAGCGGGAGGTACTAAGAAATTGTATATTTCTTCAAAGAGGTTTTCGTAATTTGAAGTATCGGCAAGTGCTATGTTACCTTTCAGGTCAAACTCATGCTCCAGTTTATAAAGGAGGTTTTCAAAATATTTTTTATTGACGGAACGTACATTTTGCATCCTCTCTTTAACAAACGAAATTAGAGGAGCTATGGAAATATGGGTTTCCAAATCCTTAAATCCAATATGAGAATCCTTTGAAACGTCAAGTAATATGCTTTTCATCAGTGAGGTAGTAGTCTTGCTATAGAGATTAATTTAGGTTTCTAGATGAGTAAAGGTACGCCTGAAGGTAAGGAGAGAGAAACTAGTTTATTTAGAAGGACTTAAATAGTGATAAACCACATTACTGACTGATGACCTACAGATTTACGTTTGCGAAAACGTTACTGTTATAGGTTGTATTAACATTTATGCAGGTCTATTTGGTTCGGCTTAGCTTTTATATTGAAATGTAAAGGGTTCAAACAAAAAAACAGCCCCAAATGGAGCTGCTCTTAATATTAGAAAATGTTAAACTTATTTGCTTACTGTTCCCGTGGGGAAGTTTAAATTTTGCCCCATATCTAATAAAGTATGAACAGGAGCGTCTGCTGCTATTTGGCCAACTAATGGCTTTAATGTAAAAGGAGCAGGGCTATTGTCTGGAAATGGCTCTATGCTTATTACACCAGCACCACCTTGAAGGTTGGTAGGAAATGTCATTCCTGAAGGAGCATTGGCCACAAAATCTTCTCCCGGGAAGGGAGGTGTTCCTCCACTTCCTTTAAATGGTTCGCCGCTATCGGCACCTGAAATACTAGTAAATGTACCGCTGCTTACTGGTGTGCCGTTTATTACTGCCCAGCCTTCATATACCCATCCTTCTGGAAGTGTAGGTAAGGTAAGGGTAGCTGTAGGGCCAGATGGGTCTAACCACCAGATTCCACTTGTTTCGTCATCCATGGTTTCTGTAGATGGCGTGGCTAATATAAACTGACCGGCTACTGATGAAAAATCGTTTCCTAAAGCAGCTGCGTGACCTATATTAAGGTTTGCAGAATTTGAAGAAAAATCTCCAGCTAAAATATGAATTTTAGAAGGTGCAGGGTCGGTGTCATTTGCTGGCTCTATAGTTAAAACAAATGTGCTACCCGCGTCTAAGATATCTTGGTCTAGGCTAAATTGTGATTGAGAGAGGGCTCCCGAACCATTGACAGTAAATACGCCCGTAGATACAGGGCCAGATGGCGTAATTAACCATCCTTCATAAACGGCTTCCGAACCTAAGTCTTCTAATCCTTGAATGTTTAAAGTTAATGCTCCGCTTTGTGCCGTAGGCTCATCATCATTGTCGCAGGCGGTAAAAGCCAATGCCATAAATGCTAGTGCTAAAGTCTTTAAGTGTCCTTTTTTCATATCCTTGTTTTGTTTTAATGTTAAACTTGACACAAAGGAATGGCATAGGTATTACGTGAAAGTGTCAGAATTGTAACAAAACTATCACGGAGCATAAAAGCAGTCAGAGAGTTTGTTTAATATGCTTTAAATAGTTCATCAGAACCTTAGTAAAAGAAAATACGTAGGTCTTAGCTCATTCTTTTAATGAGATTACCCACCGTGATAATTCTGTGATACTTAAAAGTTTACTTTGAATTCTCCGAGGACATACTTTTAAAATTAACCTAAAAACATGCCTAGAGCTCTAGTAATAGAAGACGACCATAAGATAGCCGAATTGATAAAAATCCATTTGAAGGATTTGCATTATGAAATAGACCATACGTTGGATGGTTTAGAAGGTTATGAAATGGCAAAAAAGACAAACTACTGCCTAATAATCCTAGATTTAATGCTTCCGTCTATGGATGGAATGGAGGTTTGTAGAAAAATTAGGGCAAATGATATTGCTTCGCCAATAATCATGGTAACTGCAAAATCCGAAGAAATAGACCGCGTGCTGGGTTTAGAAACCGGGGCCGATGATTACATCGTGAAACCTTTTGGTGTGAGAGAATTTCAGGCGAGGGTCAAAGCTGTACTGCGGAGGTCTTTAGGAAAGTTTGACAATGCATCTTCTACAAATACGCAGCTTATTGAGGCTGATGGTTTAAGTATTGATTTGGATAAACGTTCCGTTCAAAAAGCAGGGTCAAGAATAGAATTGACACCGAAAGAGTTTGATTTACTTTCGCTTTTGGCGGCTAGCCCAGGGAAAAGTTTTAACCGTCAAAGCCTACTCAATTTAGTTTGGGGCTATGATTTTGAAGGTTATGAGCATACGGTCAATTCACATATAAATAGAGTTCGTGCCAAAATAGAAGACGATATGAACAAGCCCAGTTACATTTTGACGAGCTGGGGTTACGGGTATCGTTTCAATGAAAACCTTTAAAGAATGAATAATAAATTTTTCATACGTCTGTCGCTGTCTATGTTATTGGTGCTGCTGCTTTTTGGCTCCGCCATGACCTACATAAGTTTTGTGACCACCAGAAATTATCAAGAAGAGGCTAATCAGAAATTGCATGCACATTTGGCTCAATTTACTATTGACCATTTACAGACTTTTAATGAGGAAGGGAAATTAGACACCACGGCTATTCAAAAAGTAATGGAGTCTATGATGATTATAAATCCTGATGTAGAAGTCTACTTATTAGACACTTCGGGTGGGATTATGGCTCATGTAGCTCCTTATAAAGAGGTGGTGAGAGAAGCTGTAAGTTTAGAGCCAGTGTTAAGTTTTATAGCGGATAAAGGACAAAACTTTATCAAAGGAGACGACCCAAGAGATTTTTTAAAGTCAAAAATATTTTCGGCAGCACCAATTATACAAAACGACGTGCTTAAGGGGTATTATTATATCATCTTGGTTTCGGAAGAGCGAGAATCTGTTTTTGCAGGACTTTTAGGAACCTATACCATGGATACTTTTTTGAAGCTAATTGCCTTGGCCGCTGTGCTGGCCTTGCTTCTTGGTTTTTTCATTTTATGGTATCAAACAAAGCATTTACAAGCCATTACCGATGGCATGAGTCAATTTCATTCGGGTGATTTTAGTACGCGAATAGAAGCAGATGAGCGGAGTATGTTTAGCGGGATTTCTGAAACGTTTAATGATATGGCGAATCAAATTCAGCTGCAGTTTGATAAAATTAAGTCTATTGATAATTTTAGAAGAGAACTGGTGGCGAATATCTCACATGATTTAAGAACACCACTTTCTATTATTCAGGGTTTTACAGAAACGCTCCAATTAAAGAAAAATGAACTGAGTGCTGCAGAAGAAAGTCAGTATTTGGAGAATATAAACGAGAGTACTAAAAAGTTGAAAGGTCTGGTAAATCAGCTTTTTGAGCTTTCAAAGCTAGAGAATAATCAAATTCAGCTGCAAAAAGAGCCATTCCCATTAGATGAACTTGCCTATGATTTGATGGCTAGGTATGAAGTTTTGTTTAAAGAAAAGAATATAGAAATGGAGTTTGTTAGAAACCCAGAGACACCTTTTGTTTTTGGCGATATTTCTTTGGTAGAAAGGGTGATTCAAAATTTAGTAGATAATGCTATTAAGTTTACGCCAAAGGGAGGGAAGATAAAACTAGAAATAGGTTCAAGCGATACAAAGAATATTTTATTCAGTATCAGTGATACGGGTTCTGGGATAGCAGAGAAAGACCTTTCGGTGATTTTTGAAAGGTACCATACCAACACCAAAGACGAAACCAGGGTAAAAGGAACAGGCTTAGGATTGGCAATAGCCAATAAGATTATTGAGCTACATAGCAGCAGTATAGATGTAAGCAGCAAGCTAAATCAAGGCACCCGCTTTAGTTTTAATTTGCCAGCGTATGTGGTTTAACCCAAACTAGGAATCTGAATTCCTGTAATTTTCCTATAAAGGTCTACGGCGTAAATGTCTGTCATGCCCGAAATGAAATCTAAAACAGATAAAATGTTTTGATACAGGGGCTGGTCGTTGCTTATTTCAAATTGCTCTGGAATTAGCTTTTTCATTTTTTTTGACTTGGCCGACTTAGGCTCCAAAATAGCACCTAAAAATTCTTTTAAAAGACCGCCAATAACATGAAAACCTGCAATTTCAATTTCTACTACAGACTTGTGATTGTAAATTTTACTAACAGAAATAGCGTCAATTTTGTCAATCAGTTTGATAGATTTTTCGTCTATAAGCTCAATCAATGACTTGTTTACTTCACCGTTTAAAAGGGCGGCTTCATTTGCCATAAAGGCATCAGAGCATTTTCTGGTCAAAAGGCCAATTAGCATAGCTCTCAGCAACGAAAGCTTTTGCTTCTCGTCTTTCATGCTCAGCATTTGCTCTTTTATATAAGCTTCATTTTTTTCTCCCTCAAAAAACGGAAGAAGCAATTCTTCGACCTCTTTAAAGCCAAGAATATGAAGTCTGAAAGCATCTTCTAAGTCTATGATTCTATAACAAATATCATCTGCAGCTTCTACTAAGAATACGAACGGATGCCTGGCCAAATGACTTTTACTTTCGTCCAATGTTTTCATTTGAAGGTCGGCTGCCATTTCTTTCATGACAGAAAGCTCCGCATCAAAGTACCCAGATTTTTTGGTAGAAATTAAGCCCGTAGACTTGTCAAAACCGTTTAAGCTGTCAATTGGGTATTTGACAATAGACGCCAAAGTAGTATAAGTCAGTTTTAAGCCAGCTTTTAAAAATAGCGTGCTTAACACTCGGAAGGCATTCGCATTACCTTCAAAGTTTTTTAAATCGGCCAGTTGGTTTGGCGTTAGCTCTTTTTCTAAGGTTTCTTTTTGACTGCCAGAAAGCTCTTCAAAAAAGGTTCTAATAGCATCTTCTCCCGAATGTCCGAAAGGAGGATTGCCAATATCATGAGCGATACAGCCTGTTTGTATAACATCTGCTAGAGCAAATTTGTAAAATTCGGTAGCATGTGTGTTTAGCGTTTCGGCATTTTTTTTGGCAATTTTTTCGCCAACTAGCCTTCCTAATGAGCGACCTACAGACGCTACTTCTAAACTATGCGTTAGCCTATTATGTACAAATATGGAGCCTGGTAAAGGAAAAACTTGGGTTTTGTCTTGTAGCCTTCTAAACTGGGATGAGAAAATAAGACGGTCGTAATCTCTCAGATATTCTCCACGAGTTTCGTCCGTGTTTTGAAGGTTTCTAGAGCCGTATCTTTTATTCGAAAAAAGTGTTTCCCAGTGCATAGTTTAAATTTTGACAAAGCTACGGCAATTTATAGACCTAAGGAATTGCCAAAGGCTTATTTCTATTCTTCTAGCAGCTCTACCGTAACTAAATATGCACAGTGGTCAGACGCTACGGCATCTTGAATGACTTCCGTGGTCAATATTCGCCATCTGTTTTTAGGGTAAAACATGACATAATCTATTTTAATCTCAGGTTTATCAGAAGGGAAGGTGGCGGCTGGGTTTTCTTTATTGTAAGAAGAAAGCCAGTGTTTTTCTAAAGTATTAATGGCTATGCTGCCTGGCGTATCGTTTAAGTCACCTGCTAAAATGCTTGGGTATTGGTTTGATGTGAAATTTGCATTGATGCTTTGGACTTGAGCCAGTCTATCTTTTCCGTCTTTTAAATGGTCTAAATGTGTTCCAATAAAAGAAACGGTATCACCAGATGCTAACACAGAAGTTACTTCCAAAGCTGCTCTTGGTTCTCTGCCGGCTGTGTAAGGCAAAATGATGTTTCGGCTGTTTAGGAAAGTATAATTTGCTAAAATTCCTTCGCCATATTCGCCGCCATCATATTTCATGGCTTTGCCAAAAAGTGGGGAGAGCTTGGTTCTATAGCCAAGTTCTGTCACTAAATCGTATTTTTTAGCCCTATTGGTTTTATAATCTACTTCTTGTAAAGCCACGAAGTCAGGATTACTATCTGAAATAACCTTCGCAATATGGTCTAAGTCAAAGTCGCCATTTGTGGTAGCTCCATGAAGAATATTGAATGTGAGAACTCTTATGATTCTTGGATTCTCATCAATGGATTGAGACCAAGTATTTAAACTAAAGAATAAACAAAGAAGGGTAATGTATGTTTTTAGTTTCATGTTTTGGACACTGGTGTTAAAAAATGAAAATAAATTTAATACTTTATAATTCGACTAGTGGGGTATTTTAAAGAAAAGACAACCTACACTTTAGTAGGCTGTCTTCTTTAAATGAATTTAGTCGGTTTTACCAACCAGGAGTTTGCTTGTATATGCCATTACTTCTTGAGATTTCGTTTGAGCTAAGTGGCCATGCCATGTGTCTAGCTGGATCGAAACTTCTTGCTGGCCAAACTTCCTCTACGGTGTAGGAAGAATTAGGGTCAGTTTTGTTTTCATGGATTCTGCCGTGAAGCGGAGCATTGATAACATCTACATCACCCCATCTTTTTAAATCCGCTAATCTGTCTGTCCATTCACAGGCAAGCTCTACTCGTCTTTCATGCTTAAGGTCGTCCATAGTTGGTGTGGCGATAGGGCTTAGACCTACTCTAGCTCGAATTTCGTTTAAGGGCTCTGCTGCTTGACTAGCTTGTCCCATCTGAATTAAGGCTTCAGCTTTGAAAAGTAAAATCTCAGCATACCTGATTAAAGGTAAATTCAGGGCAGTGGTAGGGTAGTTACCGCTTTGGTTGATTTTTGAATTGGTACCTGCATCCTCATCCGTTCCGTAGCTGTATGGGTCCATGTATTTGTTAATCTGGAAACCTGAAAGGCTATTGGTAGAGTAGTATTCACGCTCCACACCGAAATAAGTAAACTTATCCCCAAATTTTAAGATAGTAACCTCACGTCGTGGGTCATTTTCTTCATATTCTTGGTAAAGCTCTTCGGTTGGTTGGAAATATCCCCAGCCATTGAAAATACCCCATCCTTTGTTTTCTAGTATAACACCAGGGAATTCAGAACCACCTTGAATCCCAGAAGTTACAGACCAGATGTACTCTGGCCCCCAATTTTGACCGTCGGTAAATACGGCTCTATAATTAGCCTCGTTACTTTCTTGACCAGTTACCAATGCTCTTTGACCTTCGTTTTTGATTTTGTCTGCAAGACTTGGTACGTTTTCCCATTTTGAGCTGTCATATTGTGCCCAGTATGCATACGTTTTTACCATGTATGCCCAAGCTGCTGATTTGTGAGCACGGCCTTGGTCTTCTGCACCATAGGTTTGAAACAATGGTAATAACTCGGCTGCTTTTTCTAAGTCAGAAATAATTTGAGCGTAGTTATCTGTTACAGAGGCGAGCTGTGGAGGTATTCTGTTTCCAAATTCCTCATTTTCTACACCATCATAAGGGACACCTTGGTCTTTATGACCCCATAGGTAGGCAGCCCAAAAATGAGCAAATGCTCTCACGAAATATGCTTCGCCTAAAGAGCGTTGTCTCAACTCTTCTGAAATGTTTGTGGCACCTTGAACACCTTCTATGGCTTGATTGGCCTTGTTCATCATCCAGTACATATCTTCAAAAGCGGTAGCCATGTAGCCTTCGTTTCCTGTTGGAATAAAGTTTTTGATGTTTTCAGCGTCAGCTTTTGAGCGGCCTACCACTAAATCATCACTGGCGTTTTGCATCCAAAACAAATCTCTTCCCCATGTAGACTCCCATCTGAATGGAACATAAATGGCGGCAATGCCTTTGATAACGTCATCTTCGCTATCCCAAAAATAGGCAGTGGTAGAGGCTCCGTTAGGTTTAGTGTCTACCCATTCTTTATCACAAGAGCTTATGCTAAACATAAAGCATAGGCCTAGAAGAATTGTATATTTTATTTGAAATTTCATTGTCGTAATAATTAGAATTTAAACTTTAAACCTGCGGCATAAACACGTGATACAGGGAACTGACCTCCGTCAAAACCAATACCACCAACCTCTGGGTCCATTCCTGAATACTTAGTGAAGGTTAGCAGGTTGTCACCACTAACATAAACTCTTAAACCAGATACTGAGCCAAGTGTAGGGAAGGTATAGCCTAGCACTAAGTTTTTCAATCTTAGGTAGTCGCCACTTTCTAGGTACCAGTCAGAAGCCGTCTGGAAGTTGTTATTTGGGTCATTTGCAGATATTCTAGGAATGTCTGAATCAGTATTTGTAGGAGACCATGCGTCCAAAATTTTGTCCCATCTGTTATAACCTTGCTCAGAAGCATTAAGTGTAGATTCTTTGAAAGCATGAAATAATTTAACTCCGGCTACACCTTGGAAGAATACACTTAAATCAAAATTTTTGTAAGTAAGGTTAGTATTGAAACCGTAGGTTAATTTAGGAGCAGCTGAACCCATATATGAACGGTCATTGTCGTCAATTTTTCCATCATTGTTAAGGTCAACAAACTTTAAATCTCCCGCTTGGGCATTTGGCTGAATTTTTTCTCCATTGAACGTATAGCTAGCAGCTTCCTCATTTGATTGGAAAATACCATCTGTTTGAATCATCCAGTAAGAATAATAAGGTTGACCTACGGTAGACCTATACGGTCTAATGGTTCCTCTCCATGCATTTCCGTGAGCCCAGAAAGAGTCAGGGTTATCGTCAATTTCTTCTACTCTATTTTTTAGCGTAGCAATATTCCCACTAAACTCATAAGCTAGCTCGCCTGAGTTTCCGCCATAAGAAGCCATAACTTCAAGACCTGTATTTCTGATTTTACCTTGATTAATCAATGGAGCACCAAAACCGTAAGTGTTTGTCCAGTCTGTATCTTGTTGTTTGATTAGGTCATAAGTAAGCTTATCAAAATAATCTACAGAAAGCGATAGGCGTTCGTTAAGCATAGTTATATCTAAACCGATATCTGTTTGTTTAGAAGTTTCCCATGATAAAGCAGGATTGTTCAGACTACCAACATAAAGAGCAGGGGAGTAAGGGGCATCACTACCAATTTGGAATGTATTATTAGTGCTAAGTGTAGCGTAACCGTAGTATCTGCCTATAGAGCCAATGTTTCCTATTTCTCCCCAGCTAGCTCTTAGTTTTAATGTGTTGATTAACGGGATATTGAAAAATGGCTCAGAACTTATTTTCCATGCTGCTGTGGCAGCTGGAAAACCTTTTCCTCTATAACCTTCTGCTAGTCTTCCGGCGATGTCATAACGGTAACTTCCCGTTAAGAAATATCTATTTGACCAGCTATAAGAAAGCCTTCCAACGTAAGATAAGTTTCTGTCTTTCCAGTCGTAGTCACCAGGCCTGTCAGAGCTAAAAGTTTGAGCATTTAAGAAAAACTGAGCCCAATCTTCTTCATCTGGAAAGTCTCTCGCTGCGGCTGAAAATCCTTTTGCACCATTTTCTTGTGCGGTAGTTGATACCATAGCTCCAAGGTTATGATTGCCCAGGGCACGCGTATAGTTTAAGGTGTTTTCCCAAATCCAGTTATAACCTTTATTCGTGCTGTAGCTTAAAGAGTTTTGATTATTTGGTTTGCCCGGCTCTGTTACTTTAGGACTGAAATTTTTATAAAGTGAAGTCTGAGAGCGGTAAGAATACCTCGTCAAGAAATTTAAGCCAGGAATAATGTCAGAGTATGATAATTCAGATACTGACTGTAAATCGCTGCCTTTGTTGTAAGGTTGATTTCTTAAGAGCGTTCCTACTGGGTTGATGGCATCACCATGAATTCCTAAATAATCAGAATCTCTTGGACCTACGCCGCCAAAACTTCCATCTTCATAGTAAGGAACAGCAGAGCTAGGCATATAAATAGCAGAAAGGATAGTTCCGCTATAGCCACTTTCGGTCGATGTACCGCGGCTATCACTATTATTCCAAAATACCTCTTGACGGAATTTAAGGTGGTCGTCAAAACTGTATTGACTATTAAACCTAAGTGAGATATTTTCGCTGTACGTGTTTAATAAAGTACCCTCGTTGTTTTCATACCTTCCTTGGAAGAGCGTTGAGAATTTATCCGTTCCTGCATTAATAGAGAAGTTATGACGCTGAATAGTTCCTATTCTGAAAATTTCGTCTATCCAGTTTGTTCTGGTAACAGCGGCGTAAGGGTTCTTAGTGGCATCCCAACCGTCTAGAGGATTAAGACCAGCGTTTTGCATAGCTAAATTTGAGACCTCTGCTTCTTTGTCCGCAGTTAGGGCGTTTGGTGTTTTCCAAGCTTGTTTAGCTCCCATAAAGCCATTATACTCTATACTTGGTTTTCCTGAGGAAGCTTGACGGGTAGTAATTAAAATTACACCTGCAGATCCAGAAAATGCTCCGTAAATAGCGGCCGACGCAGCATCTTTAAGTACCGTGATAGACTCAATATCTGCTGGGTTATAAGGAGCATTTGGTACGCCGTTAACCACATAAAGTACGTTTTCAGTTCCTCTAGAACCTGTACCTCTTATTGTGATTTTTGGTGTTGAGTTTGGGTGGCCACCATTGCTTATTGCGGTTACGCCAGGTACTCTTCCTTGAATTAAGTTGGCAACATCAAGAACGGGTCTGTCCTTAATTTTTTCTACATTTTCTACGCTTACCACGGCAGAAGAAAGGTCTCCCTTTTTTGCCGTTCCGTAGCCAATTACAACCACCTCTTTAAGGTCATTCATATTAGGACTTAAAGCCACACTTATAGTGCTCTGGTTTCCTACTATCACCTCTTGTGTAGTATATCCAATAAAGCCAAAAACTAAAACGGCGTTCTCGTTTTCTACGTTTAGGCTGTATTCACCGTTTACATCGGTAATGACACCTACATTAGTTCCCTTTACGGTAACTGTACACCCTGTTAGAGTTTCGTTTGTTTGAGCATCGCTCACGACCCCTCTCACTGTTCTGGTAGGCTCGCTAGCCCAAGAACTTGCACAAATAATTAAAAATCCCATTAACGACAGGCAGAAATGTCGCAAGGAGACTTTAGGTAAATTTTGTCTCATAAAACTTGTTTGATTGAACTAATAAATGATTTGAGACGCAAACGTATATCTATTAGCAATAGAGAGATTCCGCTTATAAGGAATTTAAAGATTGCTTAACAATCAGGGCTAAAAAAGGAGCAGGTTCTTAACGGTTTGTTCTTGTAGAAATAATGATTTATTAAAGAACTAGGATAGTGCAATTCTATCTAAAATAAGCCATGTTCTATTTTTTCCTAACTTTTTAAAGGAGGTGTGGCATTATAGTTATAGATTTTAGAATAGCAAAAAACTTACTATTACATTGGCCAAAGGCTTGTCGATTTTATTTGAATTTAAAACTTGCTAAATATGGCTCTATCATATCTTGATAATGCCTGTATTTTAAAGTCTCAGCAGAGAAGGTGACTATATACACCTTACTGTTTTTTACATGATAATACTGTATCCATGTTTGCCAAATGTTGTTTTTGTTGCCTTTATAAGAGATGACATAGCTTTTTGGGCTGAGTTTCTTTTTCTCCAAAACCTTAAACTCTTTAACCACTTTGGGTAAATAGCCAATTGAGAAATTAGCATATTTTTCTGCCGTATAACTGGCAGACGAAAGTTTATTGACCGTCAGGTTAACACTTTCTATGTAAGTGTCGTAGCCTCGTAAGGTATCTGTTGGCGAGTGAGCGGTGCACTGTTCTTCTACACAGCCTGCTTTTATAGTCCAGGTATTTGGTAACTCAATACTGTAGGTGGGCATGTCAATCAGAAGTGGAGTTTCTATCTTTAAAGTGTCTGTTTTTTCAGGAGCTGTTTGTGCTTTTAATGTATAAGATAGACTTAGGAGTAAAACAAAAAGGTATTTCATGTAAAGGAGCATTAGTAAAAATGCAAAATAGTCAGTTTATATGAAACATGTGGAAAGTAGTGTAGTGCTTTGTTTTTATGCTAGATGATTTTTAGAAAGAAGTTGAGTTAAAACTGGGTTTTATTAGCATTAAGAAACCTGTTATTTTGGGCTTATTTAAAAGTACTTTCTTCCATCTTTAATTTTGAAAACCCGCTTTTTATTTTGAGCATCAAGTCCTGCTTATTTATTGGTTTGCTGATATAATCGTCCATTCCAGCCTCTAAGCATATTTCTTTATCACCTTGCATTGCATTGGCCGTCATTGCTATTATTACCGGCTGTTTTTTTTGTAGTTTTCTTATTTGTTGTGTTGCCTCTAGACCGTCCATTTCAGGCATTTGAACATCCATTAATATTATATTGAAATCTCCTTGATTAAACTTTTCTATTACTTGAATTCCATTAACAGCCAAAGTTGGCTGAAAGCCGAGACCCTTTAAAACCTTACTTATAACCATTTGGTTAATTATGTTGTCTTCGGCCACCATGATATTGGCAGGATAATTTTGTGCAAAAAACTCCTCTGTTTTCTTATTATTGGCAGTTTTATCAGGCTTTTGAGGAATAATAGAAGTTTTAAACTGATTAAGAATTTCCTTGTAGAGCAGATCTTGTTTTACTGGCTTCGTCAGGCTTGCTGAAATCAGGTCTGCATGGCTTTTGTAAGATATATCACCCAGAGAACTAAGTAGAATAATTGGTGTATTTGAGTCACTTTTACGTATCTCTCGAGCTAGCTCTAAACCATCCATGTCTGGCATTTCCATATCAGTTAAGATGATATCGAAGTTTTCTGAGTTTTTAATCAATTTTAAAGCATCCAGGCCAGAAGAGGCGATAGTCGGTTTGAATTTCCAAAAGTTAAGTTGTGCTTCTAAAATTTGCCTATTCGTTTCGTTATCGTCTATTACCAAAATTCGTTTCCCTCTTAAGACATCTAATTCGGTAGTAGCTTTGTAAATAGGTTCCGATTCTTGCCCAGGCATAGTTATGATGTTAAAATAGAAAGTAGTGCCAGTGCCTTCCTGACTTTCTATGCCAATTTCTCCGCCCATTAGATTGACCAATCGTTTGCTGATTATTAAACCTAAGCCCGTCCCTCCATATTTTCTTGTAACGGAAGAGTCTACTTGTGAAAATGCCTGAAATAATTTGTCTCTTTTCTTTTTGGGGATTCCAATTCCTGTATCACGAACCTCAAAAGAGAGGTTGATTTTATCCGGAATATGTGTTTTAGCTAACTTTACTTTTAAGAATATTTCGCCCTCATGGGTGAACTTTATGGCATTGCCAATGAGGTTAATAAGAATTTGTCTAAGTCTTGTAGGGTCGCCATAGATATGGGGTGAAACCTTTGGGTCTATGTGATAAACAAGGTCTAAATTCTTTTCAACTGCTTTTTTTGCAAAGAGGTCGATAACCTCTTCAATACAAGTTCTAAGTTTAAAGTCTTTGTCTTCAAGCTCCATTTTTCCAGACTCTATCTTAGAAAAGTCAAGAATATCGTTTATCACCGTTAGAAGGTTGTCGGCCGAAATGCCAATGGTTTCTGCGTAGCTCCTTTGCTCTTTGTTTAGTTCTGTTTCCAGTAAGAGATTACTCATTCCTATGACACCATTCATAGGGGTTCTTATTTCATGACTCATGGTGGCCAGAAAGACGCTTTTAGCTTTGTTGGCAAGTTCGGCATCGGTTTTAGCTTTTTCGGCTTCTTCACGAGCTTTAATTTCTTGCTCAGTAGATATTTGTAACTCTTTAGTACGTTTGCTTATTTTCCTTTCTAAGGATGCTTTTTTTGACCTTATAGTTCTAGTTCTATATCGGTAAAGAGCAAAAAGGCTTCCAAAAAAGAGAATAAGCATTAATAGCCTAAACCACCACGTTTTCCAAAAAGGAGGAGTAATAGTTAGATTTAACTCCTTAGGGTTTTGAGACCAAGTACCGTCATTGTTTAGGCCATTTACTTGGAAAATGTAGTTACCTGGGTCAAGATTAGTATAGGTAGCAGTATGTTCGTTACCTACTTGTTGCCATTCTTGGTCAAAGCCAAGCATTCTGTATTGGTATTTTTTCTTTTTTTCGGATACAAAATTTAATGAGGAAAAATCGAATGAAATAACTTCATCATTATAAGAAAGTACAAGTTTATCAACCATTGAAATGTTTTTCTTTAATGGTGAAGTGTCTTCTTTATTTCTTGCTACAGCTATATTTTTATTAAAAATCTTAAAACCAGTTAGAAGTAATGGAGGTTCAAAGCTGACTTGCTTCACACTGTCAGGCCAGAAAGCGTTAATTCCATTATTCCCGCCGAAATACATCTTTCCGGTCCTAGTTTTACAAAAAGCCAGTTCTTTAAACTGACCCACTTGGAGCCCGTCGGCTTCAGAATAATTATGGAAAGTTTTGCTTCTAGGGTTATAGCGACTAATGCCTTTGTCAGTACTAATCCAAAGGTTCTTACTGTTATCCTCTAAAACACCTTGAATTATATTTCCTTCTAAACCATCTTCTTCTGAAAACTTAGTAAACAGCTCTTCTTTTGGTTTGTATAAGTCCAAACCATTCTTTGTGCTAATCCAAAGGTTACCTTTCTGATCTTCAAAAACATTTCCAACACTATTGCTGCTGATACTATTCTCTTCATCGTGATGCATGAAATAGGTAAAAGAGCTGTCTGCTTTTTTCATTCTATTTAAGCCACCGCCATCAGTCCCTATCCAGATAAAACCTTTAGAGTCTTCTGTGATAGAAAGTATTTTGTTATTGTTGGTACCTTTTCCACTGACTGGATTAGAGGTATATGGTATGAAAGAATTGTTTAAAGGGTTGAAAAGGTTAATTCCTCCGCCATAGGTGCCAATCCAAATGTTTCTTCCACTGTCCTGGTACATTACCCAAACGTTATTATTACTCAGAGAACCCTTTTTTAGAGGATTGTTTTTGTAATGCCTGAGTACTTTTCCCGCAGTATTAAAAACAGTAATTCCATTGCCCCAGGTACCCACCCACATTTCGTCGTTTTCCGTTTCCAAAATACTTAGTACGTGGTTTCCTGTGATAGACTTAATGTCATTATTAGTATGTGTGAAATGCCTAAAATTTCCATTTTTTGGGTTCATGATGTTTAAACCACCACCATCTGTCCCAACCCATATTTGGCTTTTCCTATCTTCGTAAATAGTAAGAATCTTGTCGTTATTAAGGCTATTAGCTTTAGACATACGGCGATAATGAATAAACTTTTCAGCATCAATATTTACTTGATTTACACCAGCGTTAAAGGTGCCTATCCACATGTTTCCTTTTTGGTCTTTTAGTAATGAGTGAACTGAATTACTACTCAGACTATAGGAGTCTAACTCATCATTTTTAAATGTTTCAAAAGATTGCTCTTTTTGATTAAAGATAGACAGTCCGCCATTTTCGGTACCAATCCATATGTTTCCCTTTGGACCTTCTTCTAGGGAGTATATGACATTACTCCCTAAGCCATTTGATTTGTTTGCTTCAGAAAGGTAATGTTTAATAGAA
The DNA here is from genome assembly GCF_055808875.1 of Arcticibacterium sp. GJ41-1. Taxonomy (NCBI): domain Bacteria; kingdom Pseudomonadati; phylum Bacteroidota; class Cytophagia; order Cytophagales; family Leadbetterellaceae; genus Arcticibacterium; species Arcticibacterium sp. GJ41-1. The sequence goes on along the minus strand of NZ_CM147888.1, from coordinate 4,965,927 downwards.
TTATTGTTTGGGTTATATTTGAATAGGCCATTTCCATTGGTGCCTATCCATAATTGTTTTTTGTTGTCTTCTAATATGGACCTTATTCTTATTTTGGTAGAAGTATTTTTGCTCAAATCAAAAGCGATAAATGACTTTGTTTTGTCATCAAAAGCATAAAGTCCAGTATGTGTTCCTATCCAAATTTGGTTTTGGCTATCCTCATATAATGTTTCGATAAAGTCACTTTTCAAACCAGAAGTCTTGTCAGCAGTATAATGTGAAAATGTACCATCTTTTGGTGAAAACACATCTAGGCCTTTACCGTCAGTACCTATCCAAACATTTCCTTTTTGGTCTTCAATTACAGTATTTAGGGAGTTGGAGGAAATTGAGTTTATGTTCTTTTTTTTGTGCTTAAAGCTAATGAAATGGTCTTTATTTATGTCGTAGAGGTTTAGGCCTCCTCCGGTAGTGGTAATCCATAAGTTTCCGTTTTTACTTTGATGAATATCTGTTATCTGATTACTACTTATACTTGTTGAGTCCGTGGCCTTGTTTTTATATGTTTTAAAGGAGTAGCCGTCATACCTATTCAAGCCATTTCCCGAACCGAACCAAAGAAAGCCTAGTTGATCTTGACAAATACTTCTTACATAACTATGTGAGAGCCCTTCGGAAATGCCAAAATTCTCAAATCGAAGATAGTCCTGTTGACATGTACTTTTTAAAGGAATTAAAAGCATTCCTAAAAACGTAAAAAGCCAAATTTTGAAACTCCAATTAACTGATTTGTTATTAACTGGTCTCATATCGATTTTTGTTAGAGTACTAAAAAATATATAATTATTTATACTCCAATATTCAGTCCAAGATTGCAGAAGATAGAAGAACTGATTATTTAAAAGGGAGTTGGTTTTTAGCCTTTCATTTTCCAATAACCGTTTTGCATATACGAATGTATGGTTTGTGTGTCTTAATTTTAATGTTCGTATGTGATTAGTTCCAATTGAAATATTTATCCACATTGGAATGCCTTGCTCGTTGTACAGAGTTGCCAGTATAATTTCACCGTAAAATAAAACCCTCTGTTTAGAAAATGTAAAGAGGTAATTAAGAGGTATCTTGAAGTTTAAAATCCAAAATATGAAAAGATTACTATCTCTTTTAAGCTTCGTATTATTGTCAATTTCAGTTACAGCCCAATCTGTTCTCATAACACCAGGAGCCCAAAGTGTAAATGGCGACAGCACCAGCAAAGACCAGTTAAATGTTTTTGGTAATGGCCTGCTAGTGGGGTCTAATGTTAAAATAACGGAAGAAACCCCTGCTAGTAATGTGCATACTATGATTTGTGCTCCCTCCGGAACTATAGGTACAACTCTTGCGGGAACAGTCAAAGACCCTAAAGGGGATTTAGACTATACAGGTGGTTTGATTTATAACTGTTTCTTCAGTTTTAATACAAGCGACCCTGATTTTGTTGCCTTTAAAATTGATTTTGAACTCCTAGATACGGAAGCAAATGGAGATTCTATCCTTTTAAAGGATTATGCTTCGGGTGAAGTTTTGGCGGCTTATTCTGGTAACTATATACCAGCTAGTTTGATTACCAATTCTAGTAATGTATTGGTTCAGTTTAAAACAGATAATGACTATAACGTAGGGGCGGGTTTTGTTTTAAAGTGGAAGGCAATCCTTAAAGGTGAGATGGCTACAGGTATTCAGGGTTATTTTGGAGAGGGTCTAGTTTATGATGCAAAGTCAAAATCTTTATGGTCTGGAAGGCATAACCCTTGGGCCTTCGAAAATAAAGGGCTCTACTCAACAGCTTTGGGTTTAGATAACGAGGCCACTGGTAATTATTCTTCAGCTCTAGGTACGAGGTCAATTTCCTCTGCTGATAATTCTACCGCAATTGGTTATAATTCAATTTCCACTGGTGCATATTCTCTTGCTATGGGGACTCATGCAACCGTGTCTGGTTATAGTTCTATTGGTATTGGTAATTATTCTCAAGCTGAGGGGGATTATTCTGTAGTGTTGGGCACTAGTAGTTTAGCCGCAGGAGATTATTCTACAGCTATTGGGTATAAAGCAAAAGCGGTCAGCTACAATTCCACAGCTCTAGGTTACAATACAGTTGCGTTAGGAAATACTTCAACAGCTATGGGTTATGAATCAAAGGCTGATGGAGATTATTCTATGGCTACAGGTTATTCTACCGAAGCAAGTGGTGGTGTATCCACGGCTATGGGAAGTGATACAGATGCTTCAGGAGATTATTCCACAGCTATGGGTAATCAGACCAAAGCTCTTGGTTCTAATTCTACATCGATAGGTCGGTCTACAGAAGCTTCTGGTAATTCTTCCACGGCCATGGGTTATCGTACAAAAGCTTCTGGAAGTTACAGTACTGCCATAGGAACGAGAGCAAGTACCAATGGTTATGAAGGAGCCATGGTTTTAAGCGATTATGTTTCTAGTTCTGGAGATTCTTTAAAAGCTGATGCCACAGATAGACTTTTAGCACGTTTTGACAATGGGTATAAATTATACACCAATAACGATTTGTCGGCGACCAGTATAGGCCTAATGGCTCTCCATAATGCCAATTCATGGTCGTCTATTTCTGACTCTACTAAAAAAGAAAACTTTATAGCCTCTAATGGAGAAGAGATATTAAAGAGCGTATCAAAAATGCGTATAGGCACCTGGAATTATAAAGGACAAAACGCAAACAAACATCGCCACTGGGGTGTGATGGCACAAGACTTCCATCATCATTTTGGTAAAGACGCCTACGGCACCATAGGAAACGACACCACTATAGCCACTGCAGATTTTGATGGTGTAAGTTTTGCTGCCATTAAAGCTTTGGAAGAAAGAACGCGTGAACTTCAAAGTGACTTAGCTAGTGAAATGAGGTTCTCGGCTTCGCTCGAACTGACAAGCAGGAAGCAAGAAGAAACAATAGAGAAGCTACAAGAACAACTGCAAAAACAATTGCAACGCAATACGGCGTATGAGTCAGAACTCTTATCCGTGCGTTCGGAGTCAATGTCAGTTCGATCGGAGTCGAGAACAGTCCAAGCAGAGTCTAAAGCCCTAAAAGAAGATTTCAAAGAGCTCAAAGAAATGCTATTGAAATCTGTGGCGGTAGAGGGAAATTGATTTTCTGCTTTAAAGGCGAGAAGGCTATGGAGTACTATATCCAAAGCCTTCTTGACCAATTCTACTTAGGGTTCTCTTAATTTTCCTCTAGTGTTTTTTCTTCTTCTTTTGGTTTTGTACGCATTAAACCAACCATCATAACTAATGCTGTTAAGATAATTACCTGGATGGTCAAGGAGTTGTTAACCAAATCTATTGATTGAGAGACGGGAATGCTCAGAAATAATAGAATGGTTATTAAACCACGTGGAGCAAGGTAAACTAAGGGGCTTATCTGTAGTTTGAATAGTTTTAAGAATACTATTCTTAAAACAAAAAGGCTGATAGTAATCAGTATTGCCCAAACAATGGTATCTGAATTAAGTATCTCTTCTATTTCTATTAAGAAACCGAAGAGCAGAAAGAATAAAGCCCTTATGAGAAATGCTATTTCTGTGGTCAACTCTTTGAACTTATGTACCTCTTTGTTAAAGTTAATTGGATGAAACTGTTGAATAAATTTGTAATGTCTTAATTCATCTATATTTCCCATAAATAAACCAAACAACAATATAAAGATGAGTGCTGGTAAGTGAAAGATTTTAGAGAAAGCGTATATGAGAGTAAGCAGAATAATTATAGGGATGAATTTTATATGATGCTTTATTTTATGCAAGAAAAAAGCAAGAGCTAATGTGGCTATAAAGGAAACTAAAAGCATACAGAAAATTTCTACCACGAAGAGCAAAATAGAATCCGTATTAAATTGTTCGTTTAGTGTAACGAAATTGAAAAAAATAACCCCAAAAATATCGGAAAAGCTACTTTCGTATGTAATAAACTCTTTGTCTTTTGCCACAAGATTAATGGCACTCGGTATAGCTATGGCACTACTTATTACAGCAAAAGGTATTGCATTTGCTAAAGCTACTTTAAATGAAACATTGCTGAAATATTGGAAAAAATAGGCAAGCCCAAAACTCAATATTAGCAATGGTATTAAAGCAAGAAATGAAGATTTTTTAATTACAGAAAACTTAGATTTATTAATCTCTAATTCTAAAGAGCCTTCTAGCACAATCAAAATTAAACCGACGGTACCTAAAATAGGTAAAATAGGGTTAAGGTCAGGAATTTCGATATCGAAAAGAGCCGAAACTTGTTTTGTAAGGAAACCTAAGACCAATAGTAAAATTACTGATGGAATTTTGGTTTTAGATGAAGTGATATCAAATAGATAAGCTAGTAGTATTAATACACTTAGTGTGATAATTATGGCCATTCTTATGGATTATGGGATGAATAAATGGTTAGAGCTAGTTGAAAGCTTATAGCACTCCTTTATGCGTGTTTGAATTTTTGCTAGAATATTAAATGCAATATAAAATATGATTTGTTTAAGCTCATAAACTTAGAAGAAAAATAAAAGCCATATCTCTAAAAGTAGATAAAACCTTAAAGCTGGTAGTTGATTGAGTAGACGAACAGTCTTAGGTTTTTATATGTTCGTGCTATTTGTTGGTGGTGGAGGTGTTTCTAGCAGTCTAATTTTCAGTCTGTTTCTATCAAAAAACGGCAACATTTTCGACAACACTAAAAGAAAAAAGCCACTGAAATTAATCAGCAGCTTTTTCTTGTTAACCCGGAAGGACTCGAACCCTCAATAAGGGCACCAAAAGCCCCTGTGTTACCATTACACCACGGGTCAATCGTGTAATTAGGCTGCAAAAATAGGGGCAATTTTCTTTCCTGTCAAGTCATTCTTAGAAAAAATGTTATATTTTTTTTCTGTCCAAATGTCTCGGAGGAGGTAAGCCTCTATTATACAGTTACTAAAGGCTAAATTCCAGAAGTCTCTACTTCCGAAGAAATTTTACTTACTAAGCCTTGAAGTACTTTTCCTGGTCCGCACTCCACAAAACTGGTTGCTCCATCAGCTACCATATTTTGAACAGACTGTGTCCATCTTACTGGAGCGGTAAGCTGAGCTATAAGGTTTGTTTTAATGGCTGCTACGTCCGTTGATGGCTTCGCAGTCACGTTTTGATATATCGGGCATGTAGGCTCGTTAAAAGTAGTGTTTTCTATGGCTGCTGCTAGCTGCTCTCTTGCAGGCTCCATAAGCGGAGAGTGAAACGCTCCTCCTACTGGTAAAACCAAAGCTCTTTTGGCTCCAGCCTCTTTCATTCTTTCGCAGGCTATCTCTATACCCTTGTTACTTCCAGAAATTACAAGCTGCCCTGGGCAGTTATAATTAGCAGCTACCACCACTTCTCCAGTCTCTTCTGCCACAGCAGCACATATTTCCTCTACTTTGGCATCATCTAGTCTTAAAACGGCTGCCATGGTCGACGGATTTATTTCACAAGCCTTTTGCATAGCATCGGCACGTTGAGCTACCAAACGTAAGCCATCTTCAAAAGAAAGCACGCCAGCCACTACCAGCGAAGAAAATTCGCCTAAAGAGTGTCCTGCCACCATGTCTGCCTTAAATTCATCAGCACATAGTGCCTTAATTACAGAGTGGAGGTATACCGCAGGCTGCGTTACCTTAGTTTCTTTCAGGTCTTCGGCAGTGCCTTCAAACATGATTTTTGTAATCTCAAAACCTAAGATTTCATTGGCTTTGTCAAAAAGTTCTTTGGCCTTCGCCGACTCTTCATAAAGCTCTTTGCCCATACCACTAAATTGGGCTCCTTGACCAGGAAATACGTATGCTGTCATAATATTCAATGATTTTATATTCTATTGATTCTTGTCAGAATCTGTTTTTAATTCAAAACTTCGTTCAAAAATGCTTTTGCACCTTCCGTAGGCTCTTCACAGTCAATAGCTCGGATAAATGCACTGCCTATAATGGCTCCGTTGGCATATTGGCTGGCTTCTTTGAAAGTCTCCTTATCTTTTATTCCAAAACCTATTAAGCGAGGAATTTTAAGATTCATTTTATTGACACGGTCAAAATAGCTTTTCATTTCTTCCGTAATTCCAGAAGTAGAACCTGTGGTAGAAGCTGAAGAAACCATGTAAACAAAGCCAGACGAGTACTCGTCAATCTCTCTAATTCTTTCTTCAGAGGTTTGTGGAGTAATCAAGAAAATGTTCAACAAGCCATGTTTGTCAAAGAGTGCTTTGAAATCTTCCAAGTATTCTGCCATAGGCAGGTTTGGTAATATCAAACCATCTACACCTACTTCCTCACATTTTTGACAAAACTCAGCTACACCAAACTGAAAAACAGGATTAATATCACCCATCAAAATGATTGGGATATTTACCTTGCTTCGCATTTCCTTCAAGTGTTCAAAAAGCAAGGCCACAGACATGCCATTATTCAGTGCCTTAATGTTGGCTTTTTGAATGGTTTCACCATCCACCACGGGGTCAGAGAAAGGCATACCTATCTCTACCAAATCAGCACCACCTTCTTGAGCTGCTTCTAACAGGGGAATAGTGCTATCTAAATTTGGGAAACCTGCGGTAAAATAAATGTTTAAAACCTCCTTAGGTTTGTCAATAAATAGTTTCTCCAGTCGATTCATCAATACGAACTTATAATAATTTTTTGAACTATGGTTTTCCTACTTTTTCCAGTAGTCTAGCACCATTACTTTGTCTAAAACTGGACCTAAACCTTCGCCAAACGCTTTGTGGGCAGGATGTGGTAAGTAAACAGCTCTTCCTTCTTCTGAGTCAAAAGTAAGGGTGAAAATATGGGTAAATCCTTCATCCAAACCTTCAGGGCTGTTGTTAGTGCCCCATTCAAATCCTTTGATTTCAGGAATTTCGTTTGGTAAGTTTTCAAAGGAGGCTACCACTGCGTCTACGGCTTCTTTTGAGGCGTCATCTTTAAATTTAAACATCACCACGTGTCTAAGCTTTGCTGTATCTTCTGTCATTACTGTTTCTGTTACTTCTTCTTCTTTTGTCTCCGTTTGTGGCTGACAAGCCATTCCTAAAAACGCGATTGATAAAACTAAAAGTGTATTTTTCATTGCTAAGGGTTTTGTATTTGGCGGTAGCCAAAAAGGTTGATTATAAATGTTTCATGTAAGTGCTTAAATCTTTGTCTCCTCTTCCAGAAAGGCTCACCACCACGGTTTCGTCTTTGCCCGCGTTTAGTTTTCCTAAAACAGCCAGTGCGTGAGAAGATTCTATGGCTGGAATTATACCTTCCAGTTTAGTCAGTTCAAAACCAGCCGCCAGAGCTTCGTCGTCAGTAGCATCATAAAATTTGGCTCTGCCAGACTCCCATAGGTGAGCATGCATTGGCCCTATGCCAGGATAGTCTAAACCAGCCGAAATAGAATGTGGTTCTACCACCTGCCCGTCAGCTGTTTGCATTAAAAGGCTTTTGCTGCCATGTAAAACACCTTTTTTGCCAAGAAACGTGGTAGCCGCAGACTTGTCTGTGGTGATACCATGCCCAGCCGCTTCCGCTGCAATAATCTTAACAGAAGGTTCGTCTAGGTAATGAAAATAGGTTCCAGCGGCATTAGAGCCACCACCTACACAAGCCACCACATAATCGGCGTTTGCGTTTCCTGTATGCTCTAAAAGCTGTTTTTTGATTTCTTCTGAAATAACCGATTGAAACCTCGCTACCATATCTGGGTAGGGGTGAGGTCCCACCACCGAGCCAATAATATAATGCGTATCCGTAGGATTATTAATCCAATGACGCATGGCTTCGTTGGTAGCATCTTTCAAGGTTCTTGAGCCGCTTTTGGCAGGCCTAACTTCTGCACCAAGCATTTTCATTCTGGCTACGTTTGGAGCTTGACGTTCTATGTCCACCTCTCCCATGTACACTATGCACTCTATTCCCATTAAAGCACACACCGTAGCGGTGGCTACACCATGCTGTCCTGCACCAGTTTCAGCTACTATTTTATTCTTACCAAGCCTTTTAGCTAGTAAAATTTGACCTATGGTGTTATTAACTTTGTGAGCACCCGTATGGCACAAATCCTCTCTTTTGAGGTATATGTTTGTCTGATACTTTTCCGAGAGCCTATTGGCAAAGTATAAAGGGGTTGGCCTGCCTACATAATTTTTTAAAAGGTCGTTAAATTCCTCTTGAAATTCGTCCTTATAAATAATATCTAGGTAGTTTTTGCGAAGCTCTTCCACATTAGGATAAAGCATTTCAGGAATCCATGCTCCGCCAAAGTTTCCATAATATCCTCTTTCGTTTACAGCAAAAGCTGAATTCTCTATTTGCAACATGTATCGTTTATTCTGAAAATCTAAGCGGTAAAAATAGCCAAGAAGTCTTTAAAAATGGTCTTAATTACTGTTTAATCTATCTAAAGCTTTTCTTAGCTGACGCAATTTTTCTATATCTTTTAAAGCAGGTTCAATTTCAAACTTGCTATTGACATCAATGCCTGCTAAGGCAGGGTTTTCAATGTTTTTTAATTCCTCTAAATTGTTAAGGTCTATGCCCCCGGCCAATAAGAAGGGTGTATCTAAGGTATATTGGTCTAATAAAGACCAGTCAAAAGTTTTTCCATGACCACCGTAGCCAACTTTGGCTTTGGTGTCAAAAAGAAACTGGGTACATGCCTTTTGATAAGGCTTTACGGTTTCAAAGTCAAAGTCTTCATCTACAGAGAAGGCCTTCATTACGGAGACTTTAAGGCTCTGTAACTTTTGACAATAAGCCACAGATTCGCTGCCATGAAGCTGCACCATATCTAGCTTATACTTCTTTACTTTATCTATGACAACTTCTAAGGTTTCATTCACAAAAACACCCACCTTCTTTGTGCTATCTGGGAAATTTTGAAGTATTTCTGGAGACCAGTTTTCCGCTAAGTTTCGCGGAGACTTATGAAAGAAAATAAAACCCATATAGTCTGGTTTGACTGTCAAAACATCTTTGATGTTTTGGTTATCTCTCATACCACAGACTTTAAGTTTCAAATTCATTGGGCTTCTATTTCTTTAATAAAACCCTCAAGTGCTGCTCCTGGGTTCTCTGTTTTCATGAAATTTTCACCAATCAAAAAGCCTTGGTAGCCAACTTCTTTTAGCTGCTTAATAGTAGCCGTTTGACTAATACAGCTTTCAGATATCTTAACCATTTCTGTTGGTATAATCTTTATAAGCTCAAGAGAGGCGTTTACATTGCTTTCAGCAAAGTTTTTCAAATTCCTGTTATTCACGCCAATGACGTCAATATGCTTCAAAGGACTTTTTTCAAGCTCTTCTTCATTATGAATTTCTAATAAAACCTCCAAACCTAACTCATGAGCTTTGGTGCTTAAGGTGTCAATTTGCTCACCGTCAAGACAAGCGGCTATGAGTAAAATTACATCAGCTCCCCACGCTTTAGCTTCATAGATTTGATAGCTATCTACCATAAAATCTTTTCTAAGAATTGGCGTATTTGGGTTAGCGGCTCTAGCTTTTAGTAAATCATCTTTGCTGCCACCAAAAAACTCTGTGTCGGTCAAAACGCTCATGCCTGCCGCACCCGCGTTGCTATAGCAAGACGTAATTTCCGCTACATCCGCATCAGCTTTGATGAATCCTTTTGAAGGTGATTTTCTTTTAAATTCGGCAATGATACCTGAAGAACCAACCTTAGTTAAAGAGGCTTTTAAAGACAAACCTTCTCTTTTGAAATGCTCTGTTGCCTGAAGGTCTGCTATAGAGACGGTCTTCTGGGCATTTTCTATTTCAAGTTTCTTTTGTGCTACTATGGTATCAAGAATGGTCATGCTATCTTTTGGGATGCTTTTGGTTTGCAAAAATGAGATTTTTGTACGGTTTAAGCTAAGATTTAAAACCAATTTTATGGAAAAGTGTAAGTCATTCCAGTCGGTTTATAAAGCAGAAGTTTGATATACATAAGGAATGCTAGATGAAAAAGTATTGGAAAATTTATAGATGAAACGTCCACAAAATGAAGGGTTTACTCGATTTAGTTCTTCTTAAAGTTTTTAGTGTGGATACTTGGCTTTATTATTGTATTTATACGGATATAAATCAATTTCCTAATATTATGACAATTCAAAAAAGTACTTTTTTAATAGCCGGTTTTATCTCCTTAGGGATGCTTGCATGTAATTCTGACAATGGGAGTGGATCAGCAATGACTCAGAGTGCCTCATCAGCGACTGCAGCAAGTAGTGTAGGAGAGGCTCCTGCGGCGGTTACTGCTAACACAAGTTCAGAAGCGAGTCTTTCTCAAGTAAGTACTCAACCTTCAGGAACAGTGGTTCATCCACCAACTAAGCTTGGTAAGTTAATGAACCTAAGTGCTCCAGCTAATTTTAGTGCTTCTGGTTCAGGTTTAAACCCTGCTCATGGTATGCCAGGTCATAATTGCGATGTAGCGGTAGGAGCTCCATTGCCAACGGGCCCAGTAGCCCAGACTTCAACTGCAGCCGTGCCTTCAGCAGCTCCAGCAAATGCCTTGAGTAGCTTAACAGCATCAAAACCAACAGTAGCTAGTACTCCTAATCTTAATGTTAATTTAAAAAACATAAATCCAGCACATGGTCAGCCAGGTCATGATTGTGCAGTAGCGGTAGGGGCTCCATTACCTGCTAAGGGTGCAGCGGCTCCTACCAGTATCTCAGCTCCAGCACCAGCGGCTACGCCTAATTTTGGTTTACCTGCCAATGTTGGGAAAGTGAATCCAGCACATGGTCAGCCAGGACATGATTGTGCCGTGGCAGTAGGTGCTCCTTTGCCAGGTTAATAGCAAATATATTTTCGAGATTTAATAGACTTCAAAAACCTTCACCATTTTAGTGAAGGTTTTTTTTGGCTTGAGGTTGTTGTTCGTTTGTCATTTTAATGCCTTAGAATATTTCCGTTAAGGCATTGGTTTTATTTGTATAAGATATGTCAAACAAAATTATTATCTTCAAAACTAATTTTGAGAAAAAATGAAAAAGATAATTGTTGTATTGCTGTCTGTTTTAATGTTCGCTTCCTGTAGAAATAAGCCATCATCCTCTAATAATAACAACTTCAAAAAAAATGATGTAATAGACGATGGTTTTACGAAGAAGGACAGACGGTCTAGCTCAAGTTCAGGTAAGTCGGTAGCAGTGGAAGATGAGAATATCACTATGGAAAGTTATCTTCGACAAATGCCAGGTTTAAATGTAAATGGGTCAGGTTATAATGCCCGTGTAACGCTTAGAGGAGTTAAAACTATGTATGGAGCTTCAGAAGCTCTCTTTGTGGTGGACGGAGTGCCTTTGAGTGGTGGTTTAGGAGAAGTACAAGCATTGGTTCAAGTTAGAGATATAGCAAGTTTGACAATACTTAAAGATGGATCGGCTACCGCCTTATATGGTAACAGAGGTGGCAATGGAGTCGTTATCATAAAAACCAAAAAGTGATTTAAACTAAAACTTACTTATTTGACAAAAATGTGATGTAGGATAATTACATTTTCAAAGTAAGATTTTACCCACAAAAAAACCTTCACCATTTCTGGAGAAGGTTTTTCTTTTGAGCCGTAGGCTATTATCTCATTCTAAAGTGAGAGAATGCTTTGTTGGCGTCTGCCATTCTGTGCGTGTCGTCTTTTTTCTTAACGGCAGCACCTTCACCTTTAGCAGCAGCGATAATTTCACCAGCTAAACGTTCTGTGATGGTTTTTTCTCCTCTTCTACGAGCATAGCTAATAAGCCATTTCATGCCTAAAGACTGACGTCTTTCTACACGAACCTCGATAGGCACCTGAAAAGTAGCACCACCTACACGACGGCTTTTTACTTCAACAGATGGAGAAACATTGTTCAATGCTTTTTTCCATGTTTCAAGGCCATTTTCCTCAGTTCTTTTTTCAACTAAGTCTAATGCTCCGTAAAAAATGCTGTACGCCAAGCTTTTTTTACCTTGAATCATCAAGTTATTTACAAATTTTGTAACGTTAGTGTCTCTGAACTTAGGATCAGGCAATACGTAACGTTTTGGCGGTTTTCTTTTTCTCATTTCTTTGTTTTTTTAATGAGGTTTCGTTTTAAAAAACTAATTCACATTACTCATAATGAGTAACATTACTTCCCTGTTTTATATATCATTGGGTATTGCTACCCTAATTTAAAACAATGGGGACTACTTTTTGGCTGCTTTTGGTCTTTTAGCACCATACTTAGAACGACCTTGCATTCTACTCGCTACACCTGCTGTATCCAATGCTCCACGAACGATGTGATAACGTACACCAGGAAGATCTTTGATTCTACCACCTCTTATCAATACGATAGAGTGCTCTTGTAGATTATGACCTTCACCCGGAATGTATGCGTTCACTTCTTTTTGGTTTGTAAGTCTTACACGAGCTACTTTTCTAAGGGCCGAGTTTGGCTTCTTAGGAGTAGTAGTGTAAACACGAGTACAAACGCCACGACGCTGTGGGCAAGAATCCAATGCAGGAGATTTCGACTTATGCTTAAGCTGCTCTCTTCCTTTTCTTACTAACTGTTGTATAGTAGGCATTGTAAAAATTAAAAATGTTAAAAAATAAATACTCCCTTAAAAAGGGAGTGCAAAGGTACAGAAATTTATTTCATTCCTATGCCATGACATTAAAAGTTTTCTATCAATATCTTGACAGTGCTGAAGATGTATAAAATTCCCGCTATATTATAAAGGTATAAATAGGCTATTAAGCTTCTCCCATTGGTCCTCCAAAGTTCATTGGAAAGGGAACCGACTCATTACTTTCTCTAATATCACCAAAGTTATCTTCGTATTTGCTAATATTATCTTGCAGAGCTACAAGCAATCTTTGGGCGTGCTCAGGAGTAAGTATAATTCTTGATTTAACCTTTGCCTTAGGAACGCCAGGCATCAATCTTATAAAGTCAATGACAAATTCTGAATTAGAGTGGGCAATCATGGCAAGGTTAGCATATACTCCTTCTGCCATTTCTTCAGATAGTTCAATGTTAATCTGTTGGTCGTTAGCTTTTGTGTTTTTTGTCATTATTACGGCGTTTAGCAATTATTTTCAAAACTAATTAATTGTTTTCGATTGCACTGTTTCGGTCTTAAGAAATTTATTGAAAGGCAATGTTATTTTGATAATCTTAAACTTATACTTAATGGGATAGTTTATTTGTCAAAAAAAAATGCGTACTTTTGCACCCCGAAAACAGAAAGGTGACTTTTAAAGTTTTGTAAGTCCTATTCTGTTGACAGTCAACGATTTAGGTCTAAAATAAGTAAAATATTTAATAATGGCTCGCGATTTAAAATACACAAGAAACATTGGTATTGCCGCTCATATTGACGCAGGTAAGACTACAACTACAGAACGTATCCTTTATTACGGAGGGGTTAGTCACAAGATTGGAGAGGTTCATGATGGTGCTGCCACAATGGACTGGATGGAGCAAGAGCAAGAAAGAGGTATTACCATTACTTCTGCTGCTACTACGCTAGACTGGAAGTACAAGAACGAAAACTATCACATGAACATCATTGACACACCTGGTCACGTAGACTTTACGGTGGAAGTGAATAGATCATTGAGAGTTTTAGATGGTCTTGTATTCTTGTTTTCTGCGGTTGATGGTGTTGAGCCACAATCTGAAACTAACTGGAGACTAGCAAACAACTATAATGTTGCTCGTCTTGGTTTCGTTAATAAAATGGACCGTCAAGGTGCAGATTTCTTAAACGTGTGTGCACAGGTTAAAGAAATGTTAGGTAGTAACGCCGTTCCTCTTCAGTTACCTATTGGAAACGAAGAAAACTTTGAAGGTGTTGTTGACCTTGTTTATAACAGAGGTATTATATGGAATGAGGAAGATAAAGGAATGACTTTTACAGAAGTTCCGATTCCTGCTGACATGGTAGACGATGTAGCTCACTGGAGAGAGCAGCTATTGGAATCAGTAGCATCTGCTGATGAGTCATTGATGGAGAAATTCTTTGAAGATCCTGAGTCTATTTCTGCTGAAGAAATTATCAATGCATTGAGAATTGCTACAATTAGTATGGACATTGTTCCAATGCTTTGTGGTTCTGCCTTTAAAAACAAAGGTGTTCAAACAATGTTGGATTATGTTATGGAGCTTTTACCTTCTCCATTAGATAGAGACGGTATCATTGGAACAGATCCTGTAACAGAAGCAAAAATTAAGCGTCTTCCAGATAGCACTCAACCGTTTTCTGCTTTGGCCTTTAAAATTGCAACAGATCCATTCGTAGGTCGTCTTTGCTTTATCCGTTCTTATTCAGGTACATTGCCTTCTGGGTCTTATATCTTGAATAACAGAAATGGTAAGAAAGAGCGTATCTCTAGAATTTTCCAAATGCACGCCAACAAGCAAAATCAAATTGATGAATTGCAAGCTGGTGATATTGCTGCGGTAGTAGGATTTAAGGATATCAAAACTGGAGATACATTATCTGATGTAGATCATCCAATTGTTTTTGAATCAATGAACTTCCCAGATCCAGTAATTGGATATGCTATTGAGCCTAAGAAAACTGCTGATCAAGATAAATTCGGTAATGCTATTGCGAAGTTGATTGAAGAAGATCCTACACTTCAAGTAGAGACTAACGAAGAAACTGGTCAAACTATCATGAGAGGTATGGGTGAGCTTCACCTTGACATTATCATTGACAGAATGCGTCGTGAGTTTAAAGTAGAGATTAACCAAGGTGCTCCTCAGGTAGCATACAAAGAGGCTTTAACAAAACTTTTCGAAGGAAGAGAAGTTTACAAGAAGCAGTCTGGTGGTCGTGGTAAATTTGCAGACATTGTTTATTCAATGGGACCTGCAGATGAGCCAGAAGATGGAAAAGAAATTGTACCAGGATTACAGTTTGAAAATAAAATTGTTGGTGGTGCTATTCCACGTGAATTTATTCCTTCTGTAGAGAAAGGATTTAGAGAGGCTATGAAAAATGGTCCTTTAGCTGGTTTCCCAGTGGATAGTATGAAAGTATCTCTTGTTCATGGTTCTTTCCATGACGTGGATTCTGACTCATTCTCTTTTGAAATGGCGGCTCGTTTAGCGTTCCGTAATTCTGGAAAAGAAGCTGGTGCTAAATTATTGGAGCCAGTTATGGCTGTTGAGATTTTAACTCCAGATGAGTATACTGGTCCTATCACAGGTGATATGAACCGTAGAAGAGGTATCATGAAAGGAATGGATACTAAGCAAGGTTCTCAAGTGATCAAGGCTTCTGTTCCTCTTTCTGAATTGTTCGGTTACGTAACTGACCTAAGAACTATTTCTTCAGGTCGTGCTACAGCCAACTTAACTTTCTCTCACTATGATTTCGTTCCGCAAAGCCTTGCAGAAGATGTTATCAAGAAAGAAAAAGGAGAGTAGGATTTACGAACCTTCTAGATATAAGAAAAGCAGCTCATTTGAGCTGCTTTTCTCGTTTTAAAGCTTTTGAAATTATAAACGTTGCATAAACTGCTTGATAGCTTTTGGCTTCCAAGTAGCAAAATCTCCAGCTAGAATATGTTCACGAGCTTGCTCTACTAACCAGATATAAAAAGCTAGATTATGTACACTGGCTATTTGCGAGCCTAACATTTCCTTACATTTAATAAGGTGTTTTAAATAGGCTTTGGTATAGAATTTTGATGCGTAGCAATCTAAATTAGGGTCAATTGGAGAAAAATCATCTTCCCACTTTTTGTTTCTAATATTGATAATACCTTCTGTAGTGAACAGCATCCCGTTTCTGGCATTTCGGGTTGGCATAACGCAGTCAAACATATCAGTTCCTAAAGCTATTCCTTCTAAAATATTCTCAGGAGTACCCACTCCCATCAGGTAACGAGGCTTTTCTTTTGGTAAAATATCATTCACCACTTCTAGCATGGCATACATGTCTTCGGCAGGTTCTCCTACAGAAAGACCACCAATAGCATTTCCTTCTCTGTTTTGCTCCGCTATAAATTCAGCAGATTGCTTTCGTAAGTCGGGATAAACACTTCCCTGTACAATTGGGAAAAGCGTTTGACTATGACCATAAATAGGTTCCGTTTCATCAAAACGCTTAATGCACCTTTTTAACCATCTGTGGGTCATGTGCATAGAGTTTTCTGCATAGCCATAATCACAAGGGTAGGGCGTACATTCGTCAAAAGCCATGATGATATCTGCACCTATAACTCGCTGAATATCCATAACATATTCCGGAGAAAACATATGTTTTGACCCGTCAATGTGTGAACTGAATTTAGCTCCTTCTTCGGTAATTTTTCTCATTTCTTTCAGAGAAAAAACTTGGTAACCGCCACTGTCAGTCAAAATGGGTTTGTCCCAGCCATTAAAGCCATGTAAGCCACCGGCTTTTTGGAGCACATCTAAACCCGGTCTTAGGTATAGGTGGTAGGTGTTTCCTAAGATTATTTGAGCATGAATGTCTTCTTTTAATTCGCGTTGATGAACGCCTTTTACGGTTCCTGCGGTACCCACAGGCATAAAGATGGGTGTTAATATATCACCGTGGTCTGTGGAGATTTTTCCTGCTCGTGCTTTGCTGCCAGCGTCTGTTTTTTTTAGCTCAAATTTCATCCTGCAAAATTAAGTCTAATTAATGGTAGCCTGAAAATAATTTTAAAGACGGAATCACTTGAAATGAAATTGATTGAAAGATTTTTTAAGACATTAATACATCAGAATAGTTATTATCTTTGAGGATATTTAACACTATAATTTTTAGAATGACTTCTTCATCAATTTGGGAGAGACTATTCTAGGAGCGTAAAAACACCACTATTATTAAGTGATCTGGGATTATATTTTTCCGGCAATTTTTGGAACAGCTATTTTAATACAGCTGATTTATTTGCTGTTTGTTTTTACTGCGATTTTAAAACGTGAAGTTAGCTCTGAAACGGAAACGAAATCAAAGCCTGTAGGCGTATCCATTATTGTGGCAGCATGGAATGAGCTGGATAATTTAAAAGAATTGCTACCCCTTCTTGACAATCAAGATTACCCAAATTTTGAGATTGTGGTGGTAGATGATAGGTCTTCTGATGGAACCTATGATTATTTAAGAACCAATGAAGGAGCCTACAAAAACCTTTCTTTTGTTAATGTAAAGGCTTTACCCGAACACTTTACTGCTAAAAAATATGCAGTAACCATGGGTATAAAAAAGGCAACTAAAGAAGTGATTCTGCTTACCGATGCCGACTGTAGGCCTTTAAGTAAAAATTGGATTAAGGAAATGGTTGCCAAACTTTCTGATGGCAAAGAAGTGGTGCTTGGTTTTTCTCCTTATAACAAATATCCAGGTCTCTTAAACGCTTTTATACGATACGAAACTTTTCAAACCGCTTTGCAATATATGTCTTTTGCTAAAGTAGGTATGCCTTTTATGGGCGTAGGAAGAAATCTGATGTATAGAAGAGAATGCTTTTGGCAGAATAAAGGTTTCTCTACTCACATGGGACTTTTAAGTGGAGATGATGACCTCTTTATAAATGAAGTTTCAAAAGGTAGTAATACGGAGATTGCTTTAAACTATGACTCCTATGTAAGCTCAGAGCCTAAAACTACCTTTGATTCTTGGGTAACTCAAAAAAGGAGACACCTTTCAGTAGGGAAGAAATATAAAGCGAGAGATAAATTTAGTATAGCTATGCTTTGGTTGAGTTTCTTGGCTTGTTGGTTTTTTATTATTCCGGCATTCGTTTCTGAACCATCATGGTTTGTCTTGCCAGATTGGATGAGAGTTTCTGAACAGTGGCTTGATAGCATAGGCTGGCAACAGTATTTGCCTTATACCAATTGGATGAGGGTAGTTACTGGAGTTTTTATTTCTTGGTTACTGCTTCGTTGGTTAATTTTGTCATTGACAAATAAGAAACTAGGCCTTACAGTAAGTTCTGGCAAGATTCTACTTCTAGACTTTTTATATTTTGCTTATTTGGTGGTTTTTGGAATAATGTCTTTGTTCTCAAATCCAAAGAAAATTAAGTGGAGATAGGTTTAGACGTCGTTTGACGTTCAATTTTTGAATCAGTAATTCCGTATTCATGGACATTATATTAAAATACTTTCCAGATTTAACAGAGAAACAGAAGGGTGAGTTTGCTCAACTTCTTGAGCTTTATACACTTTGGAATGCTCAAATCAACGTTATTTCTAGAAAAGATGTGGATGCTTTGTACGAAAAGCATGTGCTTCATTCTTTAGGAATAGCGAAGGTTTATCAGTTTGCACCCAACTCAAAGGTTTTAGATGTAGGAACTGGCGGTGGTTTTCCTGGTATTCCATTGGCTATTATGTTTCCTGAAGTTCAGTTTCATTTGGTAGACTCTATTGGAAAGAAAATTAAGGTAGTTAATGAAGTGGCGGAAGCACTTGGTTTGAAAAATCTTACCGCTCAGCACGAACGTGCAGAGAATGTTAAAGGCAAATATGATTTTATAGTAAGTCGTGCTGTAACCAGAATGAAGCCATTCATAGCCTGGATTCATCAAAAGTTTGAAACTAGATCTATAAATTCTTTAGATAATGGGATTCTCTATTTGAAAGGAGGAGATTTGGAAGAAGAACTCAACGAAGCAAAACGCCCTTATCAAGAGCATTTGCTTGCTGATTTTTTGGAAGAAGAGTTCTTTGAGACCAAGAAGGTTATTTACGTACCATTCGCTTAAGTTTTTTTCTTAACAGCCGCATTCTCCACTTACTTGGATAGTTTTTTTGCTGCCATCTATTTTGTCGATTTCTATGGTGCCTTCATACTGCCAGGTTTCATCTTCATGGCTAATTTCCTTTAAATTTATTTCTATTCCGTAGTGCTCGGCTCTGCATTTATGATAAACCACACCGTCTTCATCATGAGATTCATAAATTTCTAGCGACTCAAAAGTGTCTCCAATTTTGATAAAGGCAAGCCTAGAGAAATCGTCTACATAAATGAAACCCTCATCTTCTTTACCTTTTTCTTTATAATAACAGGCACAGCCATCAATAACTTTTGGAAATTCACTTTCGGAAAACGTTGAAAGATTTATAGAGTTTATTGACTCCACAGGAGCTTCCACTATCATTTCATTGTCAATTGTACTTTCGTTTGACCCACTATTACATGCTGCCAAAGTTAGAGCAAACCCCAAAGCCGCTATTAATTTCATATGCTTATTTCAATGTTCCTTTTTTTGCTTTTCTAATTAAGCCCTCCTGCACTACGGATGCTACCAGTTTACCTTTTTGAGTGAAAATATTTCCTCTGGTAAATCCACGCGTGTTTGAAGCACTCGGACTGTCTAGGGCATAAAGCATCCACTCGTCAATTCTGAAATCACGATGAAACCACATAGCATGATCAAGACTGGCCATAAATAAATCTTTAGGAATAGGGCCTTTAGTATGTGGTAGGGTAGCAGTGGTTAAAAGATTATAATCAGAAACGTATGTTAAGAGCTGCTGATGTACATCGAGCCCACCTTCTACTTTTTCTTTCGCTTTAAACCAAATGTGTTTGTATGGAGGTTTGGTACTTCTGTCAAATACATTCAACTTTTCGACCGGTCTAAATTCAAAAGGACGTGTTTTGATAGATTGAAGGATATTTTGGGGAACAAAAAGCTTGTACTTGTTTACCAAATCTTCATCAGACTTTAAACCTTCAGGGCCTACCACGTTTGGCATGTCAATTTGATGGTCAAATCCCTCTTGTTTTGATTGAAATGATATGGAGGTAATAAATATAGGAACGTCATTTTGCTTTGCTACCACTCTTCTGGTACTAAAACTTCCGCCGTCTCTTACACTTTCCACTTCGTAATGAATAGGAATAGAAATATCGCCGGCCAATAAAAAGTAGGCATGCATAGAGTGAGCAAATCTATCTTTAGGCACTGTTTTATATGCAGCACTTACAGCCTGAGAAAGTACTTGTCCACCAAAAACTCTATTCCACGGAGCTTGGTAGTTTTGCCCCACATAAATATTTGGTGAGAGCTCTTTTAATTCAATTAGTTCTATAAGTTCGTTGATGTCCTTCATGTTGTTGTTGAAGCTATGTTTTATTTGTTTCTACTGTCGTAGAATTCTGTTTTGTTAATGAAGCTCAAAATTACGGCATTTCTTTGACTCTAATTTTTTAACTTCCAAATAGGTATTTATTATCAATTCAACCGATTTAAAATCTTGGTATATCTCTACTTAATAGATAAATTGTGACTTCAACCTAATTGATTTAACATTGAATCTCACTAAAAACTTCGCATTTGGTCTATTTATATTCCTGTGCATGCCGTTGATTTCTCTAGCTCAAAACAAGATTGTCTTAAATACAGACTTAGGAGAGACTATTATCAATAAACACATTTATGGGCATTTTTCAGAACATTTAGGTCGCTGTATATATGGAGGACTTTATGCTGGGGAAGAAAATAAACTAGTGCCGCATATTAATGGAATGCGAACAGATGTGGTGGAAGCTCTTAAAAACTTAAATATTCCAAACCTGCGTTGGCCTGGCGGATGTTTTGCAGATACCTATCATTGGAAAGATGGAATTGGGCCAAAAGAACAGAGACCAACCATTGTGAATACTTGGTGGGGAAATGTGACTGAAGATAATTCTTTTGGGTCACATGAGTTTATGGAGCTTTGCCGCCAGTTAAGTACGGAGCCTTATTTTTCGGCAAATGTAGGTAGTGGAACTGTTCAAGAAATGTCTGAATGGGTACAGTACATGAATTTTTCTGGCAAAAGTCCAATGTCAGATTTACGTGCAGAAAATGGTCATGAAGAACCTTTCAAAGTAAAATACTGGGGAATAGGGAATGAAACATGGGGTTGTGGCGGAAACATGACAGCCGAATATTACGCAGACCTATATAAAAGATATGCTACGTATGTAAATACTAGCTGGGATTCAAAAGAGAAACTTTTTAGAATTGCCTCTGGTGCATCTGATGATGATTATCACTGGACGGAAGTAATGATGCGAGACATTCCTCACAAAATGTTAGAGGGAATAGGAGTGCATCACTATTCGGTAATAGACTGGGCAGATAAGGGCTCCGCCACTGATTTTGATGAGAATATGTATTTCACTACCATGTCTAGAGCATGGGATATGGAAAGGCTAGTTCAGGGGCACTCCACCATTATGGACAAATATGACCCTGAAAAGAAAGTAGCCATGATGGTAGACGAATGGGGTGGTTGGTATAATGTGGAGCCTGGAACTAATGGCGGATTTCTGTATCAACAAAACACCATGCGTGATGCCATGATAGCAGGAATGACGCTTAATATTTTCAATAATCATGCGGATAGAGTGAGAATGGCAAACATTGCTCAGGTGGTTAATGTGCTTCAAGCAGTAATTCTTACAGATGAGGAGCGAATTATTTTGACACCAACGTATCACGTGATGGAAATGTATAAAATTCATCAAGATGCTGTGCAAATTCCAATTTACCTTAAAACAGAAGATTATATTTTTGGTGATAAAAAGCTTCCTGCCATTTCTGCTTCTGCATCAAAAGATGATGATGGCAAAGTACACGTATCGGTAGTCAACATTGATATGAACAAAAGCCACAAGATAAATCTTGACCTTAGGGGTGAAAACTTCAAGAACGTTTCTGGAAGAATTTTATCTGCACCAAGTATTCAAGACCATAATACATTTGACAACCCTAATAAAATAACACCACAGAAATTCAGCGGAGCTAAACTTATCAATAACAAAATTGATGTAGTGGTACCTCCTTTTTCTGTGTTGGTTTTGGAACTGAATTAACATGAAAACAATCAAATTATTTCTAACACTAATTTTTGCCACAACTTGGTGCTTCGCTCAAAACAGTTTTGAACTCCGCCAAGGAGCATATTTCACAGCAGAACAAGGGAAAGCAGAACATGTACGCCTAGCTAAACTTTATAATAATAAAGAAGAATGGGATGAGAGAGCTACCGCTATTCGTCAAGGAATTTTAGATGGAGCCGAAATTGACGAGTTGGTAAGAAATGAAAAAGTCAACGCCACCATACATTCAAAAAAAGTCTTTGATGGCTACACGGTAGAAAATGTATTCTTTGAAGCATTTAAAGGTGTATATGTTTCTGGAAATTTATACCGACCAACGGCTATAAAAGGAAAAGTTCCGGGTATACTTTGCCCGCATGGGCATGGACCAGACCCAAGATTTAAAGAATACACGCAGCAACGCTGTGCTACATTGGCCAGAATGGGAGCAGTAGTTTTTGCTTATGATATGGTGGGGCAAGGTGACATGAAACAAGCCGAACATAAAATTAGAAATGTGCTAAAAGGTCAACTGATTACAGGAGTGCGTTCTTTGGATTTCCTTTCGCAATTAGCTGAAGTAGATACGAGTAAGCTTGCCATGACAGGAGAGTCTGGAGGTGGAACACAAACTTTCTTACTTTCAGCTCTAGATGACAGAATTAGTGTTTCTGTGCCTGTAGTCATGGTTTCTTCCTACTTTTTTGGCGGTTGTCAGTGTGAGAGCGGGATGCCTATTCACGTAAGAGAGCATCATAAAACCTCTAATGTAGAAATTGCGGCTTGTTTTGCTCCAAAACCACTTCTACTAATTTCGGATGGTGGGGACTGGACACAGAATAACCCTGAAGTGGCTGTTCCTCATATTAAAAGGATTTACGGCTTTTTTGATGCGGAGCAAAACATAGAGAATGTGCACCTAGCTAATGAAAAGCATGATTATGGCCCATCCAAAAGACAAGCGGCTTATGCTTTTTTGGCAAAACATTTAGGTCTAAGCACAGATAGAATTTTGGTCAATGGAAGCTTTGACGAGTCAAAAAACACCATTCTGAGCTCAGAGGAATTAAGTGTTTTTAATCAAGAATACCCAAGGCCAGCTGATGCAGCCATGGGAAATGAAACTTTAGTGATGGCGATAGATGCTTATTAAGCAAACTCCTATTAAATTTAAGCAGTATTAATAACCCTATTCAAAATGAACAAAACAAAAACAACATCGTTTCTAGTTATTTTATTTTTATCTATTTGTGGTTTTGCAAATGCACAGCAACCAAATCTTGAAAACAGTGTAGAAGAATTACGCCAATTAATGGTGCAGCCTACTAAAGCTGGCCTTACATCTATTACACACTTTAAGTTGACGTATGGTCATTCTGATGGGAAACTTGAAAATAGAGACCAGTTTATTGAAGCTTTAGTGTCTAAGGCATCAAATTTCACCGAAATAGAATTGTCAAACCAAACGATTGAAACACTTGGAATGACAGCTATTGTACGTCATGATTTATATGCGAAGACTTTAGATGGAGGTAATCCAGCTGAAGTTAAACTACATATAATGACGGTTTGGCTAAAACAAAAGAAAGGTTGGGTACTTTTAGCTAGACAGTCGGTTAGGAGAAAATAACCTTATATTTTGGAAGAAGCCCTGATTTCTAAGGAAGTTGGAAGTTCTAACTGCTTATAAGTCATATCCCTTTTATTTCCTTCAATATTGTCAATCAAAATATTGACAGCCTCGGCACCTAAATCAAAAGCTGGTTGGGTGACCGTGGTCATTGATGGACTCAGAAGGTTAGCTACTTTTAGATTGGTAAAACCAACTACCGCAACTTCTTCAGGTATTTTTACATTAAGACTTTTAATGGCATCATAGCAGCTTAATGCTAATCTATCACTTGCTGTAAAAAGTGCATCTGGGTTTTCTTCTTTTATGAGTTTTTTGATAGTTTCAGCAATTATACTGTAATCAAACTCCATAAATTTCACCAAATTCTCATTATAAGGAATATTGTGTTTCTCTAAGGCGGCCTTATAACCAGCTAATCGTTCTTTGGTAATTGATAAAATAGGTGGGCTAGTAATATGACCAATCCTCTTTCTACCAGTTTTAATCAAATGCTCCGTAGCATCAAAAGCACCTTGAAAGTTGTTGGCTACCACTTTGTTTGCCTTAACCCCATCAGGTACTCTGTCAAAGAAAACCATCGGAAATTCACCTTTAAGTAGGTGTTCTAAATAAGTATAATCTTGAGTACTTCCAGAAAGAGAAATAAGTACACCATCTAGTTTTCTAGAAAGTACATGTTCCAAACAAGCCTTCTCTTTAAGGTCAGACTCCCTTGTTTGAAATATCATAACGTGATAGCCTCTTTTCTGAGCTACATCTTCGGCTCCATTAATGGCATTAGAAAAAAAGTTATTAGCAATTTCTGGAACAATGATTCCTATGCTTCTACTTTTGTTTTCGCGTAAGCTAAGGGCAATTGGGTTTGGCCTATAATTTACTTTTTCCGCATAATCTAAAACCAATTTTTTTGTAGCATCGCTAATCTCATAACTACCTCTTATTGCACGAGACACCGTGGATGTGGAGAGGTTTAAGGCTTTTGCTATGTCTTTAATGGTTATAGTTTCCAATAAAAAATTTGTTTAGAATGGTTTAGTAATTGTAAATATCGCAAAATACAACGTCAAGTATGATCTTTTGGTTAATATTAAATGTCAATTCTACGTTTAATATAGTAAAAAAAAATTAATGGCAACGTTCCCGATATCGATTGCACAAAAAAACCATGGGATATGTTAGGCATACTTTCACCTATTACCTAATCTTGTATGAGTCCAGTTTTTTATTGGATTTGCAGAAAACAAAGAGAATCAATGACAAAAATTGACCTTAGTGGTAAAGTAGCCTTGGTTACGGGATGTAAAAGAGGAATTGGATTTGCAATGGCAGAAGGACTGGCTGCTGCTGGTGCAGATATTATTGGAGTTTCAGCCAGTTTAGAGTTAGACGGTAGTGATATCCAACTTGCTGTAGAGGGCATGGGAAGAAAGTTTTACGCTTATCAAGCTGATTTTGGAGATAGAGATGCTTTGTATGCGTTTATAAATGCTGCTAAAGCTGAACACCCAATTATTGATATTCTGATAAATAATGCAGGAACTATTCTCAGAAAACCTGCTGCAGAGCACCCAGATGAATATTGGGATAAAGTAATAGACATTAACCTTAATGCACAATTTATCCTTACCAGAGAATTCGGAAAGGAAATGGTAAAAAGAAAATCAGGAAAAGTGATTTTCACTGCTTCTTTATTGACTTTCCAAGGTGGTGTAACTGTGCCAGGCTATGCAGCCAGCAAAGGAGCGATAGGAAGTTTGGTAAAAGCTTTTGCAAATGAATGGGCAGCTAGTGGTGTCAATGTAAATGCGATAGCTCCGGGTTATATAGCCACGGATAATACAGAAGCCTTAAGAAATAATCCAGAGAGAAGTAAGTCAATCTTAGATAGAATTCCTGCAGGAAGGTGGGGAGAGTCTGAAGATTTTGCAGGTCCAACTTTATTTTTGGCGTCAGAACTTTCAAATTATGTACACGGAACCATTCTTACCGTAGACGGTGGTTGGATGGGCAGATAAAAAATAAAATATAAAGATAAATGAACTCAAGATACGAATCTAGCCCAAGAGAGGTAGAGAGAATGAACACCAAAGAGTTGAGAGAAAACTTTTTGATTCAAAACCTGTTTGTAGAAAATGAAATTACATTAACCTACACACATTATGACAGAATGGTAACTGGTGGTGCCAGTCCTGTAAAATCAGATTTAGCATTAGAGGCACCAGAAGATTTTAAAAGTGAGTTTTTTTTAGAAAGACGCGAGCTAGGCGTAATTAACATTGGTGGCTCAGGAACAGTAACTGCTGACGGTGAAGTTTTTAAATTAGATAAATTAGGCTGTGTATATTTAGGAAAAGGAACAAAGAGCATTGTATTTTCTTCAAATGATGCTGCTAATCCTGCTAAATTCTTTTTGTTATCGGCTCCAGCACATCATACTTATCCTAATGCTTCTTATACTAAAGAAGAGGCTCTTCCTGTAACCTTGGGTTCTGCCGAAACATCAAACAGAAGAACCATTTATAAGTATATCCATAATGATGGTCTTATGAGCTGCCAGCTGGTAATGGGGCTTACTACCTTAGATACGGGTAGCGTTTGGAATACCATGCCAGCTCATACGCATGATAGAAGAAGCGAAATTTACTGCTACTTCGATATCCCAGAAAATCAAGGTGTAATGCATTTTATGGGTAAACCAGATGAAACAAGACACCTTTGGGTTCAAAACCAAGAGGCTATTATATCTCCACCTTGGTCTATCCATTCAGGAAGTGGTACTTCCAATTATGCCTTTATTTGGGCTATGGCAGGAGAAAATAAGGACTTTACAGATATGGATCACATTCCCCTCAATTCTTTGAAATAATTTTAAAAGGGCTATCTCATACCTATGGGGTAGTCTCTTTTTTTTAGACTCTCTCTCTGAGTTAGTTCTTTGGTACTAAATCCTTAGTACTATCAAAACAATCTTTTAAACTTTAACCTATTGATATGATAAAAAAAAGTGTCTATCTATTACTATGCCTTTTTGTGATAACTGCGTTTAAATCTGCAGATAAAAAAGCACTAACTATTTTCATGATTGGCGATAGTACCATGGCTAATAAAAAAGTGTATGATGCTCCAGAAACAGGCTGGGGGCAAGTTTTTCATGAACTTTTTACGGACAAAGTAGAAATTCAAAACCATGCTAGAAACGGAAGAAGCACTAAAAGTTTTCGTGATTTAGGTCATTGGGCAGAGGTAGATAAGCAATTAAAGCCGGGAGATTATGTGTTCATTCAGTTTGGTCATAATGACCAAAAAGAAAAGGACCCAGCTAGATATGCAGCTCCGCACACAGATTATAAAGAGAACTTAAGAAGATATGTTAAGGAAACACAAGCCAAAGGAGGTATTCCAATTTTGTTGACTCCAGTAAGTAGAAGAAAGTTTGACGAAAACGGAAACTTTATAGATCAGCATGGAGATTATCCTTTGGTGGTTCGTGAACTAGCTAAAGAACTTAATGTACCTATGATTGACATGCACCAAAAGAGTATGGACTTGCTAACTGAAATGGGTGTAGAAGATACCAAAGACCTTTATATGCATGTTTTACCAGGTATTTATGACAAATTTCCAGATGGTTTGGTTGACAATACGCACTTCTCGCCATACGGAGCAGAGTTAATGTCAAAGATAGTTGCGACAGAATTGGTAGCTCTTGGTCAGCCGTTAAGACATTTTTTACTAAAATCACCATACCCAACTAAGTATGCTTATGAGCTGCCTACGGTCAATGAGACCGCTTTTAAGAAAGACACATTAAATATTATAAAGTACGGTGCACAAAGTGGCGGACTTACTTTATGCCATACGGCCGTTAATCAGGCTATTGAGGTAGCTTCGAAAAACGGTGGCGGCGTAGTGCTAATTCCAAAAGGTTTTTGGCTTTCTGGACCTATAGATCTTAAAAGTAATGTCAATCTTCATTTAGAAGAAGGTGCATTTGTGCAGTTTTCTGATAATAGGGATGACTATCCATTAGTAGAAACAACTTGGGAAGGTTTAGACGCTTACAGAAGTCACGCACCTATTTGGGGACTTAACTTGGTCAATATTGCTATTACTGGTAAAGGAATCATGGATGGAGCAGGTCAGGTGTGGAAACAAGTCAAGAAATCAAAGATGACAGAATCTCAATGGGCGGCACTTATTAAATCAGGTGGTGTTTTGGATGATAAAAAGACAGCTTGGTATCCCTCTGAGCAATCAAAGTATGGGAATGAAAACAGAGAATGGACTAATCAAAAAGTAGAAGGGAAAACCAAAACCGATTATGAAGCTATCAAAGATTTCTTAAGACCAAATATGGTGAGTTTGACCAACTGTAAGAATATATTGATAGAAGGAGTTACATTTTTAAACTCTCCAGCTTGGACCTTACATCCCTTGCTTTGCAAAAACTTAATTATAAGAAATGTCAATGTTAAGAATCCGTGGTACGGTCAAAACAATGATGCTTTAGATGTGGAATCATGTACAAATGGAATAATAGAGGGTTGTACTTTTGATACGGGTGATGATGCCATTACCATTAAATCAGGTAGAGATGCTTCAGGACGAGCTCGAGGAGTAGCCACTTCAAACTTTATCGTTAGAAATACTACGGTGTATCATGGGCACGGTGGTTTTGTGATTGGCTCAGAAATGTCTGGCGGAGTGAATAACCTATTTGTTAATAATTGCAATTTCCTTGGTACAGATATAGGATTGAGATTTAAAACAACCCGTGGCCGAGGTGGTGTTGTCGAAAATATTTTTATCTCTGATATTAATATGAATAATATTCTGGGAGAAGCTATCCGATTTAATATGTATTATGCAGCTAAAGACCCGGTGGCTTTGATAGGAGAGGATCATGGTCTTCCACCAATTGAGGCAAAGCCTTTTGATGAGGGAACACCTATTTTTAGAAATTTCGTAATTGATAGAGTTTATTGCAAAGGAGCGGAAGCTGCCATTATGATGCGAGGAATTCCAGAAGCACAAATTGAAAATGTTACCATTTCAAATGCCAACATCACATCAAATAACGGGATTCAACTTACAGAGGCAAAGAATATTGATTTGATAAATGTTAATTTGACAAGTTCAAGTAAAACCGTAGTGCAGCTTAACAATGTAGATGGTCTAAACATTGACAACTTAAACTATGGCGGAAACAAGAAAACATTCATGGAAGTAAATGGAGCTAACACTAAAGGAGTAGAAATAAGAAATACTTCAAAAGAAGGAGCTCTTCAAAAGACAACCTTTTTAAATAAAGCTTCCAAAAAATCAGTGAAATGGAAGTGATGCTTTCACGATTTAGGACATAATAAGAAAAGCTAGCCGCGAGGCTAGCTTTTCTTATATATAGATGTGTCCAGATTAGACTAGAAATAAGCTTAAGGAATTAAGCTTCATCTAAAATGACAATTTTCTCAATTTTGTCTCCTTGTCTGATATCGTCTACGGTATCTACACCTTCTATTACTTTACCAAAACAAGTATGGTTTCTGTCTAGGTGAGCAGTATTAGTTCTGCTATGACAGATAAAAAATTGTGATCCTCCAGTGTTTCTTCCAGCATGTGCCATAGAAAGTACACCTCTGTCGTGATATTGAAGTTCACCATCTAGTTCACAAGGGATGTTGTAACCTGGTCCACCATTACCTACGCCGTTAGGGCAGCCACCCTGAACCATGAAGTTAGGAATCACTCTGTGAAAAGTTAAACCATCGTAAAAGCCTTCTGAGGCTAGTTTTTTGAAATTTTCTACAGCCAATGGGGCATCATTGTCATAAAATTCTATGACCATTGTGCCTTTTTCGGTTATCATCTGTGCTTTGCTCATCCTTCAATGTTTTTTTATATGAAGCCGCAAAGGTAGAAAGATTTACTTTTTGGTAATAATAAATTCTACACGACGGTTTTTAGCCTGTCCTTCGGTGGTAGCATTAGAGGCAATTGGCTTACCCATACCCATACCTACGCTGGCTACTTTTTCAATGGGCACGTTCTTAGTCAACAGATAATCACGCACAGAATTAGCCCTAGCCTGAGAAAGCTTAAGGTTTGCTTCTGGAGAACCTACATTATCCGTATGTCCTTGTACTTCTATAGTCATGTTTTTATTTGCCAGTAATACACCTGCCAGCCTATCAAGTTCTGGGAAAGACTCTTTTTCAAGATTTGCTGAAGCAAATTCAAAGAAGATGTTACTCATTGCTACTGTAACCCCTGCTAATAATGGAGCTAACTCCAAGTTCTCTCCTTTTATTTCCTTAAAGGAGCCTACCTCTGTAAGGTCAATGTTTTTACCAATAGCAATAAAGTCATTCGCTTCCGCCCTCACAGTGTACATTTGGCCGTATGGCAGTACTATTTTGTATTCTCCAGTAGTTGGGTTTGTATTAGCTACGCCAATTTCTTCACCACCTGGAAATGTCTCATATATAATACGTGCCTCAATTGGTCGCTGAGTTTTAGTGTCAATCACTTTTCCACTTAGCATAACCACAGGGTTGGGAGATGTTAAGGCGTCAAGCTTTTCTTTTTCTAGCTCTTCCTTTGTTTTTGGTTTAGCAGTTTTACTTTCAATATCATTGTTTGATGATTGTAGGGCACCCACCACCTCTTCACTTTCTGAATTGTCACGAAGTTTAAACCTTATAATATCTCCTTTACCTATGCTTTCATTTTTTGTGGTCATGTAAGCATATTCACCTGTTGCGGTAATAGAATAGTAGTAATCATCTTCAGGAGAGTTTATTTTTTCTCCAAGATTTATAGGAGTAGACCATTTCTTCCAAGTTCTATCAGTTCTTTTGCTTACCCAAATATCTGAACCACCTTGACCACCTTTTCTGTCAGAGGCAAAATATAAGGTATAATCATCCGACGCTAAAAATGGAGTGGTCTCGCTACTCCCCGTGTTAATGTCAGGTCCAAGGCTTTCAGGTTTACTCCATTTTCCATCACGTCCAAGGCTACTTATATATAAGTCATCATTTTTACTGTTCTTCTTTTCAGCAAAGCCAAGAATCAAGACCTTACCATTGTTGGTTAAAAAGGCCGACAAATATTGTCCCTTACACATAGCATCTAGTTTAGGAATGTCTAGTTTCTCAGGTTGAGTCCAGCCTGTCTTAGTTTTCTGACATTTAGAAATACCTACTTCATTCTGTTTTCTTCCATTCTTATATACACCTCTTATAAGGACGGTGTTTCCGTCGGGCGAAATACTGAACAAATCATTATACTTGTCCTTATTAATAGTGTTTGGCATTTTTCTGGCAATAGACCATCTTCCATCAGATCTATGTTGTGTATACCAAACATCATTACTCCCGCTCTTTCCATGATTATTGGAGGGATGGCTAACTCTTACAAAATAT
>NZ_CM147888.1:0-2500 GCF_055808875.1 Arcticibacterium sp. GJ41-1 | reverse complement strand
GCGAAAGCGAGTATTAACAGTGCGTTTAGTCGCATGCTGTAGACGCGAAACCTAGTGATCTACCCATGGTCAGGTTGAAGTTCCGGTAACACGGAATGGAGGACCGAACCAGTATACGTTGAAAAGTGTTTGGATGAACTGTGGGTAGGGGTGAAAGGCTAATCAAACTAGGAAATAGCTCGTACTCCCCGAAATGTTTTTAGGAACAGCGTCGGTGTTGAGTCTTGTCGAGGTAGAGCTACCAATTGGATGCGGGGGAGTCACATCCTACCAAATTCAGATGAACTCCGAATGCGATAAGATATAACCGGCAGTGAGGGCTCGGGTGCTAAGGTCCGAGTCCAAGAGGGAAAGAACCCAGATCTACAGCTAAGGTCTCTAAATCTATACTAAGTTGAACTAAGGAAGTCTGACTGCAGAGACAGCCAGGATGTTTGCTTGGAAGCAGCAATCATTTAAAGAGTGCGTAACAGCTCACTGGTCGAGCGGGGCGGGCATCGATAATAAACGGGCATAAAGTATAGTACCGAAGCTTAGAATTTGTAATTTTTATTACAAGTGGTAGGGGAGCATTCTGTATGCAGTGAATGTGTCTGGTAATGGATGCTGGAGCGTACAGAAAAGCAAATGTAGGAATAAGTAGCGATAATGCATGTGAGAAACATGCACACCGAAAGACTAAGGTTTCCTCCGCTATGCTAATCAACGGAGGGTTAGTCGGATCCTAAGGATAATGCGAGAGCAGAAGCCGATGGGAATCAGTTTAATATTACTGAACCTGTTATAAATGCGACACGGGGACGGATTTTGAAGCTTTGCACGTACTGACGGAATAGTGCGTAGAGGGGACGCTTAGGCAGAACCGAGTAGGGGGACAAGGTTCCAAGAAAAGCCGTTAAGCTCTAGTTTATAACAGACCGTACCGCAAACCGACACAGGTAGTCGAGGCGAGAAGCCTAAGGTGCTCGAGTGATTCACGGCTAAGGAATTAGGCAAATTAACCCTGTAACTTCGGGATAAGGGGAGCCTCCATAATAAAATGGAGGCCGCAGAGAAATGGCCCAGGCGACTGTTTAGCAAAAACACATGGCTATGCGAAGATTAATGTCGACGTATATGGCCTGACACCTGCCCGGTGCTGGAAGGTTAAAAGGGGGGCTTAGCAGCAATGCGAAGGTCTGAATTGAAGCCCCAGTAAACGGCGGCCGTAACTATAACGGTCCTAAGGTAGCGAAATTCCTTGTCGGGTAAGTTCCGACCTGCACGAATGGTGTAACGATCTGGGCACTGTCTCAGCCGTGAGCTCGGCGAAATTGTAGTGACGGTGAAGATGCCGTCTACCCGCCACGGGACGGAAAGACCCCGTGAACCTTTACTATAGCTTAGCATTGGGACTGGGTAAATAATGTGTAGGATAGGTGGGAGACTTTGATGCTGCGTCGCTAGGCGTAGTTTAGTCGTTGTTGAAATACCACCCTTTATTTATCTGTTTCCTAACTCCCAGAGGGAGGACATTGCTTGGTGGGTAGTTTGACTGGGGTGGTCGCCTCCAAAAGAGTAACGGAGGCTTTCAAAGGTTCCCTCAGTACGGTTGGTAACCGTGCGTTGAGTGCAATAGCAAAAGGGAGCTTGACAGAGAGACCTACAAGTCGATCTGGGTCGAAAGACGGATATAGTGATCCGGTGGTTCTGTATGGAAGGGCCATCGCTCAAAGGATAAAAGGTACTCCGGGGATAACAGGCTGATCTCCCCCAAGAGCTCATATCGACGGGGAGGTTTGGCACCTCGATGTCGGCTCGTCACATCCTGGGGCTGGAGAAGGTCCCAAGGGTTGGGCTGTTCGCCCATTAAAGTGGCACGCGAGCTGGGTTCAGAACGTCGTGAGACAGTTCGGTCCCTATCTGTGGTGGGCGTAGGAAGTTTGAGAGGCTCTGATTTTAGTACGAGAGGACCGAATTGGACATACCGCTGGTGTATCTGTTGTCTTGCCAAGGGCACGGCAGAGTAGCTACGTATGGACGGGATAAACACTGAAAGCATCTAAGTGTGAAACCCACCTCAAGATGAGACTTCCATAGAGGAACGTTGGAGATTACGACGTAGATAGGCTATAGGTGTAAGTGCAGCAATGTATGTAGCCGAGTAGTACTAATGAACCGATAAGTTCTCTTTTTTATATAATTTATTCTACTCAGTCTTTCTTCATCTCAATGATTTTAATTGCGAAAGGCTTAAAGTCGAAGGCAGAAGTAAAATCGTTAATGTCAGTTTGTTGATTTAGATATGAACTAAATTCATCAAAAGAAATTGGTTCAGTGATGAACCTGAAGATTTGATGGTGTTTATAGGACGGGTGTCCACCTCTTCCCATTCCGAACAGAGAAGTTAAGCCCCGAACCGCCGATGGTACTTGGATCAAACCTGGGAGAGTAGGTAGACGCCGCATTTTTATTAAACCTCAATACGTAACGTGTTGGGGTTTTTTTATGCATGAATAGT